>DASTMP010000462.1:0-82939 GCA_035714085.1 Blastocatellia bacterium
GACGCAAGATCTTGCGTCTCTACTCGCGCCACGCATCCTTATTTTCGCCACAGCGCTTAGGAACCTTAGCGCTGAGCGCAGGGAGGCCGGAATGCTGAGCAGATTGAAGACGGCGCTGAGGGCGCTACTGCGCAGGACACAAGTCGAGCGCGAATTAGACGAGGAACTGCGCTACCACATTGAGCGACAGACCGAGCAGAACATTCGGCTTGGGATGAATCCTGAGGAGGCGCGCCACGCGGCTCGCAAGAACTTCGGCGGGGTGGAGCAGGCAAAGGAGCGGAGTCGTGATGCCCGGGGCATGAGATGGATCGAAGACCTTTGGCTAGATCTGCGCTACGGCGTGCGGGTGCTGATGAAGAATCCCGGCTTCACCTTGATTGCAGTATTGACGCTGGCTCTTGGCATTGGCGCGAATACAGCGGTCTTTTCGGTAATCAATGCGGTGTCACTTCGCCCACTTCCCTTCCTTCATCCGGAGCGACTCACCATGGTCCTGGGGGCCAGAACGGATACAGGCGCGACCGGAGGCGCTCACTCTTACCTCAATTTTGCCGATTACAGGTCGCGTAACACTGTTTTTGAAGCCCTGACCGCGTACTCGGATTATGATGCGACCTTGATCGAGGGAGAGACTCCCGAACGCGTCACCGGTATGGTTGTCTCAGCCGATTTTTTCCGGGCCCTAGGCGTCAACATGCGACTCGGTCGAGCCTTTACGGCCAACGATGAACAGCCCGGCGTGGAGTCAGTCATCATCAGTCACGGCTTGTGGCGGCGGCGGCTGGGCGCGAGTCCGAACGTCGTCGGACGGCGGATCATGCTCGACGGGGAACAGAAAATCATCATCGGCGTCACTCCGTCGAACTTCGATTTCCCCTTCCTCGATCGGGAATTGGACTTTTTCAGGCCGCTTGATCCCAAAGGCGGGATGGAAGTTCAGCGAGGAGCGGGCTATCTTCAAATACTGGGAAAGCTCAACCCGGGCGTCGCTATCGAGCAGGCTGAAGCTGAAATGCGGGCCATCGCCTCCAATCTGGATGAGCAATACAAGGAATTCAACGCCGGCAAGAGCCTCAGCCTCGTCCCGGCGCATGAGTATCTGGTGGGCGATCTCAATCACGCGCTATTGGTATTGCTCGGCGCCGTCGGGTTCGTACTGTTGATCGTCTGCGCCAATGTCGCCAATTTGCAATTGGCGCGCTCAGTCGGGCGCGTACGGGAGACGGCGATTCGGGCGGCGCTGGGGGCAAGTCGCGGGCGGATCGTCAGGCAATTGTTAACCGAGAGCCTTGTCCTTTCGGTTGTCGGTGGGGTGATCGGATTACTGCTCGCCGCAATGTGTACCGATCTGATTGTGAAGTTTGTTCCCACCGATATCCCCAGGATCAATGAAGTGGGAATTGATAAAACGGTGCTCGCGTTCTCACTCGGCCTGTCCGTGTTGACGAGCATGCTTTTCGGCCTTGCGCCCGCTCTGCAAAGTTCGCGGTTCGATCTGAATGGCGCGCTGAAGGACGCGGGGCGAAGCGCAACCGGCGGGCAAGGGCGCAGTCGCTTGCGGAGTTTGCTGATAGTCTCCGAAGTAGCGCTCTCGCTCGCGCTGTTGATCGGCGCAGGATTGCTCATCAAGAGCTTCCAGCGACTGCGCCACACTTCTCCAGGATTCGATCCGCAGCGCGTTCTGACGGCTACGGTCTCGCTCCCCGAGGCGCCTTATGCAAATGACGCGCGACAAATCGAGTTCTATCGTCGTGCGATAGAGCGCATCTCAAGCATACCCGGCGTGGAGGCGGTGGGGGCGATCTTTGGATTACCCTACAGCGGTGAGGATATAAGCGCCTCTTTTAGCATCGAAGGCCAACCGGACCCGGGACCCGGCAAGCGCCCTCGAGCCGCCGTCCGTATGATCACGCCCGATTACACCCGAACCATGGGCATTCCGCTGATCAAGGGGCGGATGTTTAACGATCAAGACGGATTTGATGCGCCAAAAGTCATGCTCATCAACGAAACGCTGGCGCGGCGCTTCTTCCCCGGCCAGGACCCGATCGGCAAACGATTGAAACAGGCTATAAAAGGGATTACCGGGGAGATCGTGGGCGTGGTGGGAGATGTCCGTGACCGCGCATTGAGCAAGGAAGCGCCGCCGGAATTCTATTTGCCATACACGTATATGATGGCAGGCTCTATGTCGATCACAGCGCGTGTGAAAACCGGCGACCCGATGAACCTTGCCGCGCCTTTGCGCGCCGCGGTGAGGGAGATCGATAAAGAATTGCCCGTTTATCAGGTGCGATCGATGGAGAGTCGAGTTTCGGATTCTTTGACGCGCCAGCGATTCAGCATGACTTTGCTTACCGCCCTGGCCGGACTGGCGATGGTCCTCGCAGTCGCCGGCATCTTCTCGGTGATGAGTTTCCTTGTTGCCCAGCGAACCCACGAGATCGGCATCAGGACCGCGTTGGGAGCGCAGCGGCTGGACGTATTGAGATTGATCCTGGGCCATGGAATGAAGCTGACGATGATCGGCCTGAGTGCCGGCCTGGTCTTATCGTTGACCTTGACGCAGTTGATGAAGGAATTCCTCTACCAGGTGAGCGCAACAGATCCGCCGACGTTTATAGTCGTCTCGCTGATTCTTGCAGGAGTGGCGTTAGCCGCCTGTTGGATTCCCGCGCTGAAGGCGACAAAGGTAGACCCATTGGTGGCTCTTCGGAATGAGTGAAGCGGATTCCTGGAGTGGTAAGCCAATGACAAGGAGGTCAGGATGCTGAGCAATTTAAGAACGCGGCTACGCGCGCTGTTGCGTAAATCGGAGATGGAGCATGAGCTAGACGAGGAGTTGCGCTATCACGTTGAGCGACAGACCGAGCAGAACGTCAGCCTGGGGATGAATCCGGACGAGGCTCGCTCCGCCGCTCGCAAGGCTTTCGGCGGAGTGGAACAGGCGAAAGAGAGAAGCCGCGACGCTCGCGGCGTGCGATGGCTCGAAGAGCTTTGGCAAGACCTTCGCTACTGCGCGCGAATGTTGTTGAAGAACCCCGGCTTCACATTGATTGCTGTGCTGACGCTCGCGCTCGGTATTGGCGCAAACACCGCAATTTTCAGCGTGGTCTACGGCATGATGCTGCGACCGCTTCCCTACCACGAACCTGAACGTCTGGTCCGGTTATGGACGGATAACGCCAACGAGAAAAATCCCAAGGATGGGACCTCTTATCCGAACCTGGTGGACTGGCGCAGTCAGAGCAGGACGTTCTCCGAAATCGCGAATTACAGCGGCGATCTGGTCTTCTTAACCGCTGGAGACGCGCCGGAGCAGGTGAGAATCGATCGTGTGTCCGCTAACTTGTTTCCGCTTTTAGGCGTCCAGCCGTTGCTCGGTCGGACCTTCTCTCCCGAAGATGAGGAACGAAGAGAACGAGTCGTTGTATTGAGCTACGGGTTATGGAGCCGCCGGTTTGGCGCAGATCCGAACGTTATCGGCAAAACGCTGGAGGTCAATGGCGAGGCCTCGCAAGTGATCGGCGTCATGCCGGCAGGTTTCTATTTCTCGGGGAAGGAAGTGCAGTTTTGGGAACCCGCGACCTTAATGCCCCGCTATGATGTCGCTCGGCTAGGTCGAACAGTCGACGCGTGGTTTGTGATTGGGCGGTTAAAACCCGGCGTACGGGTATCCGAAGCGCGAGCGGAGATGACCTCCATAGCCCACCGTCTCAGGGAAACCTATCCGGCTGAAAATGCCGGCATGGGTGTCACCGTAATGTCAGTGCTGGACCATTTCACAGGGGATTTTCAACTGGCGCTCTGGGTCTTATTCGGCTCCGTGGTTTTCGTCATGCTCATCGCCTGCGTCAATGTGGCTAATCTGCTGCTGGCTCGCGGCGCGACGCGGCGACGCGAATTCGCCATCCGCACAACATTGGGAGCGAGCCGCGCGCGGCTTATGCGGCAACTGTTCACAGAATGTTTGATTCTCGCCGTCGGCGCGGGCCTGGTCGGAGCGATCTTTGCCTCCTGGGGATTGAACGCGCTGCTTGCTTGGGCGCCGCCTGATTTTCCGCGGTTAGATGAAATCAGGATTGATCGGGTCGTATTGCTCTTCACCGGCGGATTGTCGTTGGGCGCCAGTCTCATTTTCGGCTTGCTGCCGGCATGGAAGATTTCGCGAAGTGATCCCAACGAAACTCTGAAAGAAGGAAGCCGCAGCGCTTACGGCGGGCTTCGACTGCGCCAGACGAATGGCCTTCTGACGGTGTTCGAGTGCGCGTTAGCGGCGGTATTACTCACCGGCGCGTGCTTACTGATCCACAGCCTGCTCCGGTTACGATCCGTGGATCCCGGATTCAAACCGGAGGGGGCGCTGCAGGTGCGCTTCTCACTCATCGGCGCGGGCCCCAAGAATACTTCATCCACTCAAAGCGCGCTGCCTCTCACGGAGTTCGATTCACAGCTGATCGAGCGGATCACAGCGCTTCCCGGCGTCCAGGGAGCCAGCGTTGTTGACGGCCTATTCATGAGAGGGGTCCCGTCGTTCCGCAAGATCGAAGTCGAGGGCCGCCCTTCCAGGCCCGAACAAGATACGATTCTGCTCAAGGAAACACGCGTCAATCCGGGCTTTTTCGAAACGATGAGGACGCCCCTGTTGCGCGGGCGCTTCTTCTCCCGACAGGACGTCGTCTACAAATCTCGACTTGACCCGGACAGAGGTCGCGAGGTCTTGGAAGAGGCTCCGGACGTGGTCATCATCAACGAGTCTCTCGCACGCAGCCTCTTTCCCGGCGAAGATCCCATTGGCAAACGGGTCTTTGTGAGCAGGCGCTGGGTAAGCGTCGTGGGCGTGGTCAAGGACATGTATCGCCTTGGACTGGAGAAAGAGCCCGTCGGCGAATTCTTTCGCCCGTCATTGCGAGCCTCCGGGGAGCTGGTAATACGCGCGGAATCCGATCCATTAGCGCTATTGGGCTCGATTCGTGACATCGCTCGGTCGATGGATAGGAATCGGGTGATCACTAGCGCTACCACATTCGATCAATGGCTGAGCGATGCGAGCTTGGGGCGACGATTCCAGACCGGGCTCCTGACCTTTTTCGCGGCGCTGGCGCTGACGCTGGCGGCGATCGGAATCTACGGCATCATTCATTACTCGGTCACACAACGGACACAGGAAATCGGCATTCGCATCGCTCTCGGCGCGCGAAGTCCGGATGTGTTGAGGCTCGTCATCGGGCAAGGGATCAAACTGGCGTTGATCGGAGGGGCTTTAGGACTGCTGGGCGCCTTCTGGTTAAGAGGCGTGATGGCGCACTTGCTGTTCGGGGTGAGCGCGACCGATCCGGCGACATTTGTCATGGCGCCGCTGCTTTTAGCCGGGATTGCGCTCCTGGCCTGCTGGATCCCGGCGCGGCGGGCGGCGAAGGTGGAACCGATGGTCGCGCTGAGATGCGATTGAGCGCCGGGCGATCGCATCCATTGATTCACACGCCCAGACAGAGCCCTAGGAGATCGAAATGCTAATGAAATTGAGAACGCGTTTACGTGCGCTGCTGCGCAAATGGGATATGGATCGTGAACTGGATGAGGAACTGCGCTATCACATCGAGCGACAGATCGAGCAGAACATACGTCTGGGGATGAATCCGGAAGAGGCGCAGTATGCGGCTCGCAAGGCTTTCGGCGGTGTGGAGCAGGCGAAAGAGCGAAGCCGTGACGCTCATCGCGTGATGTGGCTTGAAGATCTGTGGCAAGACCTGCGTTTCGGCGCGCGAATGCTGGTAAAGAACCCAGGGTTCACGTTTATCGCCGTGATAACGCTGGCGCTCGGCATTGGCGCAAACACGGCGATTTTCAGTGTCGTCAATACGGTGTTGCTCAGGCCTCTGCCCTATACCGAGCCCGAGCGGCTGGTGGCCATTGGCTGGACTGAAGAGCGCAAGCCTGAAGGTCGACAGATGGACGACGCTTGTTCGTATCCGGATTTCTTCGACTGGCGCGAACGGAATCAGTCCTTCGATTCGATGGCGGTGTATCACAGCGCAACCTTCACGATGACCGGCGCGATGACGGGCAATGACACGCCGTCGCATCTGAACGGGCAGGTGGTTTCGGCGGAACTGTTCGACACGCTTAAGGCCAAGCCTTATCTGGGCCGAGTTTTCACGCGGGCGGATGAGAAAGTTGGCGCTGAAGGCGCGGGCCGCGCGGCGGTCATCAGTTATGGTCTTTGGCAAAAGAGGTTCGGCGCAGACCCGAATGTGGTGGGGCGCGCCCTGACGTTGGATCGAAAACTATTCCAGATCGTCGGCGTGACGAAGCCGGGCTTTCAGTTTCCAATTCGGGCCGATCCGGTCGAGATTTGGGTAACGCTAGCTGTTGATTCGGAACCCTCGAATGGAGAAAAGCCCATCACCGAACAACGCGGGTTTCGCTCGTTTCATGCGGTCGGACGCGTGAAACCCGGTGTAACTTTTCCGCAAGCGCAGGCGGAGATGAAGCGGTTGGCGGCCAATCTGGAGAAGGAGTATCCCGATACTAATACCAATCTGGGGATCATATTATCTCCGCTACAAGGCCTTCTGGTCGTCGATTACCGCCAATCGCTGCTGGTGTTGTTCGCCGCGGCGGGCTTGGCGCTGCTGATCGCTTGCGCCAACGTCGCCAATCTGACGTTGGCGCGCGCGACAACCCGGCGCAAAGAAATTGCCGTGCGAACCGCGTTGGGCGCCGGGCGCGCGCGCATCATCCGGCAGTTGTTAACTGAGAGCCTGCTGCTCAGCTCAGGCGGCGCTTTACTAGGTTTGTTGCTGGCGTGGTGGGGAATGAAAGCGCTGCTGAGCTTCGTCCCGGTAGATATGCCCCGCCTGTCTGAAATCGCGCTTGACCGCTGGGCGCTGGGCTTTACGTTCACGGTTTCTTTATTGACCGGCGTTGTCTGCGGAATCGCGCCTGCGCTGCAAGCGTCCAAAGTAAACCTGATCGAAATGATGAAAGATGGCGCGCGCGGCTCGTCGAGTTACGGCATGGCGCGGTTGCGCGGCGCGCTGATAGTCGCTGAAATGGCCGTCGCGCTGATGCTGCTTGTCGGCGCGGGCTTGCTGGCGCAAACCTTCGTCAGGTTGCAGCGCGTCGATCTGGGCTTTGACGTGCACAATGTCTTGACCGCCACGGTCGAATTGCCAGAGGCGCAATACGCCAGGCCGGAACAGAAGATCGCCTTCTATCAGCGATTACAGGAACGTGTGCGGACGCTCCCCGGCGTTACGCAGGCCAGCGCCATTCTCCCGTTGCCGATCAGCGGCGGTGACGCGTACATCGACTTCCAGATCGAAGGTCGCGCCGCGCCGGTGGGGGAAAAGCTCCGTGCGGATGTGCGCGCGGCTAACCTCGATTACTTCAGCGCGATGAGGATTCCGCTCTTAGCCGGACGCGATTTCACCGCGCAGGATGGGCTGAACTCTCCTCCTGTCGCCATCATCAATCAATCGTTTGCCAAAACCTACTTTCCCAATGAAGACCCGATTGGCAAACGATTGGAGGCGGCGTTTGGCGATGAGAAAGGGGCGACGAAGTTTCAAATTGTCGGCATTGTCCGGAATGTGAAGCACGATACAGAGCTTGGCGCCGAATATAGCCCGGAGCTTTATATGCCTTACGCTCAGGAGCCGTTTATAGGCCAGATGAGCCTGGTGGCGCGCACGCAAGTCGAGCCGGGCAGCCTGGCCAAAGCAATTCAGAATGAAGTGTCAGCGCTCGATCGCGAGATTGCGCTCAGCGACGTGAAGGCGATGGATCAGTACCTGGGCGCCGCAGTATCGCAGCCGCGATTCAGCGCGCTGTTGTTTGGCCTGTTCGCGCTGCTTGCATTGCTGCTGGCTGCCGTTGGGCTATACGGCGTGACGGCTTACACCGTCTCGCAGCGCACGCGCGAAGTCGGCATTCGGATGGCGCTCGGGGCGCAAACGGCCAATGTATTGCGGCTGATGATCGCGCAAGGAATGAAGCTATCGCTGCTAGGCGTCGGCGCGGGGCTGGCGGGCGCTTTCGCGCTGACGCGGATGATGAAGACGCTGTTATTCGGCGTGACGGCGACCGATCCCGTGACGTTTGCCGTGATCGCGTTGTTGCTGGCGACAATCGCGCTCGTGGCCTGCTGGATTCCGGCGCGCCGGGCGACAAAAGTTGACCCGATGATCGCGCTGCGTCCTGAGTGAATGCCGGGCGATTGCGCCGGTTAATTCAGATACGCCCAGGTAGAACCAGAGGAGATCGATATGCTAAGCAAATTGAAGATGCGATTACGCGCGCTGCTGCGCAAATCAGAGATCGAGCGCGAACTGGATGAAGAGTTGCGCCATCACATCGAGCGACAGACCGAGCAGAACATCCGGCTTGGGATGAATCCGGAGGAGGCGCAATACGCGGCTCGCAAGAACTTCGGCGGGGTGGAACAGGCGAAGGAGCGGAGCCGCGACGCTCGCGGCGTGAGATGGATTGAAGATCTGTGGCAAGACCTTCGCTTCGGCGCGCGAATGCTCCTCAAGAATCGGGGGGTTACGGTAGTCGCGATGGTGACGTTGGCGCTCGGCATCGGCGCGAATACGGCGATTTTCAGCGTGGTCAATTCGGTGTTATTGCGCTCGCTGCCCTACAGAGATCCAGAGCGGATCGTGAGAATCTGGAACGCCGATGGCAGGTCGACGACACAGGCGCCCATATCAGAGCCCGAATTCAACGAATACCGGAATCAATCTCAAAGCTTCGACCATGTCGCAGCGTATGTTGTTTTCCCTAACACTCTTACGAGCATTAAGGAACCCGAGCGGGTTCTGACGGCGGCGACTTCCTCCGCCTTTTTCCCCGCGCTGGGCGTGCAGATGGAACTGGGCCGCCCTTACTCCTCTGAAGAAGATCAACGTGGGCGGAACGGCGTAGTAGTCTTGAGCCACCGCCTGTGGCAGCGCCACTTCAGCGCCGACCCGAATCTTATTGGAAAGGCGGTAATCCTCGGCGGCCAGAGCCGCATCGTGATTGGGATCACGCCTCCGGGATTCGGATTCCCCAGCGATATGGTCGATGCCTGGACGCCTGCGGCTATCAATCCGGCCAGTACTAATACGGGGGCGCATTACCTGAACGTAATTGCGCGCCTCAGGCCAGGGGGCGCTCTCGATCAGGCCAAGACTGAATTGAAGGCCGCTGTTGATCGAATTAAACAAAGGTTTCCTGAGTACTATAAGGGCGCCGAAGGATTCAATGCGAGAGTTGTTCCGCTGCTTGAGGAGATCGTCGGAGATATTCGGACGGCTCTGCTGGTGCTCTTCGGCAGCGTGGGGTTCATTCTGCTCATTGCCTGCGCGAACGTAGCCAACCTGCTCCTGGCGCGCGCCGCCGCGCGACAAAAAGAGATTGCCGTCAGAACGGCGCTCGGGGCGAGCCGCGGGCGCATCGTTCGTCAGTTGCTCACTGAGAGCGCGTTTCTCTCCATTATGGGCGGGGCTTTGGGGCTGCCGCTGGCCTACTGGTGTATCCGATTCCTCATCGCAGAGAAGCCTCTCGCCATCCCTCGCATAAATGAGATTGCTATCGACGGCTGGGCGCTCGGCTTCACGACGCTCGTTTCTCTGCTGACTGGAGTGATCTTTGGCCTCGCTCCCGCCCTGTATGCTTCCAAACCAAGCCTGAATGAATCGCTCAAAGAAGGCGGTCGTGGAGGGGCGGAAGGCGCGGGGCACAACCGCACTCGCGGTTTGCTGGTGGTCTCACAGGTTACGCTCTCGGTAGTGTTGCTTGTCGGAGCGGGTTTGATGATCAAGAGCTTCTGGCGCTTGTTGCAAGTCAACCCCGGGTACAATCCGGAGAACGTCCTCACGCTGCGCCTTTCTCTGCCTTGGAGAACCCCGTATCAACAGGTGATTGCCTTTCATCAACAACTCCTCCAACGCGCCGGGACGTTGCCTGGGGCGCAGGCTGTCGCCATCGCGAATCAGTTGCCGCTGGATACGCCGAGGACGAATGTCTCCTTCGACGTCCAAGGGCATCCGTCGGAGTTTAGTAACGACAAAGACCCTATCGCTGACTTCAACACGATTAGCCCTAACTACTTCTTGACCATGGGTATCCCGCTCTTGCAGGGCCGCTCTTTCACAGACCAGGACAATGCGCAATCTCCTACGGTCGTGATCGTCAACCAGAGTCTGGCTCGGCGCCTCTGGCCGGGCGAGGATCCAATCGGTAAGCGAATCCGGCTCACCGACAAGATGCCCTGGATGTCGGTCGTGGGCGTGTCGCCGGACCTAAAGAATCAAGCGTTGAACGCCGAGGCGCGCCAGGAAATGTATGTGCCTTATGTCCAGGCCAATTTTGGCCCGAATCAGGACTTCACGCCTCACTCTATAGGCTTAGTAGTGCGCGCTACGTTAGATCCTGTGTCATTGAGCGGCGCGATCAGGGGCGAGGTTCGGGCTCTCGATAAAAGCTTAGCAGTATACGATGTTAAGGCTATGGAGCGGATCGTCGCCGATTCTATCGCTCAACCACATTTTACGACGCTACTTCTTGCAGGTTTCGCCGGGATCGCACTGATCCTTGTGACAGTTGGAGTGTATGGCGTCATTTCGTATTCGGTAACCCAACGGACACGCGAGATCGGCATCCGCAAGGCGCTGGGCGCGCAGACGCGTGACGTCATGACGCTTTTCGTGGGACGTGGATTGGCGCTCGCTCTGATCGGCGTGGCCATCGGCATGGTTTTGGCCTTCGCACTGACCCGTGTCATGGCCGAGTTACTATACGAGGTGAGCGCTACCGACGCCACGATTTTTATTGCTGTGCCGTTGCTTATCACAGCAGTGGCGCTAATTGCCTGCTACGTACCTGTGCGCAGGGCGGTAAAGATCGACCCAATGATAGCGCTCCGCCACGAGTGAGCCAGGATTTGAAGCTGACATTCCTGGTGAGAAGCAAACTTGTATGAGGATTTTCGGCAGGTCGGTGAAGACCGCAAGGAGATCGATATGCTAAGCAGATTGAAGATTGCGCTGCGGGCGCTGCTGCGCAAGTCGCAAGCCGAGCGTGAACTGGACGAGGAACTGCGCCATCACGTCGAACAACAGACCGAGCAAAACATCCGCCTCGGGATGAGTCCGGAAGAGGCGCGGCGCGCGGCTCGCAAGGACTTCGGCGGAGTGGAGCAAGCGAAGGAGCAGAGCCGCGACGCTCGCGGCGTGAGATGGATTGAAGATCTGTGGCAGGACCTTCGCTTCGGCGCGCGAATGCTGCTGAAGAATCCTGGCTTCACTTTTGTGGCGGGCGCCACGCTCACACTGGGCATAGGCGCGAATACGGCGATCTTCAGTCTGGTCGAGGCGCTGTTGCTGCGCCCATTGCCCTACGCCGAGCCTGACCGGCTGGTTCTGCTGTCGGAAAAAGGGCGCAACCAGATTCCGTATCCAAACTTCAGCGACTGGCGGGAACGGGCGCAATCCTTCGAGGGGATGGCCTCGATTCGCAAACAGACGCTCAATCTCACGGGTGTAGACAAGCCGGTGTCGCTGCGCGGGCGGACGGTCAATTGGAATTTCTTCCACCTGCTCGGCGTGCAGCCACAACTCGGTCGTCTGTTTGTAGCCGAAGACGACCGCCGCGGCGCGGCGCGTACGGCGCTGCTCAGCGATGGGCTGTGGAAGGCTCAGTTCGGCGGCGATCCTGGCGTCATCGGCCGGAAGCTGACGTTGGACGGCGAGCCGTACGAAGTGATCGGGGTGTTGCCGCCGGGGTTTGAATATTTCCAGGCGGATGATGTGTATACGCCTATTGGCCCGTTTCTCAAGCCTGATGGTTTGATGCAACGCGGAGTCTCAATGGGATTGTATGCGGTGGGGCGCCTGAAACCGGGCGTCACTCTGGCGCAGGCGAACGGCGAACTGGCGGGAATCGCCGCGCAACTCGAACGCGAATATCCGGCGGATAACAAAGGCAGGGGCGCAATGGCCGAGCCTTTGCAGGACGTGATGTCGGAGGGCGTTCGCCGTTCGCTGTGGGTATTGCTTGGAGCGGTCGGATTCATCCTGCTGATCGCCTGCGTCAACGTCGCCAACCTGCTGCTGGCGCGCGGGGCTGACCGGCGGAAAGAAATGGCTTTGCGGCTGGCGCTAGGCGCTGGACGCGGGCGAATCGTCCGGCAACTGCTCAGCGAAAGCCTGTTGATCGCTCTACTGGGCGGGACGTTCGGCGCGTTGCTGGGAGGTTGGATGCTGAAAGGCCTGCTGGCGCTTGCTCCCGACGATGTCCCGCAACTCAATCGCGTCAGTCTCAATATGACAGTGTTGCTCTTCACGCTGGGGGTTTCGGCGCTAACCAGCGTGTTGTGCGGATTGGCGCCAGCGTTGCACGCGGCGCGCGCCGAACTGCACTCGGCGCTGAAAGAAGGCGGCCGCCGGCCCGCCGGCGCGACGCGCGACCTGACACGCAAAACACTGCTGGTGGTCGAGGTCAGTTTAGCGTTGGTGTTGCTGGTTGGCGCTGGGTTGCTTGTACGCTCGATGGCGCGGCTGCTGGGAGTAGATCCGGGCTTCAATACTGAAAACCTGCTGACGATGCGGCTCAACCTGCGCAGCGACGCTTACACCGTGCCGCGTCGTTTGACCCTTTATGACGAAAGTCTCAAACGCATCGCCGCGTTACCTGGAGTTCAAGGGGCTGCGATCACGCGCTCGCTGCCAATTGATGGCTCTGATTGGGGCGGCCCAGTCAGAGCCGCAGATAAACCTTCGCCGACCGATTTCCAGATGTCGGCGCTCTCGGCGATCAGCGCGAATTATTTCGAGGTCATGGGTATGCGCCTGTTGAAAGGCCGCGCCTTCACAGAGGCCGACACGGCGGAAGCGCCGCGGGTGGCCGTCATCAATGAGGCGCTGGCGCAGCGCCTCTGGCCGGGCGAAGTCCCCATCGGCAAACGCCTGAAAACCGGCACGAAGGAAGTCCCGGATCAGTGGAACCCCTGGTGTGAGGTAGTGGGCGTAGTGGCCGATGTCAAACTGGAAGGCCTGGAACAGGACACGCCGATGCAAATGTATCTACCGCTTCACCAGCGGCCGAGTAGCCCAACACTGTGGCTGGTCGTCCGCACGGCGGGCGATCCGCTGCGGGTGGTGGCGGCGGTCGAGCGCACGATTCACGCGGTTGAAAAAGACCTGCCGGTATATTCGGTCCGGTCAATGAATCAACTGCTAGGGGGTTCGCTCGCCACGCGCCGGCTGACGCTTTTCTTGCTGGTGGGCTTTGCCGCGCTGGCTTTATTACTGGCGGCGGTCGGCATCTACGGCGTGACCTCGTATTCAGTCAAACAGCGCACGCACGAACTGGGCATTCGGATGGCTCTGGGCGCGCAAGCAGGGGACGTGTTGAAGTTGGTCCTCACACAAGGGTTGAAGCTGGCATTTGCCGGAGTTGTGATCGGATTGACGGCGGCTTTCTCGCTGACCAGGTGGATGAAATCCTTGTTGTTTGAAGTGCGCCCGACTGACCCAATGACATTTGCCGTGATTGCGCTGCTGCTGATCGCCGTGGCGCTGCTGGCTTGCTGGATTCCGGCTCAACGGGCAGCCAAGGTAGACCCGATGGTCGCGCTTCGATGTGAATAAGGTTTCAGGTTTCAGGTTTCAGGTTTCAGATTGCGGATAAGGAATGATGCCGCAGACGCTAACCTGACACCTGAAACCTGACATCTGACACCTATTCGCAGCGCAATGCGATCATCGGGTCCACTTTCGCCGCGCGGCGCGCGGGAACGTAACAGGCCAGCAGCGCCACCGCGGTCAGCAGTAGCGGGATCGAGCCGAACGTCAACGGGTCGGTCGCGCTCACGCCGAACAGCAGGGTCTTCATCAACCGCGTCAAAGCGAAAGACGCGAGCAGGCCGATCCCGACGCCCGACGCCGCCAACAACATCCCTTCGGCGACGACGAGTTTCAACACGTCGTGTGATTGCGCGCCCAAAGCCATTCGGACGCCGATCTCGTGTGTGCGCTGCGCGACGGCGTAAGCGATCACGCCGTAAATGCCGACCGCGCCGAGCGCCAAGGCCAACAGCGCGAACCCTCCGAACAGAATCATATTGAAGCGCGGCTGCGTGAAGGCGGCGTCCAGCGCATCGTCCATCGTCCTGACTTGCGAAATGATGAAATCGGGCTCGATTTCGCGAGCCTCGCGTTGCGCCGTGGTCGCCAGGATTGATGGATCGGCCATCGTCCGCGCGACCAGATTGAAAGCTCGTTGAACGCCTTCTTTCCCATAGGTAACAGCGTGCTGCGCCAGGGGGATGAATGCTTCCTGCCACGCGGCGTCGGCGAACGCGCGGTTCTTCGCGTCGGCGACCACGCCGACAATCGTCAGGTAACGGGTCCTCGCTCGATCAGGAATGGTATTCAGGTAACGGAAGCGCTTGCCAACGGGGTCTTCGCTCGGCCAGTGATTGCGCGCAAAACTTTCATTGACTATAGCGACCGGCGTCGCGCCTTCCTGATCCGCGCCGGTAAACAGTCGTCCGCGCAACAGCCGCATGCCCATCGCCTGAAAATAACCGGCGCTGACCGTGCGGAAATCGACGCTCATATGCGTCAGGTTGTTCATATCGAATTGACGCCCCTCGATCTCGACGACCGTGGCATGGTCCTCGCCGTTGGGAGGTAAAGGGTCGGTCACGGCGGCGGATTCGACGCCGGGTAGCGCGTTTATGCGAGCGAGCAATCTTTCGTACAGGCCGGCGATCCGCTGATTGTCGGGATAAGCGGAGTTGGGCGGCGTCATGCGCATGGTCAGCAGATGATCGGATCTGAACCCCATATCGACTCTCTGCAATTCTCTCACCGAGCGGATCAACAAACCTGCGCCGATGAGCAGCACGACCGCCAGCGCCGTCTCCAACACGACAAGCGACCGCCGCAAGCGGCTGCGGCTGTTTGCGGCCTCGCTGCGTCCGCCCTCTTTCAGCGTCGTATGAAGGTCGAATTTCACTGCGCGCAAAGCCGGAACCAGACCGAAGAGCGCCGCCGTGAGCAATGACATCAGCAGCGCGAAGCCCGTCACCCGCAGGTCGAGCGATGTCTCGGCCAGCCGCGGAATGTCCGCCGGACTGATTCTCAACAACGCGTCCACTCCCCACACCGCCAGCAACAAGCCCAAACCTCCGCCCAGCGCGGCGAGCAGCGAACTTTCCATCAGTAATTGCCGGACGATTCGCCCGCGGCTCGCGCCCAGCGCGGCGCGCACGGCGATCTCCTTTTGCCGGTCTTCGCCTCTGACCAGCAGCAGATTCGCAACGTTCACGCATGCGATCAGCAGAACCACCACCACCGCCCCAAGCAAAATCAGCAAAGCCAACCGTGCGTCGCCGGCGACGGCTCGTTCGAGCGGCAGAATATAACCGATGATTTCCGGCGGGTACCATTTCGGATTCTCGATCGCCTCGCGACGATTGTTCGCTTGGTGTTCGGCCTGAGCCTGGGCCAGCGTAGCGCCGGGCTGCAGGCGTCCGATCACGCCTAAATATCCGTTGCCGCGACGTGGGCTGGCCAGGCGCAAATCGATAGCGCGCCACAGATCAGCGCGCGTATCGGCCCTCAATTCCATCGGCGCCTTGAACGAAGCCGGCAGCACGCCGACCACGGTGTAACCGGAATCGTCGAGGTCGAGCGTCCGGCCGATGACCGCCGGATCGCCTGCGAATTTGCGCTGCCAGAAAGCGTGGCTCAGCACAACGAATTTGTTCTTGCCTTCCACTTCCTCTTCGGCGTTGAAATCGCGGCCCAGCGCGACTTTGACGCCCAGCGTGCGGAAGAAATTCGCCGTGCAGAACGGCGCGGCCACACGTTCAGGCTCGCTCACGCCACGCAAGGTCGACCGCTCAAACATGTACCACCCGGCAAGCTCCGCAAAGCTCCGATTCTCCTGGCGCAGCCGGATGAATTCCGCCTCCGTCAACCCATCGCGCGGATACCCGAGTTTGGGCAACGCGGTATAGAGCGCCACCAACCGCTCCGGCTGGTCATAAGGCAGTGGCCGCAGCAGCACGGCGTTGACGGCGCTGAAAATCGCAGTGTTCGCCCCGATGCCGAGCGCCAGTGTGACGATGGCAATCAATGTGAAGCCGGGTTTCTTCAACAACATCCGGGCGCCATAGCGCAGGTCCTGCCATAGTGTTTGCATAATTCCCCTCAAAGAGGGATTCAGGTTTCAGGTGTGAGGTTCCAGGTTTCAGATAAGGAATGATGCCGCAGACTCTATTCTGACACCTGACACCTGACACCTATTCACATCTGAGCGCCACCATCGGATCGACTTTGCTGGCTCGCCGCGCGGGGAGATAACAGGCCAGCAAAGCCGCAGCGAGGAGCGTGAACGCGGCTGCGCCGAAGGAGCCAATATCCATCGCGCTGACCCCGTATAAGTTGGAATACATAGCGCGGCCCACCAGATAAGCGCCTCCGAATCCAAAGACCATTCCGATGAGGGCGAGCGTTCCACCTTCCCTCAAAACCATGCTCAAAATGTTCGCTCCTCTAGCGCCCATAGCCATCCGCAGGCCGAATTCGTGAGTCCGCTGCGCGACGGCGAAGTTCATCACGCCATAAATCCCCACCGCCGCGAGCAGCAACGCGAGAGCCGCGAAGCTGCCATACAGGACCACTCCGAATCGGTCAAACGCCAGAACTTCTCCGATTTGTTCATCCATCGTTCTGACGCCGGCCAGTGGCAAATCCGGATCAATCGAGTTCACCGCGGCGGCGATGCCGCCAGTCACACGGGCCGGGTCATCCGACGTGCGCACCGCTATCGAAGCCTGTGGCCAGGGGCTTTGCCAGAATGGGACGTAGATTTCCGGATTGTCGCGGCGCAGCCCGCTACCGTTGCGAACGGTATGGAAGACACCGACAATCTGCCATTCCACCGGCGGGCCGGCTGTCCTGCTGCCCGGAACTAGTTCGTCAGTCACAATGCGCTGCGCCAGGGGGTCCACGCCCGATAAGTAGCGGCTGACAAAGTTTTCGTTGACCATCGCAACCCGCGTGCTTTTCGCCGTGTCTTGGTCGGTAAAGCTGCGCCCTTTGACGACCCGGATTCCGAATGTTTCGAAATATCCAGGCGTAACCATCTGAAATCCCACCCCCTGGCGCGCGGCGGGGTCCACCGGCGGCGCGCCGGCAATACTGAAGCGCCTTCCGAATCCCGTGCCTCGCGTTGGTATCCCGGTCGTCACCGCAGCCTTCCGGACTCCAGGAACAGATTCGATCTTTTCAAGCATCTGTTGATAGTAGGGGCTGATGCGCTCGACATCAGAAAAGCGGCTCCGAGACGTGGGAAGAAAAAATGTGAGGACATGGTCGGCTCGGACGCCGAGGTCCACTCGTGTCAGCTTCCAGAAGCTGCGGAGCGTCAATCCCCCTCCCGCCAGGAGCGTAAGCGCCAGCGCAAACTCGATAATCACCAAAATTCGCCGCACATTGCGTCGCTCGCCTCCCGCCCCCGTGCGCCCGCCTTGTTTGATGACCTCGTTAAGATCCTGCCGGCTCGCCTGCCATGCCGGAGCGCTTCCGAAAAGCAATCCAGCCAGCGTCGTCGCCGCCACCGTGAACAGCAGTACCGGGACGCTGATTCTGATATCGGCTTCGGAAGGAAGCATATTCATCGGGACGATGTATATGATCGCGTCAATCAGTAACCATCCGAGGTAAACGCCCAATATTCCACCTGCCACAGCCAATAAAAAGCTCTCGGTGAGAAACTGTCTGAACAACTGAGCTCTCGAAGCTCCCAGCGCAGCTCTAATGGCGACCTCTCTTTGTCGCGTCGTCCCGCGCGCCAGCAGCAGGTTGGCGACGTTGATACATGCGATCAAGAGCAGGAAGCCGACGGAGCCGAGAAGAAGCCACAGGTTTTTAATAGTGGAATCAGGGATAAAGTTATTTTGCAGAGGCTCAACGCTCACGCTTATTTTCGCGTTTGATCCCGGATGCTCGCTGGCGAGGCGCCGGGCGATCTCCTGCATCTCCGCTTGCGCCAGCGCCTGCGTAACCCCGTCTTTCAAGCGCCCCATCACCAGAAGCCTATGGGCTTCGTGGTTGATCTCTTCCGGCCTGAACGACATGGGGACCCATAACTTTGCAATAAACCGATCATTCAGGCCAGGCGATGCGACGCCGATCACCGTATATGGCTCGCCATTCATCCGAATCTGTTGCCCGATGATATCGCGATTGGCGCCGAAGTGTTGATTCCACAGTTGGTGGCTCAGTATTACGACGCGCTCTTTGCCAACCTCCCCCTCTTCCGGCAGGAAACTGCGGCCCATAAACATCGGGTACCCGGTCATACGAAAAAAGCCGGGCGTATAGAACACGCCGTCGACCTGTTCGGGTCGTTCCGTGGTGGAGACGTTAAAGGAACCGCCGCCCCATGCTTCCAGGTACTGAAAAGACTCGCTGCGCCGCTTCCATTCCAGAAAATCGCCCGTTGATGTACTGCCGCGCCCGTTAGGATACATTGTCCAGACCATCATCAGTTGGTCAGGTTTCGGATAAGGCATGGGTTCGTACAGCGTGGCGTAAACCACGCTGAAGATGGCCGTGGTGGAGCCGATCCCGAGAGCCAGCGTCAGCACGGCCATTAAAGTAAAGCCGCGGTTCTTCGCCAGCGTCCGCGCGCCATAGCGCAGGTCTTGCCAGACGTTTCTCATCGTCCCTCCGTCGAATCAATAACGTTTCAAGCGAATGACGCCTCGATCTCCCTCGATCGTCAGTCGCGGCCCTCCGCCATTGATCACGCCTTCAATGTTGTTTCGATCGCTGAGGCTATTCACCGTGAGTCCGAAATCATTGTAGAGGCGCTCCCGGCGACCGAGGCGCGAATTGAGAGTCAAGCCCTGCGAACCGGGAATACTCATCTCGCATTCGCCGCGTCCGATGTTCAACCGTGAATCCCCCTCGATGCGGACGGCCTGGAGCTGGCTGTCGGTTCTGTCGGTTTCGAGATTGAGCCTACCCTGAAACCTCGTGACCGTCGCCTTTCCCCTGTCCATCTTGATCTGAATCTCGCCCGACAGGTCGTTCGCCGTGACGGGAGTCCTGTCTGTATCAATCCTGATTCTGCCCGCGAATCCCTGCGCTTCGACTTTGCACCGGTCTGCGCCCAGATCAAGGTTCAGGTTGCGCGGCGCGCGGATTTCGTAGTGAATGTCGGGCAAGCTCCGCGAGTGGCCCAGGCCATCCTTGTACGGCACATCGTCGAAGTTGGAGCGGATGGTGAGCGAACGCGCGTCGCCTGACACTTCAATGCGGGCCGCCTCGACGGCTCGCCGGCCATAATCGGCGTCTACGCCCTCCGGCGCCTCTATCCGGGCGTAGATTTCGACCCGGCTCTGATCCCAGGAGGTCAGTCGTACGCTGCCTTTGTCGGTGTTAAATCTCAAATCGCCGCCCGAGACAAATTCAACGGTCTTTCTGAATTCTCTGCTCTGAATGACGGCTGCGGACTTTAGCGGCGCAATGACGAAGCCCGCCAGTAAGACGATCAGAAATATCCAGCTTGTTTTCTTCATGCTTATACCTCCTGCGGAAAATCCCTGGGAGCGCCGCCCATCCTTGTCTGCGCTCCCAGGGGCGCGTTTTCATTCTTTCAGGGCGTCGCCACGCGACATGAATGCTCCTGCGGAAAATAACCACGAAGAAACGAAGAAAACGAAGAAAGAACAGAAGAAAGTCTTCGTGCTCTTCGTTTCTTCGTGGTTGATTTTCATTCTTTTCCGAGCGTCGCAACGCGACATGAATGCTCCACAGAAAATTCCTGGGAGCGCTTTCATTTTTTACTTGATGATGGCGCTCAACACGCGCCCTCGCTCGTAATCCGATTTGATCGAGCGGGCAGCCTCAATCAACGCCGCGCGAACGGTCTCATCCCCGGGGCGCTCCCCGGCCAGTTTCAGCAGCGTCTGGGCCTTGTAATAATCGGACGACATGCCGGTGGCCGCCTTGAGCGCCACGAGCAACGCCTCCTTCGAATTGTCGCCCTTGCTCAAGAGCGCCGCGAGCGCCTGCGAGCGGTAATGATCCGAGCCGATAGTCGCCGCCGTCTCAACGAAGGCGGAACGCGCCGCGTCGTCATTTAGAGAGCTGCCGGCCACATCCAGAAGAACCTGGGCTTTGTAATGATCCGAAGAAATACCGCTCGCAGCTTTCAACACCGATCGCATAGCCTCTTTCGAAATATCGCCACGCTTTAAAACTGATGAGAGGGCTTGCGCGCGGTAATGATCGGAGCCGATAGTCGCCGCAGCCTCCACATACGCGGAGCGGATGGCGCCGTCTTCAAAATCGCTTTCGGCCACCTTCAGAAGGACCTGGGTTTTGTAATGATCCGAAGAGATCCCGCCGACCCCTTTGAGCGCCAATAGGAGAGCCCCTTTCGAGAGCTTGTCAGCCTTCAACCCGGCTAAGAGCGTTTGCGCGCGGTAGTGATCCGAGCGAATCGTCCCGGCCGCTTCCAGGAAGGCTGTACGCACAGATTCATCACGCATAACCTGTTCCGGCAATCCCGCCAAAACCTGCGCTTTGTAATGGTCGGAAGACATCTCGCGCGCCGCAATCCCGATAGCGCGCGTCGCGGCGCGCGCGTCGAGACTTCCGCTCTTGAACAACTCTTGAAAGTAAAGATTCTTTACGTGATCGCTCTTCAAACGGGAGATCTCATCGAGCAGGCCGCCGGTTCCTCGCTCCTTCAATATCTTCTGCGCTCTCGGCCCGGCGTTAAGCCCGCTCTCGGTGACCGCTTCGTCCAGCGCTTTGGCGAACCAGGCTTTGGCGTCGGCGTCGTATGCCCGACTCTGACCATTAACGGAGTAGGTGACGCTCAGGCCGCCGCCCGGCCCCGCTTCGATTTCGAGCCGGCGGCGCGCGCCTCCTCGCGTCTCTCTGATCTCTAGCGAGCCGCCGTTGGAGATGCGCTTGACCTCCGTGTAGTCATCGTTGAATTCGACATCTCCGCGAACCGTCATTTCGAGCGAGTCGCCATTATCAGTGCGATTCCACACCCACACATTGTCCCGCTGCGATATCCAGTTGCGGTTCTGTTGTGGAGCCATGCCTCCCATTTTGGCTATAGCCGCCCCAAACGCCGTCTGCGACATCGCCCAGGCAAGAACCAGAACCAACGTGAATCTAATCAACATAATTCCCTCCTTGAGGATTGAGGATCGATGATCGATATCTTCTATCCTCGATCTTCAGTCGCATCGAAGCGCGACCATTGGATCCACTTTCGTCGCGCGCCGCGCCGGGATGTAGCAGGCCGTCAAGGCAACGAAGATCAACAGGATCACGATCCCGATAAAGGTCAGCGGATCGGTAGGGCTCACTCCATATAAAAACCCTTTGATCAGCCGGGTGGCCGCCCACGCGCCCGCCAGGCCGATCATCGCCCCGGCGGCGATCAGAGCCGCCCCTTCTCGCATCACCATCTTCAGCACGTCTCTCGATTGCGCGCCGAGGGCCATCCGGACGCCGATTTCGCGGGTGCGATGAGCGACCGAGTAGGAGATGACGCCGTACAAACCGACCGCTGTCAACGCCAGCGCAAGGAGGCCGAAAAGGCCAATCAACGCCGCCGCCATTCGCTGCGTGGAAAAAGTTGCGCGTAGATCGTCCTTCAACGTCGTCGTCTTGAAAAACGCCAGACCGGAACCGAACCCGCGAACTTCGCGGCGAACCGTCGGCGCCAATGACGCCGCGTCCCGCCGCGTGCGCGCCAGCACCCGCATCGGATTGACGATGCCACTCTGCGCGACCGGTAGATCGATTTGGGGGCGGTCTTCGCTTAGCAGGAAAAAGGATTTGATGTTGCGTATGACGCCGACAATCTCCACCGAAGGCTTGTCCGGCTCGAGGCTGACGCGCTTGCCGAGCGCTTGCCCGTCCGGAAAATATCGTCGCGCGAAGGCTTCATTCACGACCGCCACGGGCGGCGAGCCCTTCCGATCTTGTTCGGTGAAACTGCGCCCTTGCAATAACTGGATTCCCATTAATTCGTGATAGCCGGCGCTGACCGTGTTGGTGTCAGTTGTCGTCCCTTCTTCCGGCTTTACCGATTGCCCTTCGATTTTGAATGTGCTGAGGCCGACGGCGCCACTTAACGGCGTAAACCTTGCCGTGGCGACGCTCTGCACGTCAGGCAAAGCTCTCAGCCGGTCGAGCAATTGCTGGTAAAACGCCTCGCTTCGCGCCCCGTCATACTTGGTCATCGGCAATTCGAATTCGGCGACCAATACGTTATCGGGATTGTATCCGGGGGAAATCGCGAACAGTTTTCCCAGGCTGCGCAAAAGCAAGCCCGCGCCGACGAGCACGACCACCGACAAGGCCACCTGCGCGACAATCAACGTTCGCCGCGCTCCCTTGAAGCCCGCGCCATCCAACCGCATCGCGCCTTCGTCTTTGAGCGCCGGGATCAGATTGGGTTTGGAAGCCTGTAGCGCAGGGACCAGGCCGAAGAGCAAGCCCGTCAGTGACGACACCAGAAACGTGAACGCGATGACTCGCCAATTCATAGAATGGCTGAGGACTTCTCCTTCGGTTTCCGTTATTTTCTGATAAGCCAGTAACAGGTCAGTCAGCCAGGGCGCGAACAACGTCCCCGCGCAGCCGCCCAACGTCGCGAGCAGCAGGCTTTCCGTCAACAATTGCCGAGCCAACCGCGCCCGCCCCGCGCCCAACGCCAGCCGGACCGCGATTTCTTTGCGGCGCAACGCCGCCCGCGCCAGCAACAGGTTTGCCACGTTGGCGCATGCGATCAATAAAATCAGCCCGACGACGGCGAAAATCAGCTCGAGTAGATTGCCCATCTTGCCCCGCAGATTCGACAACCCCTTGCCGCCCGCAACAAGTTGCATCCGCCTTTCATTGAACGGCAGCTTGCGCTCGCTTTCCGGCATCCACGAGTTCCGCACCTGCAGCGCCAGCGCATCCATCGACGCCTGCGCCGACGCTTGAGTCATCTCGGGTCTGAGCCGTCCCGCCAGTTTGAACAACCAGGCTTCCCTGTCACTGACCCATTTTTCGCCCTGCGGCCGCTGCGCAAGTTGCCCGAACATCATCGCCGGGACCCACACGTCTGTCGGCGATTCGACTGTCATGCCCTTGAAATTCGCCGCCACCACCCCAACGATCGTATAGTTCGTGTCGTTCAGCAGGGCCGTTTGACCGATCACTTTCGGGTCGCCGCCGAAGCGGCTCCGCCACAAACTGTAGCCGAGCACTGCGACCGGATTCGCGCCCGGCGTCTTGTTCTCCTCGGTCAGGAAGGCGCGCCCCAGCAGGAGTCGAACGCCCAACATTCCAAAATAGTTGTCCGCAACCGCTTCCGCGCGCACCCGCTCCATCTGATCGCCACTGCCCAGGTTGACCGGCTGTTGCGCAAAGGCCGTCAATTCGGTGAACACCTGGTTTTGCGCGCGATAATCTTTATAGTCCGCCCAGGAAAATTCCGAGAAGGTCAGTTGCGGATTCAGACATTCGGATTGCAATAAAACCAGCCGCGCCGGATCTTTCACGGGCAACGACCTCACCATCAATTTATCCATCAACCCGAAGATGGCCGTGTTGGCCCCGATGCCGAGCGCCAGCGTGAAGACGGCGATCAACGTGAAGCTCGGGCTCTTCAATAATATTCGCGCGCCGTAGCGTAGGTCTTGAATCAGTGTTTGCATAATCCCTCAAAGAAGGTGTCAGGGCCCAGGTGTCAGGCGTCAGGTTGGAATCTGAGGCGCCATTCTTTTACTGAAATCTGGAATCTGAAGCCTGAAACCTGAAACCTGAAACCTACTCGCTATGGAGAGCCACTATCGGATCAACTTTCGCCGCTCGTCGCGCCGGAATGTAGCAGGCAATCAGGGCGACGAACGCCAGCAATAGCGAGACAGCGACAAACGTCAACAGGTCAAGGTGGCTTACGCCAAACAACTGGCTCGACAAGAACCGCGTCAGCGCCAGCGCCGCGCCCAATCCGACGACTACTCCGACAAACATGACCCCCACGCCCTGACCGAGGATCAGCCGGAAGATGTCGCTGCGCTGCGCGCCGAGCGCGATGCGAATGCCCACCTCTCGCGTCCGCTGCCCGACCGTATATGAGGTGATCCCATAAATGCCCATGGCGGCCAACAACAGCGCCAGCAGGCCGAAGAGACTGGAAACTATCGCCATGGCCCGACTCGGAAAGAGCGGCGCCTGGCGCAATTCGGCGAACGTGGCGAGATTGGCGATGGCGACGTTGGGATCAAGGCGTTCGACCTCTTTGCGCAGCGCGTTGGCAAGCGTCTTGGGATCACCTGCCATACGCAACTGCAAGGTCAGATAGGGCGTGTATTGCTGAGCGGCGCTGGTGTATATGTAGGGTAGCGGTTCTTCG
The DNA here is from genome assembly GCA_035714085.1 of Blastocatellia bacterium. GTDB lineage: Bacteria > Acidobacteriota > Blastocatellia > RBC074 > RBC074 > JAJVID01. Next base: position 24,454 of record DASTMP010000462.1, read on the forward strand.
GCCAGCGAGTAGTACTTGATGTCGCGGGCTACGCCGATGATCTCCATCGGCTCCTTCCCCGCTTGAATACTTTGACCAACCGCATCCGCGTTGGGCCAGAAGCGCCGCGCCATTGTTTCGTTGATGACGGCGACTGGCCGCGCGCCGGGCTGAGCGTCACGAGCGTCGAAATCCCTGCCGCGAAGTATCGGAATTCCCATTGCCGCGAAGTAGTCCGGCCCGACGTTGTTGTTGGCGATAGAGAAGTAACGATCACCATTCGGCTGAACGTGCCCGGGAATGCGAAAACCTCGCGATTCGCGGCCTGTTCCCAGCGGCACAATAGTGGCGGAAGTCACCGCGCGCGCGCCAGGCAATGACTTCAACCGCTCGATCAATTGCCTATAGAACGCCTGCCCTTGCTCCTGTGTGTAGCCGTTGCGATTCAGGTCGAATCGGGCGAGCAGCAAGTTGTCCGCCTTGAAACCGGGGTCGAAGGCCGCGGAGTTTTGCAAGCTGCGTAGCAACAGCCCGGCCACAATGAGCAGCGTAAGCGAGACGGCAACCTGCGTCACGACAAAAGCTTGGTGCAAGCGCGAGCGATGCCTCCAACCAGATGTGGCCAATCCACCCTCTTTCAGCGCAGTGACCAGATTCGACCGGCTGGCGCGCAGCGCGGGAAAGATACCGCACAATACGCCTGCGACCACAGACACGGCCAGCGTGAAGGCCAACACGCGCGCGTCCAATTGCTGTGAGGGCGAGAAGTTCCTGAAATCCGGCGGCGCGAGCGTCATCAAGCCGTCAACAAGCCACACAGCGAAGAGCAGTCCGGCGACGGCGCCCGAAAAGGCGAGCAACAGACTCTCGGTCAGCAACTGGCGTATGAGCCTGCCACGCGTCGCGCCTAGAGATTGGCGCACCGCCACCTCGCGTCGGCGCGCCGTCATCCGCGCCAGCAGCAACCCCGCGATGTTGGCGCAAGCGGCCAGCAACTCCAGGCCGACGACCGTCATGAAAAATTTGAGCATCCCGGATGCGCCTTCCCGAAACCTTTCGTGCATGGCGCTCGCGGGAAAGAGCCGGAAGCCGGTCACGCTACTATTCACATTCGGATGCTCCTGGCGGAGTTGATTGGCGAGGCGGTCGAGTTCTGCCTGCGCCTGCGCGAGCGTGACGCCCGGCTTAAGCCGCGCGGTCCCGCCGAGCCAGCCCCAGCCACGGTCGTCTAACGACATCCCTCTGGGCCGAACCTGATCTTGCATCATCAGCGGCGCCCAGAAATCGGCGGTGAATGTTTGATACGTTCCCTTGAAGCCTTCCGGCATGACGCCCACGACCGTGAATGGATGGCCGTTGATGTAAAGCTTCCGACCCACAGCGTTCTTGTCCGCCCCCAATCGACTCTGCCAAAACGCGTTGCTGATCACCACCACCGGATTCGCGCCTGGCGTCAGATCGTCTTCGGGCAAAAGCGTGCGACCCAACGCCGCATTGACGCCGAGAAGATTAAAGTAGTTTCCCGTCACCACTTCGCCCGACGTGTCCTCCGCCCCGGCGCCAAGTCCCACGCTCGCATCAGTGTAACCGTGCGCCGCCAACGTCTGCAGAGTCTGGCTGCGATCGCGCAGGTCGACGTAGTTCGGATAGGAAAAGGTGTCGAACTTACTCCCGCGCGACTCCTCGGCATACAGGCGCATTACCTGTTCCGGATTCGCGACCGCCAACGGACGCAGGAAGAGCGAATTGACGAAACTGAAAATGGCTGTGTTCGCCCCAATGCCCAGCGCCAGCGTCAGCATGGCAACCAATGTGAACCCGGGATTTCTCAATAACATTCGCGCGCCATAGCGCAGGTCTTGCCAGAGTGTTTGCATATGTCCTCCTGGAAACTCCCTGGGTACGCGCCGCTTCCAGCGCGCAGGCATGAGCAGTAGACCCATTGGAGGTCTGAGCGCGCTTGAAACCGGGGGGGCGCGCTTGCAAGTAATAGTCGCTCAACACAGGCAGGACGACTTCGAGGGTGTCCGATTACGATCAATACGTCTTTCGCCAGGCCTGCACGCTGGAAGCGATGCGTACTCAGGGGAATATGACAATACCAAGCCCCGTGCCACGCTTCGCGCGAAGTGAAGCTTTGACTGCGTTGCATTTAGCCGACCATCGTGTTGCGGCCCCGTTCCATAATTGTTCGGTTTTGGGATTCTGTTTTTCCGATCCTGGGAATCCGTCCAAGAGCCGCGCACTAATCGCAACGAAGCGCGACCATCGGGTCCACCTTAGTCGCCCGCCGCGCCGGTATCCAACACGCCAGCAGCATAATGAGCGTTAGTAATAACGCGATCACGATGAATGTTAGAGGGTCTGTTGCGCCTACGCCGAAGAGCAGCTTTTCCATCAACCTCGTCAAAGCGAACGCTCCGACGAGGCCGCCTGCGACGCCGATCAGCGCCAACGACATTCCTTGTTTGATAATCAACCTGAGCGCATCGCTCGTTTGCGCGCCCAATGCCATCCGAACCGCGATCTCGCGCGTGCGCTGCGTCACGGCATAGGACATTACGCCATAGACGCCGACGGCGGCGAGCAATTGGGCCAGAGCCGCAAAACCGCCGAGCAGAAGCAATGCGAAGCGCCGTTCGGCGAGCGTCGCGGACATCATCTGGGTCATTGTCCTGACTTTGCCGATGGCGACTTCACGATCCACCGCCCGGATCTCTTGCCGCACGGCGCCAATCAACGCCTCCGGTTCCGACGTCGTGCGCACGACGAGCGGGACGGCGCCGACTACCAATTGGTTGTACGGAACGTACATCTCAGGCCCGGGGGCTTTGTCAGGGCCGAAGTGCCTGATGTCATTCACGACGCCGACGATCTCGCTGGCCGCCGGCCGATTGCGAATGATGATGCGTTGGCCGAGCGGGTCTTCGTTAGGGTAGAACTGGCGAGCGAAACTTTCGTTGATGATCGCCACCTGCGGCGAGCCGTCACGATCCGATTCGGCGAACGCGCGACCGCGCCGAATCTGCATTCCCATAGCGCGGAAATAGTCCGTGGTGGCGATCTGAAATCCGGCAACCTGACGCTCCGATGGCGCGAGGGTCTGCCCTTCCTTGCGAAAAGTCCACCCACGCTCGTGTCCGCCGAGTGGCAAGCTGTCAATCGCGCCGACCCCCGCGACTCCGGGCAGCGCCCCGATACGTTCGATCACCTGCCCGTAAAAATTCAGCCGATGCGCTTGATAATCCTTGCCCCTGTACCGCGACGAAGGCAGGTTGACCTCAACCGTCAACAGGTTCGTGGTCTGAATCCCGATCTCGACGCGCCGCAATCGCATGAAACTGTTCAAGAGCAGCCCGGCGCCGACGAGCACGATCAGCGCCAGCGCGATTTCAGAGACGACCAGCGCGCCGAAAATCCGCTTGTTCGCAAGGGAGCCGGAAGCGCCGCGCCCGCCCTCCTTGAGCGATTCGTGAAGTTTGATTCGCGCCGCCTGAAGCGCCGGAAGCATGCCGAAAATCAAGCCGGCCAACACCGTCACCGCCAGCGTGAACCACAGCGCGTAGAGGTCTACCCTGGCTGTCTGCAAGCGAGGAATTTCCGACGGGCTGAGCGCGAGCAATGCGTCCGTGCCCCACAAAGCCAGCAATAGGCCGAGGCCACCCCCAAGGCCGGCGAGCAGGACGCTTTCCGTGAGCAACTGCCTGGCGATTCGCCAGCGACTCGCGCCGAGCGCCGAACGAATGGTGATCTCCGCCCGCCTCATCGCGCCCCGCGCGATCAGCAGGCTTGAGACATTCGCGCAAGCGATGAGCAACACCAGCCCGACCGCGCTCATCAGCATCAACATCGTCGTCCGCGCCTGTCCGACTTCGTCTTCGAGCAACGGAACGACATTCACCGTCCAGTGTTTGTTCGTCGCCGGATATTGCCGCGCCAGCGAGCCGGCAATCGTCTCCATCTCCACGCGGACTTGCGCCAGCGAGGCGTCGGGACGGCGGCGCGCGATCACTTGTAGAAAATGAGCATCGCGCATCTGGGTCTGATTGGCGTTGAGCGCCAGCGGCGTCCAGATCTCGGCGCCGCGCGGATACTGAAATCCGGCGGGCATGATCCCAAGGACGGTGTATTGTGAGCCGTCGAGATTTACCCGCTGTCCCACCACGTTCGGATCGCCCCCGAACCGCCGCTGCCACAAACCGTAACCGAGCAGCGCCACCGTATCGCTCCCCGGTTTGTCCTCCTCGGAGGTGAAGACCCGCCCGTGCAACGGGCTGACGCCGAGGACGGAGAAGAAATTGGCGGAAACGAAAGCGGCGACTACGGAATCGGCATGATCCTGGCTCGCCAGCGCCTGCTCCTCCTGCCCCCACGCCGCTATCTCGACCAGCGTCCGACTCTGCCGGCGCCAGTCGAGGAAATTTGCGGGAGCGACTTCAAGGCGCTCACTCGGCGCCGCAGCGTCTGTCTCCTTCTCATAGATTCGCGCCAACGCCGCAGGCTCTGGATAAGGCAATGGGCGCAACAATACAGCGTTGACGACGCTGAAGATCGCCGTGTTCGCGCCAATGCCGAGCGCCAGCGTGATCACGGCGATCAACGTAAAACCAGGCTGCTTCATCAACATTCGCGCGCCGTAGCGCAAGTCTTGCCAGAGCGTTTGCATAATCCCCTCCTTGAAGATCGAGGATCGAAGATCGAGGATCGCGATTTTTGATCATCATTCTTCAACCCTCTTTTACTTCAGGCGCCGGAATCTCTTGATGCTAAGGTTTTTCCGCCGCGCTCTTCGAGACTTTCCAGGTCCCTTTTTCGGTTACTTCCGTCGAGCCTTTTGGGGATATGGCGTATGTGCCCTCAAGTTTATCTCCCTGGAATTGTCCTTCGATCGCGACTTCCACCTGGCCATCCGGGCTTTCGATCTTTCCTTTCATCTTCCCGTCCGCGATCTGCAGCGATTTGATATCGGCGGCTTGCTCTCCATCCGGATTGATCCATTTCACTGCGCCACGCCACTGCCCCTTCTCGTCCTTGCTTAGAGTGATGGAGAGTTTGTCCGTGTTCCCGTCAGCAGTGTTGTAGGAGCCGGTCCACACGCCAACATACTTTTGATCGTCTGATTTGCCTCCTTGCTCGCCGGCGCCCGGATTTTCAGCGGCCAACAGGCCTGACGGAACCACCCATGTCAATACGACGATCAGCAACGGGACTTGGAAAAGTTTTCTTCGCATAAATTCCTCCTAGTTTTTTGAGTTTTAAGAGATTCATCCACCAAGTCACACAAAGAAGCGCGAAGGTTCTTTTCCTCTTCGTGAACCCTCGTGTGGCTTCGTGGAAGGAAATTTATTCGCAACGAAGCGCGACCATCGGATCCACTTTCATCGCCCGCCGCGCCGGAATCCAGCAAGCCAGCAAGGCGACAATAGTCAGCAACAACGCGATTCCGGTAAACGTCATCGGGTCGGTCGGCTCCACGCCGAACAGGAAGTCTTTCATCAGGCGCGTCAGCGCGAACGACGCCCCCAAGCCGAGCGCGATGCCGGCGAGGGCCAGCGCCAATCCCCTTCCGACGACCATCTTCAACACATCGCCGGACCGCGCGCCGAGCGCCACGCGAACGCCGATTTCATGCGTGCGCCGCGTCACGACGTACGACATCACGCCGTAAACTCCGATCGCCGCGAGCAGTAGCCCAATGGCCGCGAACAGGCCGAGCAGCGTCGAGTTGAACCGCTGCTGCGCGAGCGAACGTCCGACGATCTGTTCGAGCGAGAGCATGCCGGTTAGCGGCAGCGACGGATCAACCTTGAGCATCTCCCGCTTGACCGCAGCGCCGAGAGCGAGCGGATCGCCAGACGCGCGAACGACGAATTTCATGGTCACGAACTCCCGCGCTACTCGCATCAAGCTATCATCTACCTGAGCCACGGGGACGAAGACGGTCGGCGGCGCCGGATCGCCGAGGCCGAATTGCTTGACGTCGTTCACGACGCCGGCGATCTGATAAACCCGCGTCCCGTCGACGGTCAGTGACTGGCCGATCGGATCCGCGTTCGGGAAAGTCCGATGCGCGTAAGTCTCGTTGACGATGATGGCCGGCGGCGCGCCCGCGGAATCGGCCTCGTTGAAGGCGCGCCCGCGGCGAATAGACATCTTCATCACTTTGAAGAAGTCCGGCGTGATCATCCGAAATTCGGTCGAAGCTACCGAATCAGGCTCCCCAGCTACGCCGACGCCGAGATTTAGCCATGCGCCCAGCGGCAGATTGCTCGTCACCGCAGCGGCTTCGGCGCCGGGCAAGTTCTTCAGGCGCTCAAGCGCGCGGCTGAAATAATCTGCGTTCTGCGCCGTCGATTCGTACTGCTTACCGTTAGGCGCGACCTCAAAGGTCAATACATTGCCCGGATCGAAACCAGGGTCGACCTGGCGCAAATTGGCGAAGGTGCGGATCAACAAACCCGCGCCAACCAGCAGCGTGATGGCGAGCGCGATCTCCGCCACAACCAGCGCGCTCCGCATTCGGCCGCGTTCCCCTCCGATGGAGCCTTGGCCGCCGCCTTCCTTTAGCGCGCGATTGACGTCCACACGCGCCGCCTGCAACGCCGGAGCAAGCGCAAAGAGCAGACCGGATATCACCGCCGCGCCGAGCGTGAAGGCGAAAACGCGCCAATCGAAGCCGATTTCGCCACTGCGCGGAATCAATCCTTGCGGCAGCAGCGCCGTCAATGCCTCCATGCCCCAAGTGGCGAGTAGCAGGCCAGCGCCGCCGCCTATGAGGGCAAGCAATACGCCCTCGGTCAACGACTGGCGCGCCAGACACCATCGGCTCGCGCCGAGCGCCTGCCGCAGCGCCATCTCTTTCTGCCGCGCGGTCGCTTGCGTCAACTGCAAATTGGCGACGTTGGCGCAGGCGATGAGCAGGACGAAGCTGACCGCGCCGAGCAGAATCAGCAGCATCGGACGCGCCTCCGCTGTCAAACTGGCCAGATAAGGCTCGACCCGAATCCCGATTTCTTCCCGCCACAGCTGCTTCGGATAAGAGGCCTTGAACTGCTCGAAGACCGATTTCACCTCGGCCTGCGCCTGCTGGCGCGTCACGCCCGGCTTGAGCCGAGCCAGCACGGTATAGTTGTGCCCCTCATCCGCGCTCGCCAGGTTGACCCGCATCGGAACGAACACGTCCAATTGCCCGTCGCCGTAGCGGAAATCTTCCGGCATCACGCCGACCACCGTGTAGAGATCGCCGTTGATCGAGACGCCCTTGCCCGCGATCGCCGGATCGGCGCCGAAGCGCCGACGCCACAATCCATTGCTCAGAACCGCAACGCGCCCGCCGTTCAGCGAATCTTCCTCCTTCGTGAAGCCTCGCCCGACGGCCGGATTCACGCCGAGGACGCGAAAGAAATCCGCGCTGACCCTGACACCCGCGACGAACTCCGGCTCACCGCCGCCCGAAAGATTGACGCCGGAGCCAATCCCAGTCATGGCGGCGACGCCGTCGAACGACTGGCTATGCTCGCGCCAGAAGATGAACTTAGGTTCGCTGGCGCCCCTGAAACTCGCGTTCGGCCAATCCGGCGCGAGGCTCATAATGCGCTCCGGCTCCGGATATGAGAGCGGGCGCAAGAGCGCGGCGTTGACGACGGTGAAGATCGCCGTGTTCGCGCCTATGCCAAGCGCGAGCGTGATTACAGCGATCAGCGTGAAGCCGGGTTTCTTGAGTAACATTCGCCCGCCGTAGCGCAGGTCTTGCAATAGGGTTTGCATAATTCCTCCAGAGCCAGGTGTCAGGTTCCAGGTGTCAGGCGTCAGGATAAAGTCTGCGGCGTCATTCCTTATCTGAAACCTGGCGCCTGGAACCTGACGCCTGACACCTATTCACATCTGAGCGCGACCATCGGATCCACTTTCATCGCCCGCCGCGCCGGAATCCAGCAGGCCAGCAAGGCGACAATAGTCAGCAACAACGCGATTCCGGCAAACGTCAATGGGTCAGTCGGGCTTACGCCAAACAACAAACTCGTCATAAAGCGTGTCAGGGCCAGGGCTCCGGCGCCACCGAGCGCCAGACCGATCAACACCAGACCCAGCCCCTGACTGAGAACCAGCTTCAGCACATCGCGGGCTTGCGCCCCCAGCGCAAGGCGGATGCCGATCTCTTGTGTGCGTTGCGACACGGCGTAGGCCACCACGCCATACAGACCGATGGATGTCAGCAGCAGCGCCACTCCGGCAAAGACGCCCAGCAGCAGGCTGTTGAAACGTGGCTGATCGAGCGTGCGCGATAGATAATCGTCCAGCGTCCTGACCTGACTGACCGGAACATTGCGATCCAGCTTCGTGACGGCCTCACGAATGGCGGCTGTCAGGCTCTGCGGGTCGCGCTGCGCGCGCAATACCAGAGTGAATGACCCCATCGCCGGAACCTGCGGAATGTGCAGGTAGGCTTCAGGCTCGGGCGCCAGGCTCGGATTTTTCGAACGGGTGTCGGCCACCACGCCGACGATTTCACGCATCGGGATGGGCTTTTCACCGGCTGAAATGCCCAGCTTGATGCGTTTTCCCAGAGGGTCTTCATTCGGGAAATATTTTTTGGCGAACGCTTCATTGATGACAACCACGGGCAGCGCTTTCGAATTGTCGCGCGCGTCGAATTCGCGCCCTTGCTCGACGGCGGTTCCGAGCGCGTGGAAGTAACCGGGGCCGATCATGAAAAATCGCGTCTCATAAGGAAACTCATTCCCGAAATCTTTCGGTCGGCCTTCGATATCGAGGCTGATGGTGTAGTTGCTGCCGCTGAGCGGCATCGGAGCGGCGGAGCTGTAAGCCGTCACGCCCGGCAAGGATTCGAGCGCGGCCAGCAGCCGATCATGAAATTCGGCGCGCTGCTCCCCTCGCGGATAACTCGCATCAGACAAACCGACGCGCATCGTCAGTATCTGTCGCGGATCGAAACCCGGATTGACACGCAGCAAGCGCGCAAAGCTCTGAATCAGCAATCCGGCGCCGACCAGAAGCACAACCGCTATTGCAACTTCGGCCACCACCAGCGCGCCGCGGGCGACGCCGCGAGCGCCAGTCGAGTTGCGCCCGCTCTCTTTCAGCGTCGCATGCAAATCGAGCCTCGACGACTGCCATGCTGGAATCAGCCCCATCACCAACCCGGTGAGCATCGTCGCTCCCAGCGTGAAGAGTAGGACGCGGCGATCAATCGCGGCTTCGGCGATGCGCGGAACATCCGCCGGCGTAATTGCGATCAGAGCGTCTGCGACGAAGCTCGCCAGCATGATTCCGGCCCCGGCGCCGAGCGCGGCGAGCAGAACGCTTTCGGTCAGCAATTGCCGAATGAGCCTGAAGCGCCCCGCGCCCAACGCGGCGCGCACGGCGATTTCGCGCCGGCGATTGAGCGAACGCGCCAGCAATAGGTTCGCCACGTTGGCGCACGCGATCAACAACACACAGCACACGGCGGCGAAGACTACCCACAATGCCCCGCTGACGTCGCCAGTCAGGTTTTTTAGCAGCGGCGCCACACGCGCGCTCGATCCTTTATTGTCGTTTGGATATTGCTTTTCAAGCTCTCCGGCGATGGCCACAAGCTCCGCTTCGGCCTGCTCGGCGGTCGAGCCGGGCTTCAGCAATCCGACTGCCTGCAGGTAAAAATAACTGCGTTGGTTGGCCGGGGCGCCGCTCTGCGCTTCGGTATGACTGGCATAGTTGATCCACATCTCAACAGGCTCTGCGCGAATCGGAAATTGAAACCCCGGTGACATGACGCCAACCACAGTGTAGCTCTCGCCGTTGATCGCGATAACTTTGCCTACGACGTTCGGATCGGCGTTGAAACGGATTCGCCACGCGCCGTGACTGAGCGCGACAACACGCCCGCCGCCGGCTTTATCTTCATTCGGCAAAAATGTGCGACCGTATAGCGGCTTGGCGCCGAGAATCTGGAACAGGTCAGCCGTCGCCATGACGCCTTCCAAGCTGACGGCGGCGCCGGCGCCAGTCAGCGTCAAACCTGTGTCGCGATAAACCGCCATCCGTTCAAAGGCGCGGCTCCGCGTCCGGTAATCGGAAAAATTCGGATAGGATAGCGAACCAAACTCCGATCTATTTTTGGTATCAGTCGTCCCAATGGCCACAATCCGTTCCGGCGAGGCAAAGGGCAGCGGCTTGAGCAATACCGTATTGATAATGCTGAATATGGCTGTATTCGCGCCGATGCCCAAAGCCAGCGTAATGACGGCGATCAGCGTGAAGCCGGGATTCTTAACCAGCATTCGCGCGCCGAAGCGCAGGTCTTGCCACAAAATGTTCATAACCATTTCCTCTATTCAACTTCCAGCCCAGTAGCCACTTCGGTTCAAAGATGAAACATATCCTTCAAGATAGCGGCTCGCTGACTCGTCGCATCGAACTTTCTTGGATTGTTGATGAAATACAGGTCGGTGAGACTGAAATACTGCCCCACAGGAATAACTTCCTTCCCTGTAATGTGCCGATTGAAGAACTCCCTGTAATCTTTTCCTGTCAAATTGTTCAATTCGGCAAGGACGTCAGCGTTGGTATACGTCCTGTCTGCCCGATTGAAGGCCCGATACATCGCCTTCATCAGATCATCCAGGTTCTTGGTATTGCGCGAGTGTGAGCGAATGTCGTAGTCCAGCATCATCCCCGCCACCAGGCCACCGCAGTAAACCAGAAAATAATGCCCGCTCTTCCGCTCTCCTTCACCCGCCTCGCTCATTGATAACGAGCCGATCCCGCTGTCATTCAGGTAGTACCCGAGAGGCAGTCCCAGCCGCGCCGGGATTTCGTCCTTGCCGATCAGGCCGAGCTTGAGGGCGATTCTGAAAGCGTAGTATTCGGTGATCCCTTCGTTGAACCACTGTTCCCGGCCTGATCGGTATCGAAATGTCTCCGCATTCCAGAAATGGAGCATTTCGTGAATAACGGCCAACTTCCATGTGAGATAACCGAAGACGAGTTTGTTTTCCATGCCTTCATTCATTGCAACGTCTATCATATTGGGGTCGGCCTCCGCCGCCATCTGTAAGTCGGGATCGCGCCGCATATTCACACTAAATTCCCGATAAACGTTCCCCGACGAATCTTTGGGCAAACCTCCGAACACCGTAACGCATTCCACAAAGGCAGGCTTGATCACATCCTTAATCTGATTATCCAAAGGAAGCAGCCTGTGATCGAAGTAATTCAACGTGACTTCAACGTTTGAAACAGTGAGCCGCTCGATTTTGACCGGCCTATTTTCAGATTGCTGGCGCCTGGCGTCGCAAGCCAGGACCAGAATCGAACCAAGGAGGACAGGCCGCAGGACGGATTTGATTGTCAGAGTCATTACTTCTCCTTTCATCATGGCGCGCCTGTCAATACTGAGTTTAAAGAAGCTGTCAGGTGTCAGGCGCCAGGATAGAGACTGCGGCGTCATTCCTTATCTGAAACCTGGCGCCTGGAACCTGACGCCTGACACCTATTCACATCTGAGCGCGACCATCGGATCAACTTTTGTCGCCCGTCGCGCCGGTATCCAGCAGGCCACGAGCGCGACGAACATCAGTAAGACCGCGATCACTGCGAACGTCGAAAAATCTGTCGCGCTAACCTCGAACAACAACTTCTCCATCAAACGCGTCAATGCCACTGACGCAAGCAGGCCCAACGCCACGCCCGCGAGCGCCAGCTTCATTCCCTGTCCCACCACCAGCTTCAACACGTCGCGACGCCCGGCGCCCAGCGCCATCCGCAAGCCGACCTCGCGCGTGCGCTGCGCGACGGAATATGACATCACGCCGTATAGCCCAATGGCGGCCAGCGTCATCGCGAGGGCCGCGAATATTCCGATCAACTGTAAATTGAAACGAGGTTGCCAAAGCGTGTCGGTGATCACTTGTTCCATGGTCGCGACACTGGAGACCGGCAGGTTGCGGTCGAGCGATCTGACCGCCTCTTGCGCCGTGGCGCCCAGGCTCTGCGGCTCGACGGATGTGCGGACGACTATCGTCATCGTGGTGAAGTGTCTGGCGGTCCCCGCGTAAAAGTCCCGGCTTTGTTGGAAGGGCAGATAGATTTCGTTCGACGGCGCGTCCGTCCAACTATCCTGCTTGACGTCCTTGACCACGCCGACCACAGTGAGCCATTGCGGCGCCCGCGAGTTGTCGCGAGGGTCATCCAACGTGACGCGTTTGCCAATAGGGTCTTCCGATGGCCAATTACGCCGGGCGAGCGTTTCGTTGATGATAATAACGCCGGGCGAGTTCGCCGCGTCGTATTCGGTGAAATCGCGCCCGGCGCGCAACGGGATACCCATCGTCTGAAAGTAACCCCGGCGACTGACCCGGAAGACTACCTCGATGCCCTGGCCGGGCGGCGGCAGCGGACGGCCTTCAATCGTCAGCGCTCTCGTCCATGTGTCACCGGCCAGCGGCAGGTGATTGATCGCGCTCACCGACTCGACGCCCGGTAGGGCTGTGAGCCGATCCGTCAATCGCTGGTAGAACGATTCGCGCGTCGGCCCCACATATTGCGACGCGCCAGACAGCGAGACCGTCATCGTCAGCGCATTGCGCGGATTGAACCCCGGATCAACCGCCTGGAGTTTCAAAAAGCTGTTAATCAGCAAGCCCGCGCCAATCAACATTACCAGCGCCAGCGCGAGTTCGACTACGACCAGCGTTTCGCGCAGGCGTCGACGACCGCCCGCGGCTCCCCTCCCGCTCTCTTTGATCGACTGGCTCAAATCGGGCTTTGACGCCGCCAGCGCAGGAACAAGACCGAAGAGCAGACTGGTCGCAAGCGTTACCACGAGCGCGAAGCCCAGCGCCATCAAGTCAATCCTGATTTCACTCAGGCGCGGCAAACGGACGTTGAAGCTGCTGCTATTGCCCGCCAGCAGCGTCGTCAACCAATCAACGCCCCATACGGCCAGCAGGATTCCGACGGCCGCGCCGCATACCGAGAGCAACAAACTCTCGGTCAGCAACTGTCTGACGATGCGCCAACGGCTGGCGCCCAACGCCACCCGCACCGCGGCCTCGGTCTGCCTCGCCGCCGCGCGCGCCAGCAGTAAACAGGCCACATTCGCGCAGGCGATCAACAGGACGAATCCGACGGCGCCCGACAAGACCAGCAACGCCAGGCGAACATTGCCGACCACCTTCTCATTCAACGGGTCTACGCGGACGTTGAGGCCGGCGTTGGATTCCGGGTAAGCCTGGGCGAGTCGCGTATTCATCACGTCTATCTCGGCCTGCGCCTGCTGCAACGTCACGCCCGGTTTGAGCCGCGCAAACACGCGCAATGAACTCCCCCCGCGGCTCGTCGCGCGAGGGCGTAGATCGAGCGGCGTCCACATCTCTGCGCGTGTTGACCAAAAGGGCGGAAATTGAAACTGGGGCGGCATCACGCCGACCACGGCGTAGCTTTCTCCGCTCAGCGTAATATTTCGTCCGACGATGTTCCGGTCGCCGCCGAACTCCCGCTGCCAGAGCTTGTGGCTCAGCACCAGCGCGTGATCCTTGCCCGGTTGGTAGTCTTCGGATTGCAGCGTCCGCCCCAATAACGGTTGCTCGCCGAGCAGCGCAAAAAGCCCCTCGCCCATCCGCAGCCCGCTGATCGCTTCCGCCCTGTCGGCGCCCGCGAGCGTGGCGCCCCAGGCTTCCGCCGCCGCCATCTGCGCGAAGCTCTGACTGCCTGAGCGAAAATCCAGAAAGTTAGCGGGCGAGACTGGCCCGCGCCCATAGTTCAAGAGCGTCACGATCCGCTCAGGCTCGCGATAGGCGAGCGGCCGCAGCAGGACGCCGTTGACGACACTAAAGATCGCTGTGTTCGCCCCAATGCCCAGGCCTAGCGTCATGACAGCAATCAATGTGAAGCCAGGGTTCTTCAATAACATTCGCGCGCCGTAGCGCAGGTCTTGTATCAGTGTTTGCATAATTCCTCTCAAAGCAGGTGTCAGGTTTCAGGTTTCAGGTTTCAGGTTTCAGGTTTCAGGATCGAGTCTGCCGCGTCATTCCTTATCTGAAACCTGAAACCTGAAACCTGACATCTACTCGGTTCTGAGAGCCACCATCGGATCGACCTTCGTCGCCCGCCTCGCCGGAACGTAACACGCCAGCAATGCCGTGAATGCGAGCAGCGCCACGACCACCGCAAAGGTCGCGGGGTCGTTCCTGCTCACGCCATAGAGCAGACTTTCGACCAGGCGCGTGGCGAGTAGAGCCGCGACCAGCCCCGCCGCGACGCCGATCCCCACGAGCAGCGTTCCCTGCTTGAGTATCAGCCTTAGCGCGTCGCCCGCCTGCGCGCCGAGCGCCATCCGCACGCCGATTTCGCGCGTGCGGCGGCTGACCGTCCAGGCCATCACTCCGTACAGCCCGATGCCGGCGAGCAGCAGCGCAACCAGGCCGAAGACTCCGATGAGCGTCGAAGCCAATCGCAGCGCCGAAAGCGACTGGCCGAGCTGTTCGAATATTGATGTGACGCCATCCACACGGAGCGTCGGATCGAGCGCGAGCATTTCGCTGCGCGCGGACGGGATCAAATCCGTCGCGCGCCCCTTCACGCGCGCGACGAAGTTGGTGTAGCCGTCGTAGTTCCGCTGCAAAGCGGGCAGGTCGAAATGCGGGATCGACGCCTCCGTCAGGTCGTGATGTTTGATGTCTCGCGCGACGCCGACGATTTCGAGCGGTGGATTGCCCCTCCCAAGCCGTAATACTTTACCTAACGGGTTTTCGCCGGGAAAGAATCGACGCGCCATCGTTTCGTTGATGATCACCACGCCAGGCGCGCCCGCGCGATCCTGCTCGGTGAAGCCACGCCCCGCGACCATCCCGATGCCCATCGCCTCGTGGTAGCGCGGGCCGACGATGTTCGCGTCGAATGCCATCTGTTCGTCAGGCAGCGGCTGGCGGCCTTCAACTATGAGGCTGCTCGTAAAAATGCTCCCGCTGAGCGGCATGACCAATCCATAGCTTACTGCTTCCACTCCCGGCAGCGCCGACAGACGTTCGAGGAATTGTCGCTGCAACGCGCTCCCGCGCGCCTCATCGTACTTCTTCCCGTCCAGGTCGAGCGGCGCGACGAGCACGCTCTCCGTCTGATAGCCTGGGTCGAGCGCCAACAAATTGCGCAGGCTCTTGACGCATAATCCCGCGCCGGTAAGCACAACTATCGCGAGCGCGAGTTGCGCCACCACCAACAGGCTGCGAAAGCCGAAGCGCCGTTCATGCCAATCGGAGACGCCGCCTTCTTCTTTCAATGCGGGGAGAAGATCGGCCCTCGCGCCCTTCCAGGCCGGCGTGACCCCGAAGATGATTCCTGCCAGAAGCGTCGAGAGCGCGGTGAACGCGAGCGCGCGCAGGTCTATGGTTTCGCCGAACAACGTCTGCGCGACGCCGAGTCTCGATTGCGTCTTTACCAGCAATGTCACGAGCCACGGCGCGAGCAGCAGTCCGGCGGCGCCGCCGGCGCAAGCGAGCAGCAAACTCTCAGTCAACAGTTGCCGCGCCACGCGCAAGCGCCCGGCGCCAAGCGCCAATCTGATCGCCATCTCCTTGCGGCGCGCGACTCCGCGCGCCAGCGACAACCCGGCGACGTTGGCGCAGGCGATCAACAACACCAGCCCCACCACAGCCATCAACAGTTTGAGTGGCGATGAAAACCGCTTCCGTAAAACCGAAATGCCGCGCCCGCCAGGCTCGAATTTGATGCGCCGTTCGCTGAAGGGCAGCCCTTTTGTAATCACGCCCTGAGGCGTGTTTGCCTCTTTGACCTGCTGGGCTAGCGCATCCAGGCCCGCTTCCGCCTGCGCGGGGCTGATTCCATTCTTGATTCGCCCCATCAACAATAGAAAGCCGTCTTTGCGGTTCTCGATGAATTTTGATTGCGCCAGTTGCGTATGCATCAATACTGGAACCCAGACTTCGGTAGGCTTTTCCAGACGCATTCCGTTAAAGCTCGGCGGGGCGACGCCGATCACGGTCAACGGAACGTCGTTGAGCGTGATCGTCCGGCCAATAAGATTCGGGTCGGCGCCGAACCTGCGGCGCCAGAAGCCGTCGCTGACGACCACGACCGGCTGCGTCCCCGGCGCGCGATCTTCTTCGGGCAAAAATGTTCGCCCGCGCGCAGCCCCTACGCCCAGCGCGTCGAAGTAATTGCCGGAGACGTACTCGCCAGACACCCGCTCGATCCGGTCGTTCGTTTTTAACTCCAACTGCGTCGTCGTGAAGGCTAGCAAATCGGAGAAGACCCGGTTCTGCGCGCGGTAATCGCTGAAATTGGGATAAGAGAACGCGTTGCTAACGAAGTGCGGATTGACGCTGACCGAATTAATCAGGACTAGCCGCCCCGGCTCTTTAACCGCCAGCGACCTGACGAGCAGCTTGTCCACCACGCTGAAGATAGCAGTGTTCGCCCCAATGCCGAGCGCCAGCGTAACAACGGCGATTAAAGTGAAGCCGTGGTTCTTCAACAACATCCGCGCGCCGTAGCGCAGGTCTTGCCAGAGTATGTTCATAAAGTCTTCTCTGTCTGTGTTTCAGGCGAATATCTATACCGCAGATTGCAGCCAGGCTCGTCGATTCTCTGTGGCCATCCTTATTGCATAACCAAGCGGCGTGCCACCCTAGAACAGTCGCATAACCCCTTGAATAACGGGATTTGAGATGAAGCGGAGGATTAAAGGAAGCGGTAATCTGTCCGCTTTTGGGATTGCCTTTTCCCAAAACTGAAGCGGGATGAAAGCGGTTGCGGCATCCCAGCCTGTTGGCTGTTGAAACGAAACATGAGAATGAAAGTAGGATGACGACGGATGCGCCATGTTCCTGAAAGCTACACCAACCGAGACTTGCCGAACCTACGTGCTATGTTTGTGAAAGAGAATCTTATAGCCCCATTCCTGTCAACCTGTAACACGTGGGGTAATGTGCAAACCTCCAACTTGGCGGGTTACGAATTCACCGACTGGAATCCATTAGAAAGAAAAGTGCAGGTTTACTTGGTGGTGTTTTGACATTCAAGACTGACGCCTCTGTCGGTACGCTGAGCGATCAGCGTTGTCTGAAGAAAGCGGTCAAGATATTATGATTTCGTCGATACAAGCTGGCCGCTGCGAGCGGCGCGCAGACTCGCGCTCCAAGTGAGTAAGAAGCGCATAAGGTGGAAGTATGAATAAAGAATACGTTATCCAGGTCAACGGCGCGTATCGAGTTGCCGGCTCACGCGTCTCGCTCGATTCGGTCGTCTATGCGTGGCTGGAAGGGCAATCGCCAGAGACAATCGCTGACAATTTCCCGGTCCTGACACTCGAAGAGGTCTACGGCGCGATCGCGTTCTATTTATCGAACCGTGAAGCGATTGACAAATATTTGCGCGAGAAGAAGGCCGAGTTCGAGGAGATGCGGCGAAAGAGCGTCGAAGAGTTGCGCAAGAACCGTCCGCAACTCTACGCCAAACTTATGGCCGCGAAACAACGACGGGCCGCTACGGAGACTGAACCTGAATTGACGCCAAAATGAAGATCAAGTTTCAGGCAGACGCTGACTTCAGCTATACCATTATCAAAGCGCTGCGCCGCCGCCAACCCGCTATTGATTTCCAATCCGCTGATGACGCCGATCTCCGTGGGCTATCGGATCCAGATGTTTTAGCCTTGGCCGCAAAAGAAGGCCGCATTCTAGTCTCGCATGATTGCAACACGATGCCCGATCATTTCGCCGACTTCATAGCGTCGCAACACAGTCCAGACGTGTTCATCCTCGCGCAGGATATTCCCATCAGCCTGGCGGTCGAGGAGCTATTGACCGTCTGGGAAGCGTCTGGATCTGAAGAGTGGGTTGACGTTTTGCAATGGCTTCCGCTGTAAACTCGCCAGCCATCATTTAAGATCAATCACACCGAAGCGCGACCATCGGATCGATCTTCGTCGCCCGCCGCGCCGGAACGAGCGCGGCCATCAGCGCAACGGCAGTCAGCAATAACGCGATCACGGCAAAGGTCAACGGATCGGTCGCGCTCACGTCGAACAACAAGGTCTTCATCAACCGCGTCAGCGCAAAGGCCCCACCCAATCCGATCAACACTCCGGCCCCGGCCAGGGCAATTACCCGGCTGATGACCAGCCACAACACGTCATGTCGCGTCGCGCCGAGCGCCATCCGGACGCCGATCTCGCGGAAGCGTTCCGTGACCGTATACGACATCACGCCGTAAACGCCCACGGCGGCGAGGGCGAGCGCGACCGCGCCGAAGATCGCGAGCAGCAACGCGCTCAGCCGCGATTGCGAGAGCGACGTGGCGAGCAATTGCCCCATCGTCGCGACGTCGGCTACTGGCTGCTCATTGTCTATCTCGAATACCTGCCGGCGCACGGCGGCCGTCAGGCTCAGCGGGTCGGCGGTCGTGCGAACGGCCAGGTACATACTGCGCGCAGCGTCCGGGATTTTATTGTTGCCGTTCTGCTCGTTAGGCACATAGATTTCCGGCTGGCCCTGCCGATTCAAGCCGTTGTGCAACACGTCCTTGACGACGCCCACTATGGTCCATCGGGTGAACCGGAACCCCTTAAGGTCAAGGTTCATGCCCGGAGGAATCCAGTCAGGCGGGATCAACTCTTCGGGCGGACCTAGCCAGACTCGTTTGCCGATCGGGTCATCGTTTGGAAAGTAGATGCGCGATAGCGATTCGTTGATCACCGCCACCGGCAAAGTGTCGGGCGTGTCGCCGAGGCTGAGATAACGGCCTTTGATGAGAGGGATCGCCAGTGTGTTGAAGTAATCGCCGCTGATCTTCCTGAATTGCATGGCGGGGACTTCTTCGAGCGATTTGGGCGCGCGCCGTCCTTCGATGGAAAAGAGACTGCCCGAACCGCTGTTTGTCAATGGCAGCGCGGATGTCAGGCCGGCGGACTCGACGCCGGGCAGCGACGCGACGCGATCGACGAGCCGCCTGTAGAATCCGAAGGTCGAATCAGGATGGTCGTCGGGATATTTGTCCTGGGGCAGCGAGATTTGCATCGTCAGCACGTTATCCGCCCTGAAGCCGGGATCGACGCGCAGCAATCGCAGCAGGCTGTTGATCATCAATCCCGCGCTCACGAGCAATATGAGCGCCAGGGCGATTTCCGCCACAACCAGCCCGTTCCGAAGACGTCGGGCGTTGGCGCCGCCAGCTCCACTGCGTCCGCCCTCTTTAAGCGACTCGTTGAAATCATCCTTTGTCGATTGCAGCGCGGGCGCAAGACCGAAGACCAGACTCACGAGCAGCGCGATCGCGAGCGTGAATGCGAGCGCCACGACATCAACCTTGATTTCGCCGAGCCGCGGCAGGTCCGGATCGAGGCCCACCATCGCGTCCACGCCCCACAACGCCAGCAGCAGCCCCGCCGCGCCGCCGAGCAATCCGAGCAGCATGCTTTCAGTCAGCGACTGGCGAACGAGCCGGCCACGCGTAGCGCCGAGCGCCTTGCGCACGGCGATCTCTCTGCGGCGCGCCGACGCGCGCGCCAGCAGCAGGTTGGCCACGTTGGCGCAGCCGATCAGGAGCACGAATAAAACCGCGCCCAGCAACACCAGCAACGCCCTCCGCGCATTGCCGACCGTCGTCTCGTGTAACGGCGCCAGGTTGACGCCGATGCTGGTGAAGCCTTTGCTCCCCTCTTCTACCCGGCGCTGAACCCCAGCTATGTCAGACTGCGCCTGCGCCGCGCTCACGCCCTTCTTCAGCCGCCCCACTACGTACAGCCAGAAATTGCCGCGGGTGTTGTATTCACTCCCGTCCGGCAGCGCGAGCGGAATCCATAACATCACGTTCTGATAGGGGAATTGAAACCCGCGCGGGGCCACGCCAATGACAGTGAAGACCTCTCCGTTGAGCTTAATCGTCTGCCCATTCAGGCGCGTTTGCGCGCCGAAGCGGCGGCGCCAGAGGCCATCGCTCAAGACCACCACGCGATGTTTGCCGTATTGCTCCTCTTCACTCAGGAACGCGCGGCCCTGCACAGGGTTTACGCCCATAGTCTTGAAGAGGTCAGCCGACGCGACTGCGCCCGCGACCCGCTCCGGCTCTTCATTGCCGGAGATGTTGTAGTTCTCCACACTGAAGGCCGCCATCGCATCGAACGAGCGATTGCCAGCGCGCCACTCGCGAAAATCCGGCAGGTTGATTCCCATGTTCGTGCCCCCGCGCGCCAGGTCTGTCGCGTTGATCATCATCAGCCGCTCAGGCTCCGCATATGGCAACGGGCGAAGCAACACGGCGTTGACGACGCTGAAAATCGCCGTGTTTGCGCCGATGCCCAGCGCCAGTGTGAACACGGCGATCAAAGTGAAGCCTGGTTTCTTCAGCAACATTCGCGCGCTGTAGCGCAGGTCTCGCCAAAGGGTTTGCATAGTTCCTCCAAAGCAAGGTTCCAGGTTCCAGGTTCCAGACAAGAATTGGCGCCGCAGACTCTATCCTGACACCTGACACCTGACACCTATTCGTATCTAAGCGCAATCATCGGATCAACCTTCGTCGCCCGCCGCGCCGGGATGTAACAGGCCAGCAGCGCCACTACGGCCAGCAGCGCGGCTACGCAAACGTACGTCAGTGGATCGGTTGGCGCGACATCGAAGAGCAGACCTCGCAACAGGCGCGTCATCGCAAAGGCTCCCAATAGCCCAACCGCTACGCCGACCACCGTCAACCGCATCCCCTGACCGAGTATCCAGCGCAGAATCGCTCCCGTATCGGCCCCCAGCGCCAGTCGAATCCCGATCTCGCGTGTTCGCTGGCTGACTGACCAGGCCATCACACCGTAAATCCCGATCCCCGACAGCAAGAGCGCGAGCGCGCCAAACATGCCGATCAGCTGCGCGGCGAAGCGACGTTGCGCAAGCGAAGCCGAGATCAGGTCTTCCATAGCGCGCTCGCCGAAGACCGGCAGGTCCGGGTCCACTGCCTGGACCTCGCGCCGCAACGCCTGCGTCAATCCGGCGAGGCCGGCGCGACCGGCGACATTGGCTTCCGCGCGGATATAGACCGCCATGGCGTAGCCTGGATTTTGGAGGATTGGCAGATAGAGATGGGGTTGATCGGGCTGATCAAGGCCATCGGTCTTGATATTGCCCACTACGCCGGCGATCGTCATCCAGGGACGGTTCAATCCGCGCGCCCCAAACTTGATGCGCCTTCCGACCGGGTCCTCATTCGGCCAGTAACGGCTCGCCATCGCTTCATCAACCAGAGTTACGAGAGGAGTCTGGCGGTCATCGCTCTCCGCGAAGAAGCGCCCGCGTACAAGCGGCGTCCCTAGAACGCGGAAGTAATCAGGGCTAATGACCGACACCTGAGCGCGCGGCGGATTGGAGTCGGCCTCCGCTTGGGATTCGATAGTGAATGCGTTGGCGTTATGAGGGCCGATCAACGGAACGCCATTGCCCGCGCCGACCGCAGCGTATCGCACACCGGGAAGCGCGCTAATGCGACGCAGGACATCCCTCACGAAAGCGACGCGTTTCTCCGGAGGCCGGTACGGATCGAGGTCCGGATT
The DNA here is from genome assembly GCA_035714085.1 of Blastocatellia bacterium. Taxonomy (GTDB): domain Bacteria; phylum Acidobacteriota; class Blastocatellia; order RBC074; family RBC074; genus JAJVID01. The sequence goes on from DASTMP010000462.1 coordinate 45,986, forward strand.
GTTCGGCACTGGCAGCCAGATGCGAGCCATCACGACGTTGCGAGGATCGAAGCCCGGATCAACTTGCAACAATAGCCAGAAGCTGCGGGCCAACAGCCCCGCCCCGATCATCAGCGCCAGCGACAAGCCGAACTCGATGACGACCAGCGCCCCGCGAAAGCGGTGGCTCCTGGCGCCGGCGCCCTGGCCGCCTTCCTTCAAATTGGGCGCCATGTCTGGGCGTGACGCCTGCAACGCCGGGACGAGGCCGAAAATGACGCCGGTCAGGATGGAGATCGCAAAAGTGAAGACCAGGACACCACCGTTGAAGCCGACCTCGTGCAAACGCGGAATATCGTCCGGGACAAACCCCAGGAGCAAATCCATCACCCAGACCACCAACAGAATCGCGACTGCTCCGCCGAGCAGCGCCAGCAGCAGACTCTCGATGAGTAGTTGTAGGATCAACCGTCCGCGCCCGGCGCCTAGCGCCAGGCGAATCGCCATCTCGCGCCGCCGCGCCAGAGAGCGGGACAGCAACAGATTGGCGATATTCACGCAGCCAATCAACAGCGCCAAACCCACGGCGCCCATCAACGCCAGCAGTGTCGCCCGCACATTACCGACCAGTTTCTCGCGCGCAGGCTGCAGCCGCACCGTCCATCCCGCGTCCGCCGGATATTCGTTGGGAAATTGGCCGCGCAGGTTTGCGACGAAGGAATCGAGCTTCATCTGAGCCTGCTGAACGCTCAACCCCGGTTTCAGGCGCGCAATCGCTCCAGGCAACATCCGCTGGGCACGCACCGGCGAGCCAAAGGGTTTGGCCGCGAATCCGGCCGTCCCCCACATCTCCACATCGTTACGCAAGGTCCTGGCCGGATGTCGAAAGCCGGGCGGCATCACGCCGATGATCGTATAGATATCGCTGTCAGCGCGCACCTTCCGTCCAAGAATATTCGGATCGGCGCCAAACAACCGTCGCCACAATCCGTCGCTGATGACGACCCCTTCAGCAAAGCCGAGCGCCTGATCCTGCGGCCCGAATACGCGCCCCAATTGCGCGCTTGCGCCGAGCAACGAAAAATAATTGGGACTTACGGCGAGCAATTCAATGCGCTCGGGGCGGTCGGAACCCGTCAGGTTGGCGTCCACCGGCCAGACGGCTGAGATCTGATCGAAGACGTTGGATCGCTCCTGAAAATCTCTCAGCTCGTCAACCGACATTCCGATATCTTCAATTTGGCGCCCGGTCAGATCATCGCGCACCAGAACAATCTGTTCCGGATGCGGGAAAGGTAACGGGCGCAGCAACACCGCATCCACCACGCTGAAGATGGCTGTGTTGGCTCCAATGCCCAGCGCTAGCGTGAGAACGGCCACAATGGTGAAGCCAGGTTTCTTCATCAACATTCGCGCGCCGTAGCGCAGGTCTTGCCAAAATGTCTGCATAATTCCTCCAGAGCCATGTGTCAGGTTCCAGGTTTCAGGTTTCAGGTTTCAGGTTCCAGGTTTCAGATAAGAACTGGCGCCGCAGACTCTATCCCGACGCCAGACACCTGACACCTGACACCTGACATCTATTCCTGTCTGAGCGCCACCATTGGGTCTACGCGCGACGCGCGACGCGCCGGCAGATAACCGGCCATAGCCGCAACCATCGCCAGCAATGTCGCGGCCATCAGGAGTGTGGCTGGATCGTGCGGTTGCAACCCATACAGCATCGCTCTCGCCGCATTTGCCGCCGCCAGCGCCAGCGCCGTTCCAACGATGAGACCAGCGAAGAGCAAAACAGTCGCCTCGCGCATAATCATCTTCACGATGTCTCCTCGGTTCGCGCCGAGCGCCTGGCGGATGCCAATCTCCTGGGTCCGCTGTGCGACCGTGTAGGACAGCACGCCGTACAACCCTATGGCGCCGAGTAGCGCGGCGAGCGCGCCGAAAAACCCGGATAGCGTAGCCATCAATCGTTCACGCAGTAGCGATTCGCGAATCTCGGTTTTAAAGACGTGAAAATGGAACGCGATGGCAGGATTGGCCGTTCCCAAAGCCTGCCGCACCGCGGCCATCAAACTGGCTATCGTCAGATTCGAGCGCAGCAGAATCTGAGCATACGTCCCAGGTCTTTCATCCTGGGACGCAGGCAAATAGATGATCGGCTTGAATTCCGCATGCAGGTCGTCGTATTTCGTATCGTGCGCCAGGCCGACGATCTCATAAGTGTGATCCAGGACGCCCGGGCCGACTTCAATGCGAAACGTTTTCCCCAACGGACTCACGCCGTCTAGATACCGGCGCGCATATGACTCATTTACGATGGCGACTTTCGGCGCGGCGGACTTATCGCCGTCGCCGAAGTCGCGGCCAGCCAGCAATTGAATGTTCAGAGTCTTGAAATAATCGGGGCTTATCCGATTGAAGTTCGCAAAGCCTTTCTCGACGCCTCCGGCGGTGTTTACGAAAATCGCGTCGCCCCAAGTGGCCCCTCCGAACGGGACGTTAGTGGCGATGGCGGCCGCTTCTACGCCAGGCATCGCGCGCAACCGGTCGAGCAGTTCACGCTTGACCGCATAGCGCCGCTCGGACGGCAGCTTGAGTGGCGCCAGGCTGATGTCCGTTTGCAGAACTCCGTCCTGCGCGAAGCCCGCGTCCAGCGTCATCAGGTTGAACAGGCTGCGGGTGAATAACAGCGCGCCGACCATCAGGACGAGCGAAAGAGCGACTTGCGAGACAACCAGAACTCGCCGCAAGCTGACGCCTTCGCGATTTGCCGTCATCCCGCGCCCGCTGGATTTCATCGCCTCAGCCGGCGCGACCCGCGTCGCCCGCACAGCCGGCGTCAAGCCGAACAGAACACAGGTCAAAATCGCCACGCCCGCCGTAAAGCCGAAAACACGCCAGTCCATTTCCAAAGCGACGAACAGCGGCTGTATATCCGTGCTGATCAGGGAGACAACGTACCGGCCCAGATACTCGGCGCCCCAGGCGCCAATCACCGCGCCCAGTGTGGCCAGCAACAGGCTCTCGATCAGCAACTGCCGCACGAGCCGGACCCGCGTCGCTCCGAGCGCCAATCTCACGACGATCTCCCGCTGGCGCGCGCTCGCCCGCGCCAGCATTAGGTTGGCCAGGTTGGCGCAGGCAATCAACAAAACCAGCCCGGCGGTCGCCAGCAGCAGCCAAAGTGGATCGTTGTACTTCAGTCGCAGTGAGGAAACGCCGGAACCAGCGGCCAAAGCTTCCAGTTTGAAGCCACGATACTCCGCCGCCCTCTCCGCGGTATAGCCAGTATCCACCGTGTCTTGAAAGATGCCGGACGAGATCGAATTCAGATGGGCGGTCGCCTGTTTAAGCGTCCAGCCCGGTTTGAGCCGCCCCATCACCGACAGCCACCAGGATGAGCGACGGTCGAGCCTGTTCCCTTCGCCGTTGATCAGAGCTTCAGCGCAAATCGGAACGGCCACGTCGAAGTTGCGTCCCACTTCGACGCCGAAGAAGCTGGCTGGCGTGACGCCGATGATCTCCAAGGGATGGCCATCGAGCGTGATCTTTCTGCCCAGGACGGAAGCGTCGCCACCGAACGCGCGCTGCCAGAACGCATGGCTGATGACCACGCCAGGCGAACCGCAGCCGCGCTGGTCGTCGGCCTGTGTGAAGACGCGCCCCAGCAGGGGCCGCACTCCGAGCACGTGGAAGAAATCCCCGCTCACCCACATCCCGTCTTCAGTAAAGCGCTGCTCACCGCGCGGAGAAAGATTGAAGGTCGCAGTCCCCCAAGCAAAGACGCCGGAAAAGGCCTGCTGCCTCTCCCGAATCTGTTCCCAGAGCGGGTTGGTCAACTCCGCGCCCCGCAAGCTGAAGTCCCCCCAACGATTGGGCGACCCCGCGGTGCGCACCTCGGCGAGTTCTTCAGGTTTTTGCACGGGCAGCGAGCGCAGACGAACCGCGTTCAGCAATTGGAAGATCGCCGTATTCGCGCCGACGCCCAGCGCCAGCGTGATCACCGCAATCAACGTGAAGCCGCGGTTCTTCCACAACATTCGCGCCCCGTAGCGCAGGTCTTGTATAACGGCTTGCATAATTCCTCCTGAGAAGGTGTCAGGTGTCAGGATAGAGTCTGCGGCGCCAATTCTTGTCTGGAACCTGACACCTGACACCTGACACCTGGAACCTCATCCCTATTCCTGCCTGAGCGCGACCATCGGGTCTACCTTCATCGCGCGCCGCGCCGGCAGATAACCTGCGAGCAAGGCGGCGCCCGTCAGCAGCAGAGTGAATCCGACAAACGTCAGCGGGTCGAGCGCGACGACACCGAAGAGCGCGCCGGCCATCAGCCGTCCGAGGGCCAACGCCACCGGCAGCCCGATTGCCAGGCCGAGCGCAGCGAGCTTGAGCGATTGACTGACAATCAACCTGAACACATCGCGCGGGCGCGCGCCCAGCGCTAATCGCACACCGATCTCGCGCGTCCGCTGCGAGACGGCGTATGCCATGACGCCGTAGACGCCGACCGCCGCGAGCGCGAGCGCCATCGCGCCGAACATCGCCATCAGCGCCGCCGCCAACCGCAGTCCTGCCAGATCATCAGCAATCGCTTGCTCGTGACTTTTGATCTCAAAAAGGGGCAACTTGTCGTCCAGCGCGGCAATCTGCGCGCGGACGGCTGAAACGGCGCTCATTGGTTCGCCGGAAGTCCGCACGACGAAGTATGCGCCGCGATCCGGGATTTGCTGGTTTGGCAGGTACAGTATCGGCTGCGTTTCGCGGTCGAACATGAACCGCGAGACGTCGCCAGCCACGCCGACAATCGTATGCCAGGGGGCCGACTCCGCCGCGCCGACTTTGACGCGCCGGCCCAGCGGGTCCTCGTTGGGGAAATATCGCCGCGCCAGCGCCTCGCTGATCACCGCTACGCGTGGCGTGTCCTCCTCATCAGTGACCGAAAACGCGCGACCTTTGACGATAGGGATGCGCACGGTTCTGAAGTAATCCGCGCCGACTTGCTGAGAAGTGAGGACGCGCTCCTGCCCTGGCGGCGCGGGCCGCCCTTCAATTTGAAACTCCGTCGAATTCCAGTCGTCGGTTCCTGGGAGAAATCGGGTGGAAGTCGCCGACTCGACACCCGGCAGCGCCGCCAGCCGCTCTTGCGCAAGGCGATGAAAAGCCGCGATCTGACGCTCTTCCGCATATCGCGATGACGGTAGTACCGTACGCAGCGTCAGCACGTGGCGCGGATCGAAGCCCTGGTGTTGCTTTTCTGTCAGTCGCGCGAAGCCTTTGACCATCAACCCTGCCCCGACCAGCAACACGAGCGCCAGCGCGACTTCGGCGACTATCAATGCCTTGCGCAGACGCTGCCGTCCGACGCCCGCGCCATCGCTGCGACCACCTTCTTTGAGTGTCTCATTAAGGTTGGGCCGGGAAGATTGCAGCGCCGGGACTAGACCGAAGATGACGCTGCTCGCCAGCGCTATTAAGAAGGTGAAGATCATCACCCGCTCGTTGATACTGAAATGTTCCCAGCCCACAATGTATCGAACCGCTTCGGGCGGGAGGCTGCCGCGAATGAAATCGAGAAACCAGAAGGAAACCAGCAGACCGCTGACGCCGCCGAGCAAGCCGAGCAACAGACTCTCGGTCAGCAATTGCCGCACGAGAGCCAACCGCCCCGCGCCCAATGCTGCGCGGACGGCCAACTCCCGCGCGCGCGCGCTGACGCGAGCCAGTTGCATGTTGGCGATGTTGACACAGGCGATCAGCAGCACGAATCCGACTGCAGCCATGAGCAATCCCACGAACACGTCGTTGTACTTGCCGTTGGCCCGCTGGCGCAACAACTTGATCGTCAGGCCTCGCCCTGTGTTCGTCTGCGGATATTGCGTCGCGAGCCGTTGGGCCAATATCCCAATTTCCGCGTTGGCCTGCCCTAACTCGACGTCCGTTTTGAGTCGCGCCACGACCGACAAGCTCCGATCCTGGCGCTCATTCCAGGCTTCATTGCCGAGCGCCAGCGGCGTCCATAACTCGACCGGCTTCGGGAAGTTGAAATTCGCCGGCATCACGCCGATGACCGTATAAGCTTTTCCATCCAGCGAGACCGTCGCGCCGACAATCTTGGGATCTGCGCCGAAGCGTTGGCGCCATAGGCCATAACTTAGCACTACCACCTGATCTCGCCCCGCCTGTTCCTCTTCCGGTAAAAACACTCGCCCCAACGCAGCCTCGGCGCCGAGCAGTCGGAAGAAGCCCGCTGCGACATTGACGTTCTGCACGCGTTCCGGCTCGCCCACGCCAGTCAGAGTCGCATTCGATTGCTGGTAAGCGGCTAGATCAACAAAGGCCGACTGTTGTCGGCGCAGGTCAGCGTAATCAGCCGGAGCCATCCCGTAGAACTCGCTGCCCTGTTGCGACATCGTCCCGTATACCATCACTAGCCGGTCGAGGTCGGGAAAATCAAAGGGCCGCAGCACGAGCGCGTTGGTCAAGCTGAAAATCGCCGTGTTCGCGCCAATGCCGAGCGCCAGCGTGATGACTGCGATCGTCGTGAACCCCTGGTTCTTCCACAACATTCGCGCGCCGTACCGCAAGTCTTGCCAAAGGGTTTGCATAATTCCTCCCGAAGAAGGTTTCAGGTATCAGGTGTGAGGTGTCAGGATAGAGTTTGCGTCGTCATTCCTTATCTGACACCTGACACCTCACACCTGACACCTATTCATATCTGAGCGCGATTAGCGGATCTACCTTCGTGGCGCGCCGCGCCGGGAAATAACACGCCGCCAATCCGGCCAGCGCCACCACTGTCACCACCGCGACCAGCGTCAACGGATCGCGCGGCGACACTCCCCAAAGCTGATTGGCGATTACTCGCGTCACGGCGAAACTAGCCAGCAATCCCACCCCCACGCCCAACCCGACTAACTGCAATCCCATCCGCAAAACCATCCACACCACGTTCGCTGACCCGGCGCCCAGCGCCATCCGGATGCCGATCTCGTGTGTCTGCCGCGCGACCGTGTAAGCGATCACGCTGAACACTCCCAGCGCCACCAGCGACAGTCCGACACTCGCAAAGACTCCCAGCAGAACCAGACTGAAACGCGGCTCGGCGAAGGTGAACTGCCTCAGGAAATCTTCCAGACTGCCGGTCAGCGTCAACGCAATATTGCGATCCACGGCCCAAATTTCCCGCCGCACGTTGTTGAGCAGCGAAAGCGGCGGCGCAGAAGTCCTGACCAGAATACCCCGCTCGAAGGCGCCAGTGATCGTATATGGCACGAACATTTCCGGCATTGAAGGTTCCTGAATGCCCTGATTCTTGGCGTCAGAGATCACGCCGATGATCTCGAAGACCGGTTCTTTGACCGGAGAATCGGGCATGCTCTCCAGCATATTGATTTTGACCGTTTGCCCAATCGGGTTTTCATTGCCGAGGAACTTGTTTACGAACGTCTGGTTCACGACGGCGACTTTGCGCGCGACACTCACTTCCGTTTCCGAGAGTGTGCGGCCGCGCAGCGTCCGCAGTTGCAGTGTCGGGAAATAGCCCTCGCTGCAGAGTTGGAAAATCGCCCGCCATTTCTCGGTGTGCGTTTTTCCGACGATGTCTATTTCGCTGCCAATGCCGCCATAAGGCGGGAGCGTGCTCGTCTCGGTCGCGGCCACCACGCCGGGCAGCGCGCGCAGCCTTGGCAACAGTTGCCCGAAAAACCGCTGTTTATCGGCGGCCGTCGTGTATTGGCCGCGCGGGAAAGGCAATCGCGCCACCAGGATGTTCTCCGGATTGAAGCCCAGATCCACTTGTTGCAACTTGACGAAACTGCGCATCAGCAGCCCCGCGCCAGACAGCAACACCAGCGACAGCGCCACCTCGAACACCACCAGCGCATTCCGCAGCCGTCCCCGCCTGAAACCGCCGCCGGCGCCTTTGCTGGCGTCTTTCAGCGGCTCGACCAGGTCTTTTCTGACCGCTTGCAGCGCAGGCGCCAGGCCGAAGAGCACGGCGGAGCCGGCCGCCGCCCCCAAACTGAAGAGCAGGACTGGAAGGTTCAACCGAATCTGGGCTTCGCGCGGGATGAGGCCGTCCGGAATCAGCGTCACCAGGCCCTTGATGCCGGCGTAAGAAAAGAGACAGCCCAGGACCGCTCCGCCGATCGCGAGCAGCAAACTCTCGGTCAGCAATTGACCAACCAGTCGCATCCGGCTGGCGCCCAGCGCGGAGCGAATCGCTATCTCTTTCTCCCGCGCCGTCGCGCGCGCCAACAACATGTTCGCCACATTGCTGCATGCGATCAGCAGCAACAGGCTGACAGCGGCGGCGATCGTATAGAGCGTCTTGCGAAATTGCCCGACTATATTATCAACCCAACTTATGATCTGGACGCTGAAGTTCTTTGGGTAGTTATCAGGATAAACCTTCGCAAGCCGCCGCGAGATCAGCTCTATATCGGCTTGCGCTTGTTGGACGGTGACGCCGGGCTTGAGCCTCGCCTGGAAATTCCAGTAATCGCGATTGGCGCGCGGATCGCCGCGCTCCATCGCCCGGACGATCCAGAGGTCTGCGCCAAGCTTGGTGAAGCGCGGCGGCATGATGCCGACCAGAGTCGTCGGCGTCCCATTGAGCGTGAAAGTCTTGCCCAGGATGGTCGAGTCCAGATTGAAGCGCTTGCCCCATATTTTGTAGGACATCACGAAGACCGGCGGCGCTCCCGCCTTGGCGTCGTCCGGCGTGATGCCGCGACCGAGTTGCGCCGGCACGCCCAGGAAGCGAAAGGTGTTGGGCGTGACATAGCCGCCATTGAATTGTTCCATCCCGGCGCCACTGTCGTAGAGCACGTCACCGCCCGTGCCTCCGATGACATCTTCGAACACGTGGTTCTGTTCCTGGTAATCTAGGAACTCCGGCGTCTGAAAGTAAGTGCGTCCGCCCGGACGGCTGTTGCTAGTATCGTGAATCTGAATGGCGACCACACGGTGCGCATCCGTGTATGGAAACGGATCCAGCAAAATGTTCTGGATCGCGCTGAAGATAGTGGTGGTCGAGCCGATGCCCAACGCCAGTGTCAGTATTGCCATTAACGTGAAGCCCGGCTGCTTAAATAACATTCGCGCGCCGTAGCGCAGGTCTTGCCAAAGGTCTGCGATCATATTTACCTCCGATTCGCCAACTACTCGCATCGAAGAGCGATCATCGGATCCACTTTCGCCGCTCGCCGCGCCGGCGCCCAGCAAGCCACGAGCGCCACGCCGATGAGCAGCATAGCGACGGTGATGAACGTCAGCGGATCAGTCGCGCTCACGCTAAACAGCAAATTCGACATGAGGCGCGTCAGCGCCAACGCGCCGATCAACCCGATCACGACGCCGGTCAACGCCAGTTTCATTCCCTGTCCGACGACGAGCTTCAGCACATCAGCGCCTTTGGCGCCCAAAGCGACGCGAATCCCGATCTCCTGCGTGCGCTGAGTCACGCTGTACGCCATCACGCCGTAAATGCCGACGGCCGCCAGCAGCAACGCCACCATCGCAAAGATAGCGAGCAGCAGCGTATTGAAGCGCTGCCGCGCGATGGAACTTCCCAGCAGGCTTTCCAGCGTGCGCACATCGGCCACCGGTTGCTTGGCGTCGAGCGAACGAATTACGTCACGCGCCGAAATCGCGAGAGCATTGGCGTCGCCTTTCGCGCGAATCACGAAGGTCATCGAGAAATATGTTGATTTGGGTATCGGCCAATAGGCCATCGGCTCGGCTTCATGGTCGAAGCCCGCCTGCTTTACGTCGCCCACGACGCCGATGATCTCGCTCGGCGTATTGCCGTTTCTCAGACCGATCGTGATACGCCGGCCGAGCGGCTCTTCGTTCGGAAAGTACTTTCGCGCCAGGGCTTCATTGATCACGACGATGTGCCGCGTCTCACGGGTTTCCTGCTCGGTGAAGAGGCGACCGCGTTTGAGCGGAATCTGCAGCGTGCGGAAAAAGTTCTGGTCGGTGACCGAAACGCCTGTGGTCATACTTCGATCCGGCGGCGGCTCGGGCCAGCCTTCGACCCGAAAACCAGTAACGGCGCCCGGCCCGGCGAAGGGCAGGAAGTTGACCGCGCCCGCAGACTCGACGCCGGGTAAGGCTTGCAGGCCTTCGACGGCGCGGTTGAAGAAGTTGACGATCTTGCCGTCCTGGTCGTACACGCGGCCCGGCAACGCCACGCGCATCGTCAGCACATTGCGGGCATTGAATCCCGTCTCGACCGAATGCAAACGCAGGAAACTTCTGAGCAGCAGTCCTGCGCCGATGAGCAGGACAAGCGCCAAAGCGACTTCGGCAATCACGAACACGCTGCGCAAACGTTGACTGCGCCAGTCGCCTGCCAGATTTCGGCCTGCCTCTTTCAACGTCTCGCTAAGGTTGAGCCGAGTCGATTCGAACGCCGGCGCAAGTCCGAAGATGATTCCCGTCAGTAACGTCACGGCTAAAGTGAAGCCGAGCGCCGGCGCGCTGATCTCCACGCCATGCAAATCAGCCAGTTCAGGCGGACTCAGTCCGATAAGTAATTCCGCGCCCCATCCAGCCAGCAGCAATCCCGCCGCGCCGCCCAGGCCCGCTAACATCACGCTCTCGGTCAGCAATTGCCGCAGGATGCGCCACGCGTGAGCGCCCATCGCCGTCCGAACCGCCATCTCTTTCTGCCTCGACGCCGCGCGCGCCAGCAGCAAGTTGGCGACATTGGCGCACGCGATCAACAGCACGCAGCCGACCGCGCCCATCAGCACGAGCAGCCCCTGGCGGATCTCGCCCGCGAGTTGTTGGCGCAGAGGTATCACGTTCACGCTGTAGCCGGTGTTGAATCCCTTGTATTGCTCGGCCAGTCTTAGGCCTATGGTCTCCATTTCGGCGCGCGCTTGATTTAGCGTGACGCCGGGTTTGAGCCGCGCGACCGCGCTCGCAAAACGTCCTTGCCGCGACCGCATAAAGTCATTGACGATCAAAGGCGTCCAGATCTCCGCCGCCTTGCCGGTCAGCGAATTCTCTCTGATATGCCATTTGAAGTCCGGCGGCATGACCCCGATGATCGTGTTCTCAACATTGCCGAGGAGCGCCTTGCGGCCGATTATGTTCGGATCGCCGCCGAACCGGCGGCGCCATAACCCATAGCTGATGACGATCACGTTATTCTGCCCAGGCTTGCTGTCATCCGGCGTAAAGGTGCGGCCAAGCATCGCATTCACGCCCAGTACCGAAAACAGATTGTCCATCGCCCGCTGCGCCGGGATCTCTTCAGGCTCGCCGTCGCTGGTGAGGTTGGTTCGCGTGTCGGCGAAGGCGGCCATGTCGGTGAAAACGCTGTTCTGCGCCTTCCAGTCGAGGAAATTACCGATGTTAATCTGGTTCTGCTCACTGCCCTGGGCCTTTTCCCAGACAGTCACCAACCGCTCTGCTTGTCCATAAGGCAGTGAGCGAATCAGCACAGCATTGACCACGCTGAAGATCGCTGTGTTCGCGCCGATGCCAAGCGCCAGCGTGATCACAGCGATCAACGTGAAGCCGGGTCTCTTCCACAACATTCGCGCGCCGTAGCGCAGATCCTGCAACAGGATTCGCATAATTCCTCCAAAGCCAGGTTTCAGGTTTCAGGTTTCAGGTTTCAGGTAGGAATCTGCGAAGCCATTCTTTTACTGACACCTGACACCTGACACCTGACACCTATTCACATCTGAGCGCGACCATCGGGTCCACTTTTGTCGCCCGCCGCGCCGGGAGGTAACAAGCAAGCAGCGCCGCGCCGGCGAGCAGTAGCGGGGCGGTCGCAAAGGTCACCGGGTCGGCGGCCCGCAGGTCAAACAACAGTCCCTCAATCAACCACGTCAGAGCCGCGGCGGCTACAGACCCGATCGCGACGCCTGCGGCGGCCAGTTTCGCGCCCTGCCTCAGCACCATCTTCAGCGCGTCACGCGGCTCGGCGCCGAGCGCCATTCGAATGCCGATCTCTCGCGTCCGCTGCGTGACCGCATAACTCATCACCCCGTAGACGCCGACCATGGCCAGAATCAAAGCGACGGCGGCGAAGACTCCGAGCAGGGACGCGCGAAAGCGCGGCGTGGCGACCGCTTCTGACATCACGCCCTCAAACGTTCTGAGTCCGTAGGCCAGTTGATTTCTGTCTAGCGCTAGCACGTTACGGCGCACTGCGGCGGCGACGCCCTCAGGCTTGTTCGTCGTTCGTATCATCAGCGCCATGGATCTCGCTGGCCGTTGAGCGAAGGGCAGATACATTTCCGGGGCGGGTTTTCCCTCAAGCGCGAGAGGCTTGGTGTCTTTAACTACCCCGACAATCGTAGCCCAATCTTCTTCCTTCGGGTTCTCGTCATTGAGCGTCATGCGCTTGCCGATGGGGTCTTCGCCGGGAAAGTAGCGTCGCGCGAGCGTCTCGTTGATGATGATCACCTTCTGCGCCTTCAGATCGTCATGCTCATTGAACGGGCGCCCCTTCGAGACCGGGATTTCCATCGTGCGAAATAGATCGGGGCTGACCGTGTTGTAGTAGGCGGTAGGCCGGTTGGCCGGGTCGGACAATCGCCCTTCGATGGCAAAGGCCAAATTCGCATAATTGTCGGCGGGCACGAGTGGGATATGGTACCGGGCGCCGACAGACTGGACTCCAGGCAGCGCTTTTATCCTATCGAGGAGCTGATTGTAGAAGGCGATGCGCGACTCGGCTTTTTCATAATTCCGCCCCTCCAGGCTGACTCTCATCGTCAGCATGTTATTTGGGTTGAACCCGGGAGCGACCGCTTGCAGCTTAAGGAAGCTTCTCATCAACAGCCCGGCGCCGACCAGCAGCGCCAGCGAAAGCGCGATCTCAGAGACGACCAGTAAACTCCGCACGCGCCGATGACCCGCGCCGCCCGTCGCGCCGCGCACGCCCTCTTTCAGCGTCTCGTTTAGGTCTGGCCGCGAAGCTTGCAGCGCGGGCGCGAGGCCGAAAATGATCCCCGTCAGCAACGAAACCGCGAAGGTGAAGCCGAGCGCGCGCATGTCCACCGCGACCTCTCCGGCGCGCGGCAACTCCGCCGGGCCGAAGGCGACCAGCAGATAAACTCCCCAGACTGCGAGAAGCGAGCCGGCGGCCCCGCCTAAGCCCGCGAGCACCAAACTCTCGGCGATCAACTGCCGGATGAGTCTGAGGCGTCCGGCGCCGAGCGCGGCGCGAATGGAGATCTCTTTCTGCCGGCCGGCCGCGCGCGCCAGCAGCATGTTTGCGACGTTGGCCGAAGCAATCAACAGAACGAACAGAACCGCGCCCAGCAGCGCCAGCAGCGCCAGCTTGAAATCGCCCACGATCTGCTCCTGCAAAGGAACGAGCCTCACGCCGCGATCCGTATTGGAGTCCGGATACTGCATGGCCAGCGCGCCGGCGATGCGATCCATTTCCGCTTGCGCCTGTTCGCGCGTCACGCCCGGCTTCAGGCGCGCCATCACAAGGTAGCCGTGGCCGCGGCGATTATCGAAACCGTAGCCGTGAGAGATGGGAATCCATACGTCTGTGTCATTCGGCAGTCCGGCCAGATCCGAGATGTTCGGGACGACGCCGACGACGGTAAAGCTCTCGGTGTCGAGGCTGATCGTCCTGCCGATGATCTGCGGGTCGGAGTTGAAGCGCCGCCGCCACAAACGTTCGCTCATCACCACCGAAAAAACTTTGTTCGGATGATCTTCTTCCGGCAAAAACACGCGGCCCAGCATCGGCTTGACTCCGAGCAGGGGGAAGAATGCGGGCGACACAATAGCGCCTTCAGTCCGCTCAGGCTCGGCGGCGCCCGCCAGGTTGAACGTGCTATCCGAGTAAATGGCGATCTGTTCGAAGACCTGATTTCGGTCACGCCAATCCACAAAGTTCGGATATGAAGCGTCCCCCTGATTTTGGCCGAGCTTGACGTTCGACTCCCATACCTGAAAGAGTTTGTCAGGCTCCCTGAAGGGCAATGGCCGGAGCATCAGCGCGTCGATTACGCTGAAGATCGCCGTGTTCGCCCCGATGCCAATGGCCAGCGTGATGACGGCGACCAACGTAAAGCCGGGACTTTTCCACAACATTCGCGCGCCGTAGCGCAGATCCTGCAATAGAGTTCGCATAAGTTCTCCAGAGTCAGGCGTCAGGCGTCAGGCGTCAGGCGTCAGGTGTCAGATTGGAATCTGAGGCGTGATTCTTTTACTGAAACCTGAAACCTGAAACCTGAAACCTATTCGCATCTGAGCGCGACCATCGGGTCCACCTTCGTCGCTCGCCGCGCCGGAATCCAGCAGGCCACGAGCGCCACCGCGATGAGCGAAAACGAGATCACGATGAACGTTAGCGGATCGGTCGCGCTCACGTTGAACAACATGGTTTTCATCAACCGGGTAAGCGCCAGCGACGCGACCAGTCCGCACCCCACGCCGGCCAGCGTCAGGGTCAGTCCTTGCCGCAAGACCAGTCGCAGGACGTCGCGGGCCTGCGCGCCAAGCGCCAGGCGAAGGCCGATCTCGTGTGTGCGATTGGCGACCGAATATGAGATGACGCCGTAGACGCCGACGCAGGCCAGGACGACCGCGAGCGTGGCGAACAGCGCCATTAGTGTGGCGCGAAAGCGAAGTTGCGACGTGGCCATAGCCAGCAACTGCTCCATCGTGCCGACATACGCGAACGGCAATTCACTATCCACGGAATTGACCAGGCCGCGCGCCGCCGCCGTGAGGCTCAAGGGGTCGGCGACATCGGTCTTGAGAATGAGCGCGACGGATGACGACTGGGCCTGCGCCAGCGGCTGGTAAAACGCAGGCTGTATTTCAGCGGCCAGGCCGTTGTATTTCACGTCGCCGACCACGCCGACTATCTCGTTCCAGACCGGCTGTTGAACGTTGCCCATGTTAAGCCGTTTGCCGATCGGATCTTCGCCAGGAAAGAAGCGCCGCCGCAGCGTCTCGTTGATGAGGACCACGCGCGGCGCTTCAGCCGTGTCGGCTTCGGTGAAAAAGCGCCCGCCGCTCAGCGCGACGCCGAGCGCGCGAAAATAATCTGAGCTCACGCGGATCACAGTGGCGATCGGCGGAATCTGGCCGGGCAAATCTGGCCTTCCTTCAATCCTAAAAATGTCGGAAGACTCCCGATTGTCCGGCGGCAGACTGTTGCCCAGCGCGGCGGCGCGCACGCCAGGCAGAGAGCGCGCTCTTTCGAGCAGGCGGTCATAAAAGTCGATGAATTGCCGCGGCTGAGAGTATCGCCGCTCCGGCATCTCGAAAAAGGCAGTCAGCACGCGCTCCGGGTTGACGCCCGGATCGACATGCCACAATCGCCACAGGCTTTTAACGAGCAGCCCCGCGCCTGCCAACAGCGTCACGGCCAGCGCCAATTCAACGACGACCAGCGAATTGCGCCAGCGCCGATGTCCGGCGCCTTCCGTCGAGCCGCGCCCGCCCTCCTTGAGCGCCTCGTTCAGGTTCAGCCGCGAGCTTTGCCAGGCCGGCCTCAGCCCGCAGATGACGCCGGTCAGCAGCGAAATGAGCGCCGTCCAGCCCAGCGCGCGCAGGTCAACCCCCACCTGTTCAAGGCGCGGAATATCATCAGGAGCGAGTTTCACCAGCAGGTCTACGCCCCAAACCGCTCCCAATACTCCCAGCGCGCCGCCCACGAGCGCCAGCAACAGGCTTTCGGTCAGCAATTGCCGGATGATGCGTGGCCGGCGAGCGCCGAGCGCGGCGCGAATGGAGATCTCCTTCACGCGCGACGCCGATTGCGCCAGCGTCAGGTTGGCGACGTTGACCGCCGCTATCAGCAGCACGAAGGTCACCCCCACGAACAGCGCCACAAGCGCCGGGCGCACGTCTCCGACGACGTAATCGTTTACCGGCAGGACGTTGAAATTGAAGTTCCCGACATCGAAACTCGACTTGATCGCGCGCGTGTCCGCATACGCCTGTTGCGGCGTCACGCCGGGCTTCAAACGCGCCACGCCTTGCAGGAAGTACGGCCCGCGCCGCGTGGGCGTCTCCAATTGCAGCGCCGTCCACAGCTTTACCACTTTATCCGGGAAATTCAGCTCGGGCGGCGCCACGCCGATCACAGTGTAATTATCGCCATTGAGTATGATAGGGCGTCCAATCACGCCCGGATCAGCGCCGAAGCGGCTGCGCCAATAATCGTCGCTGAGCAGCGCGACTCTCCCGGCGCCGGAGCGATCTTCATCCGGCAGGAACGCGCGCCCCAACGCGGCCTTTACTCCCAGCATGGAAAAAAAATTGGCGGTCACGCCGGCGCCCACCACCCGTTCTGGCGCCTCTCGCCCGGTGACGTTGAAAGACGCGTAGCTGAACGCCGAGATGGCTTCGAAGGAATGGCTCTTCGCGCGCCAGTCGAGCAAATCAGCGGCCGCCAGCGGAGTGCGATCGCCGCCCGCCGCTTCCGCCCCTTTGCCCCAGACCATCACCACGCGCTCCGGCTCCTCGAACGGCAGCGGGCGCAACAGCACGGCGTTGACCACGCTGAAGATCGCCGTGTTCGCCCCGATGCCAAGCGTCAATGTGATCACGGCTATCAGTGTGAAGCCGGGCCTCTTCATCAACATCCGCGCGCCATAGCTCAGGTCTTGCCATAGTGTTTGCATAAAGTTTCTCCTCAGGGATCCGGGACGCACGTCCGATTACCCGGCTGATAACCAATCGCCGTGCCAATGCGTTTTGAAAAGGAATTGACTGTGAATAAACAGGTTGCGTGAGAGGGCCGGCAGGCGGTTAATAAATGACCGTCCGCATTCGGGATCGGCGATTCCCGAATGCGGACATTCTCGGCATCGAAAGCGTTTTTCACCTGGGTATTCAGAAATAGCAAACCACGGGGAACACGGGGGACACGGGGATGTTTTGTTTTGCTCTTCCCCGTGATCCCCGTGTTCCCCGTGGTTGATTCAACCTGAACATTCAAATCAAAGACGCTATAAGTGGCAAGAATTTCACTTGCATGGGAATCAAGTTATCAATGACCTCATCGGTCTTTGTTCCTCATCCCTGACTGCAAGAGTCATTTCGAGGAAACGGATTGCGCTCATTCACTGCGCAGCGCCACCATCGGCTCAACTTGAGCGGCGCGGCGGGCGGGGAGTAGGGCTGCCAGCAGCGCCACCACGATGAGGATCAAGGCGACAGAGCCGTAGGTCAGCGGATCGGCGGGCGAGAGCCCAAAGAGCATTGACTGGATGAATCGGCTGCCGCCATACGTCGCCGGCAGGCCGATCGCAACGCCGACGCCGACGAGCGCGAGCGATTCGCGCAGGATCATCCGCAGCGCCTGCCCTGGCAGCGCGCCGAGCGCCATGCGCAGGCCGATTTCGCCCGTGCGGTGGAGCACAAGGAAGGACATCAGGCCGTAGAGTCCGACGCAGGCGAGGGTCAGCGCGACAAATCCGAAAAAGCCGGAGAGCCGCGCAAAGAGCAACTCCTCCGAATTGATGCGAGCTATCTGCTCCTCATGTGTGCGGAGGTTGATGACGGGCAGTGTGGGATCAAGCCCACTCACGGCTGCGCGGATTGCGGGGAATATAGCGGCGGGATCGCCGGCTGTGCGCACGCAGTAATTGGCGACGCCCTCCGGCATCTGGGTCGCGGGCACGTATATGGTCGGGGGCGCGGTCTCGCGCAGCCCGGTGTATTTCGCGTCGCGGGCTACGCCGACGATTTCAATCTCGGTAGCGCCGGCGACGGGAGCGCTGCTGAAGCCAAGGCGGCGGCCGACGGGGTTTTCGTCGCCAAAAATTTTTCGCGCGAACGCCTGGTTGACGATCGCGACTTTAGGCCCGGCGCCGGCGTCATGGTCGGTAAAGCCGCGACCGAGAACGAGCGGGATTTCCATCGCGGCAAGAAAATTCGGCGCGAGGCCGTTGAGGTTGAAGATCATTGAGGCGCCTGGCGGCGGCGTGTAACCTGGCGCGGTAATCCTGCGGTTGCTCCGTACGCCGGCGAGTAGCGCGACCCGTGAGAATGTGGCGGCGCGCACTCCGGGGATGCTTTCAAGCCGTGTTTGCAGACGCGCTTGCAGCGCGGCGAACCGCTCCTGACTGTAACCGGCGGAGACGGCGTCTATGCGGAAGAGGGCGAGATGGCGCCGGTTGAAGCCAGGATCGACGTTTTGCAGGTTGCGCAACGTGCGGACGAATAGTCCCGTGCTGACGAGCAGCGAGAACGAGAGCGCGACCTGGACGATCATGAGGGACTGGCTGAACCGCGAGCGGGCGCCGGCCCCAAGCTGTCGAGCGCCGCCTTGAAACTCGGCGGTCAGGTTGACGCGTGTGGCGCGGAGCGCAGGCGCCAAGCCGAAGAGCAGCGCGGCGCCAACAGTCACGGCGATGGTGAAGCCGAAGACGCGTCCGTCGAGCGGCAGATTGAGGACGGCCGGGGAGCCGCCGAACTGGCGCAGTCCGACGAGCAAGCCACGGCCCCATTGCGCGAACAACGCGCCGAGCATGGCGCCGAGGAAGGCCAGCAGCAGGCTTTCGGCGAGAAGCAGTCGGATGATGCGGACGCGGCTGGCGCCTAGGGCCAGTCGCAAGGCGATTTCGCGGCGGCGGGCGGCGCCGCGAGCAAGCAGTAGATTGGCGACATTGGCGCAGGCGGCAAGTAGCACAAGACTGACCAGTCCCATCAGGATGCGCAGCGACTGGGCATATTGGCGGCGCCTGTCGTTTTCACCCTTGCCGCCAGGGTCGGCGGCCAGCGTCGAAGGTTCGGGCATGTCACGAGGCGTAGTATCGAGCGACTGCCCCGCGCGCCAGCCTTCGCGGGCGGCTTCTTGGAAGATCGGCTCCAAGCTCGCGCGCGCTTGTGCGGCGGTGGCATGTGGCGCGAGGCGACCCATGACGCGGATCCACCAATACCAGGGCTGGGCTCTGCTCGCGCCGCGGTCCGGCTGAAAGCGCGCGTGGTGGGCGAGGGGCGCGGAGATGTCTGCGGATTCGCCGATCTGCATCGCGCCTGCAAAGCCGGGCGGAGTGACGCCGATGATAGTCGCCGGGACTTTATTAACCTGAATCGTTTTGCCGATGACTCCCGAATCGCCGCCGAAACGGCTTTGCCAGTAACGGTGAGAGATGACGACAACCGGCTCAGCGGAGGGCCGGTCGTCCTCCGGCGTGAGCGTACGGCCGAGGATCGCGGGCACTCCAAGGCCGGTGTAATAGGAGCCAGAAACGAGTTGGCCCAAAACGTTCGTTTCAGGCTGGCCGTCAATCAGGACGTTGATCTGGTTGAACGGCGCGTACGCGAACACGTCGGAGAGCGCCGGATGGCGGTCGCGAAAGCGTTCGAAAGCGAGTAGCGAGAACGAGGTGCTGGACTCTCGGCCGGTGGCGGGATCGATGGAGCCGTTGTTCTCTCCGGCCCGCGACATGCGGCCTCGCGGGCCTTCGATGTTGCGGAAGAGGACAAGCTCGCCGGGGTTTTTCACCGGGAGCGAGCGGAGGAGCACGTCATTGACGAGGGAGAAGATCGCAGTGTTGGCCCCGATACCGAGCGCGAGCGTGAGCGCCGTCACGGCGGTGAATCCGGGGCTTTTTGTCAGCATCCGTAATCCGAATCGCAAGTCTTGAATTAGTGAGCGCATTATTCCTCTCAAAGAAGTGGGCAGGCGTCAGATAAGGAATGACTCCACAGAATCCATCCTGGCGCCTCACGCCTGAAACCAGACAACTATTCGCATCGAAGAGCAATCATCGGATCAACCTTGGTCGCCCGCCGCGCAGGGATGAAGCACGCCACGAGCGCGACCGTAATCAGCAGCAGCGTCACGCCAGCAAGGGTAAGTGGATCGCTGGCGCTAACGCCGAATAACAGGCCCGTCATCAACCGCGTCAGAGCGAACGACACGCCCAGCCCGATGGCGACTCCAGCCGTCGCGAGCCGCATTCCGTCCACCAGCACAATTCGCAACACCTCTTTCCGTCCGGCGCCCAGCGCCATCCGGATGCCGATCTCTTGCGTGCGCTGCGCGACTGAGTAGGAGAGCACGCCATAAATGCCCAGACTGGCCAGCGCGAGCGCGAGCGCCGCGAAGGCCGCCAGAAGCGTCATCCCGATCCGGCGCTGCGCGACCTCTTCCGCCAGGATTTCATCCATCGTCCTGATGTTCGAGACGGGCTGATTGCGATCAACCGACCAGACAGCCTGGCGCGCCGCCGCCGCGACGCTCACCGGGTCGCCCGTCGTGCGCACGATCAGATCACGCGGCGCGTTCCAGAACATCTGAGGCAGTTGTTGATATGGGAAGAACATTTCCGCCTTGGCGGGCGCTTCCAGACCCATCTCCTTTATGTCGCCGACGATGCCAACGACCGTAACCCAGCGATCTCGAAAATCGTCCGAGTAGGGCCTGAATCGTTTGTCGAGCGCGTTTTCGTCCGGCCAGAACTGGCGCGCCATCGTCTCGTTGATGATGGCGACCGGCTGCGCTTGAGCGTCATCGTGGTCATCGAAAAAGCGTCCCTGCCGCAGCTTGACGCCCATTGTCTCCATGTAACCTGTGCTGATCTGCCGGCTTTGCGCGTCCTGTCCCGGCCCTTCTTCGCGCCCTTCAATGGTGAAACCGTTGGTTCCTCCCTTCCAGGTCAACGGAACGGCTGTCGTGTAGCCGGCGGAGACGACGCCGGGCAGCGCGCGCACGCGCTCCAGCGTCTGACGATAAAAAGCGTCCCGCTTCGGCAATTCGCCGTATTTATTGCGCGGGAGCGTAGTCCTGAGCGTAAGCACATTCTCGGACTTGACGCCGATGTCCAACGCGCGTAGCCGGAGAAAGGCCCGGATCAACAGTCCCGCGCCGACAAGCAATATCAGCGCCAGCGCGACTTCGATCACAACCAGCGCGCTTCGCAGCCGGCGATGCCCTGCGCTCATCCCCGCGCGCCCGCCTCCCTGCTTCAGCGCCTCATTCAAGTCGACCTTTGCCGCCTGGAGCGCGGGCGCGAGTCCGAAGATGATTCCGGTAAGGAGAGAGAGCAGCAATGTGAAGCTGAAGACTTTGGCGTCGATTCTTACCCCCGCATTCAACTCCATGGCATTCGGAATGATTTGTTTGAGGAATGAAAAACTCAACCACGCGAAGAGCAGTCCGAACACGCCGCCCGCGACAGCCAGTAACAAGCTCTCGGTCAACAGTTGCCGCACGATGCGGTTGCGCCCAGCGCCCAATGCTGAGCGCACGGCGATCTCCCTGTAACGCGACGAGCCACGGGAGAGCAGCAGGTTCGCAATGTTCGCGCATGCGATCAGCAGAACGAAGCCGACCGCCACGAGCAGCACGATCAACGCCGGGCGCACGTCTCCGGCTAATTGTTCGCGCAATGAAATCACGACGGACCCGAGTTCGAAGCCGGGCGTCGGATGATCGCGGTTGATGCGCTGCGTAATTGCGGCGATGTCGGCCCGCGCTTGTTGAAGCTTCACTTCGGGTTTCATCCGCGCCACCACTGTCAAATAATGGCTACCGCGGTTGGTCAGTTCTTGCGGGCTGAAGGCCATCGGGACCCAGAGGCTAGTTTCTTTCGATAAAAACTGAAAGCCAGGCGGCATGACGCCGATGACTGTGTGTTTCCGATCATTGAGCAGGATCTCTTTCCCGACCAGCGCCGGATCGCCGCCGAACCGCCGCTGCCACAGACCATAGCTGATCAGCGCCGCTTTATTTCCGTCCGGTTTATCTTCTTCCCGGGTGAAAGCGCGTCCCAGTACCGGCTTGACGCCGAGCAACGGGAAGAAGTTTGCGGTCACGGCCTGCGCGTCGATCTTCTCCGGTTCGCCATCATCAGTCAGGTTGTAAGCGCGGTAGTTGAGAGCGGCCATGTCCTCAAATACCTGGTTTTGCGCTTTCCAGTCGGCGTAATTCGCAGGCGCCGGAGTGTTGCGCGGAAAGCCGATTTTTGCCGCATCCTCCCACACCACGACCAACCGATCCGGATCGTGGAACGGCAATGGCCTGAGCAACACCGCGTCCACCAGGCTGAAAATAGCCGTGTTCGCGCCTATCCCCAGCGCCAGCGACATTATCGCTATTGCCGTGAAGCCGGGTTTACCGAGCAACTGACGGAGGCCGAACCGAAGGTCTTGCCAAAATGTTTCCATACTTTTCTCCTGTCAGGTTAAAGTGATGAGAGTTAGTGGCAGGAATTGCGGAATGGTCGCAGAAAAATCGATGATCGATGAAAGAAAAGGCCGGACAGAAAAATAAAGACCCAGGCCCTGTTCTTATTTTTCTGTCCGACATTTTTCTGTCCGGTCCCGGCGTTCGATTTTTGTCCCAGAGGGACAACAGACCGCTGCGCCTCTGGCGCAAAGAATTGTGTAGATGCCTGAGGGAGTTCGTGGCGTCTCCGAAAGCAGCCGAAGCAAGAATCACTCGGCGCGAAGCGCGATCATCGGATCCACTTTCGTGGCCCGCCGCGCCGGGATCCAACAGGCCAGCAACGCGACCAGCGTCAACAACAATGCGAGCGCGCCATAGGTCAGCGGGTCGGCCGCCGTCACGCCGAACAGCAACCGCTTCATCAACTGCGTCAAGGCCAGGGACGCGCCCAATCCCAGCGCCACGCCCAGCAGCGCCAGTCTCATTCCCTGCCCGATGACCATCTTCAACACGTCGGCGGCGCGCGCGCCCAACGCCACGCGGACGCCGATCTCGCGCGACCGCTGCTCCACCGCATAGGCCATGACGCTGTAGATTCCGACCGCCGCTAGCGCAAGAGCGAGAGCGCCGAATAGGCTGAGCATCCAGGCGCCGAAACGCGATTGCGTCGTCTGGTCGGCCACCTGATCCTCCATCGTCGCGACGTCATAGGCGGGCAGGTCCGGATCGAGTTTTCGCAAGACGCCGCGCACGGTTGCGACCAGTCGAGGATCGAGGATCGGGCTTTGATCGTCGTTTCTGCATCAGACAGAAAACAGAAATCAGCGCCTCAAGCATTACCGATCAAACTTCGATTCTCGATCCTCAATCCTCGATTATCGATCTTCGATCCTCTATGGGTTGCGCCATCGCATATCGTTACGTAAGCTATTGGCCGTCCACTCCCCTCGATTGAAATATCCAGATTAACACCAGGAGGAATTATGCCAGCGCGCACGGCCAACGCCGTTTGGGAAGGAAGCTTGCAACAGGGTAAGGGGAAGATGAGGCTCGGGAGCGGAGCGTTTGAAGGCTCGTACTCTTTCTCATCGCGCTTTGAAGATGGCGTTGGGACCAACCCTGAAGAACTGATCGGAGCGGCCCATGCGGGCTGCTTTTCAATGGCCCTCGCTGCGGGTCTGGGCCGCGCCGGCTACACGCCGAAACGCGTGGCCACTGAGGCCAAAGTTCACCTGACTAAAACCGATGCGGGTTTCAAGATCAGCAAAATCGAACTGCATACCGACGCCGAAATCCCGAACATCGACGAACGGACTTTTCAGGAGCAGGCCGAGACGGCGAAGAAGAATTGCCCCGTCTCACAGGCGTTGGCGGGCGTCGAAATTCAATTGCAGGCCAGACTGATCAATTAGTCTACAAGTTAGGGGCAAGGTAGCGAGTTTCCAAAGCCTCTATCTTGGCGAGTCTGCGGCGATGGCGTTCTTCTCGCGAAAAGGTCGCGCGCACAAACGCGATGACCAATTCACGCGCCAATTCCGGACCGATCACTCGCGCGCCGAGCGCCAGGACATTCATATCATCGTGCTCTACTCCCTGGCGCGCCGAATAAGTGTCGTGACATAAACCTGCGCGGATACCCGGCAATTTGTTGGCCGCCACCGACGCGCCGACGCCGCTGCCGCAAATTATGACGCCGCGATCGGCTCGCCCTTCCCGAATGGCCAGCCCAATCGCCTCGGCGTAATCGGGGTAATCGACGGGGTCAGTGTTGTAAGAGCCGACATCTACCAATTCCAGGTTTTCCTCTTCGAGCAGGAGACTCACGATCTTCTTCTTCAATTCAAAGCCCGCGTGATCGGAACCGACAACTATTTGCATTGAACAACCTCCTGGTCCCTAATCATAAATCCGAACCCCGACTTCATCCAGGCGCCGCAGCGTTTCGGAGGTCTTGAAAAATAAATGACTGGAGCCGGGGCGCGCCCCGGCTCCAGTCATGCGTCATAAACTCGCTTCGCGGAGGAAAAGAAGCTGACTAATCAGTCCTTCACTTAAGACACGCGGATCGATTTGGCCGTCCAGGAACCGGCTGACTCCTCCGCTTCGCAGATCACCTTCTCGCTGGGTTTCAGATCAGCAAGTGAGATGGCTTTGCCCTCTTTGGTAACCTTGGTGGATCTGCCGACCAACAGGCGAACTTCACCGCCGGTCTCATCCTTAACGACCAATTCGTTCTTGGCCGGATCAACCGACACGACCTCGCCGCTGACCGTCTTCGCAGCCTTTTGGGCTGATTGGCCTGCCGATGAGCCCGATTTCTGCTCAGTAGCGCCCGCCAGCCCGAGAGAGGTCAAGAAAAGAACCAGGGAAAAAGCAAATATGAACTTCTTCATACACGTATACTCCTTGTTTTTGTCTGTATCTGAGTTTAAGGCAAAAAACTACTGTTAGTTTTTCTGCCCTAGTTCAGGGGGAAAGACGTGACTTGCTCCGCAGTTTTTTCTGTCCACGAATTGGGGGCGAGAACCGCGCTCTGTAATCTATGCCTTGGTTAATCCAGCGCGGCGATGCGATTTACGACGCCGAGTCATACGAACCACCGTAATGACTTATCCGGGGATATCATAGACATACTATCGGCGCCGAATCGGTACGGTACCGCACAGAGATCGGCGGCGGGATCGAGGAAAATCATTTGAGGAAAATCACTATTTTTGCGCTTTTGGCGTTCGGCTCAGTCTGCGGTATGGTCGCCGTCACTGCTTATGTCTTCGGCGACCTGCAGATTACTCGATTCATTCAACGATTCGACAACTCCTTTTTTCACCGGTTGATGGTCGCCGTCTCATGGCCAGGCTATCTAGGGCGCCAATGGGTCGTGGCTCTTTGCGTCGTCGCGCTGTTACTCCGATTCCGGCTCAAGATCGAAGCGGCTTGCCTGCTGATAAGCGCGGGATCGAGCTGGCTCCTGGTCAACTCGATCAAATTCATCGTCGGGCGGCCGCGTCCATCGCCGGGCATGGTCAAAGTCTATGAGCCTCTCATCACTTGCAGCTTTCCCTCGGGTCACGTCACATCCTATATGGCGCTTTACGGTTTTCTGTTCTACCTCGTCTACACCCTGATGCGCCCTTCTCCGCTCCGCTCTGCGGCGCTCATCGTGTGCGGCGCGATGATAGGTCTGGTCGGCGTCTCGCGCGTTTACCTCGGCGCGCACTGGGCGAGCGACGTGTTTGGGGGCTATTGCTTCGGATGCTTCTGGCTGGCGCTGACAATCTATGTTTATCAAAGGCGCAAGGGCGCCTCGAGACCTGCTTGAAGTTCGGTTCAACGTGGCTCGCCTTGCAGCGTGAATGCGGCCCAGTAGTCAGGCGCGCCCCAACGTTTCTCGCGCCAGAGCGACACCTGCGCCTCGCGCAGCGCCGCCGCCGGCGTCAATCGCCGCTTGCCCAAAATTCCGCGATAGAGCCGTCCCATCAATTCCGATGTGGCGTGATCGTTTACTTCCCACAAACTGACCAGCACTCGCGCCGCTCCGGCGTACATAAATCCGCGCGTCAGCCCGACCAGTCCTTCACCGCGAATGTCCTTGCCCAGCGCCGTCTGGCAGCCGCTCAACACTACCATTTCCGCGGGCAGATTGAGGTTGAAGACTTCGCTAGCGCGCAGAAAGCCGTCCTGCGCGGCGCCTTGCTCATTGAACAGAGACAGGACAATGCCGCTCAGTTCGGGATGCTTGGGGTTCAACAGCCCGTGAGTGGCGAAGTGGACATATCGATACCGGGCCAATTCGTCGCTGGTCGCGGTTGTCTGATTGGCGGCGAAATCCAAGGCGGCGAACCGTTGATCGGCGGGGACGAGCGAGAGGATCATTTGAGCCTCCATGCGCGTGTATGGAAGCCTGGGCAAAACGCCGCGGATATCGTCCAAGTCGAGATCACGCGCCGATCTGGACAGGTCACTCTCAAGCAATGAGGATTCGGTTCGGCTTTGCGCGACTACGGCCCTCTCGGTTCCTCGCGAGACTACGGACGGTTTGAATCGCTCATCTCCGGGATCAAAGACAGGGTCGGCCAGCGCCGCGACGGTCTTCGGGGCTGGCGTGCGACCAGTTAATTCCCGCCGCAACACCGCAAGCGTGGAGGCCGACGGCGAACTCACCACTTCATGAGCGACGATGAGCGGCGAGTAGGCGACGGGACGACGGGGCGACGGGGCGACGGGGCGACGAACACCTGCTCCACTGGTCGCCCCGTCGCCTACTCGCCTCGTCTCCATGTCTCCCACTCGCCCCGTCGCCCACTCGCCCACTCGCCCACTCGCCGGCAAGGGTAGCGCCGCAAAAGAAACATACTGCAATGCGCCGTCGCCGACGATGAGCAATCGCCGCTTTTCGAGCTGGTTTGAGACGGGGCCGAGCAGCATTTGACTCAGCGCGGCGGCGGTCTTCGGGTATTCGGCGTCGGCTTGCGCGATGCGGGCTAGCCTTTCATCCACGGTCTCGAATCTGACGATCCGGTTGCGAGCCGTCAGCAGATCGCGGACCTGACTGGCCACTCGCTCAATCTCCTTGCGAGGGGGCAGTTCGTGGCTTGCGATCGAAGTTCTGGTCACCGCCCAGAGATAACTCCGCTCGTCGCCGAGGACGTATTCGAGCAGCAAGGCGTCATCGTCCACCACCTGGTGTTGAATTTCCGTGAGGCTGAGAGGCTGAGGACGCGTGAGCGCAGCGTAACGCGGGCTGGCCGCACGAATCTGCGATTGAAGCCGCTGATACTCGATTTCGAGCCCCTCGATCTCTTTTCTGGCCGCGGCGGCTTGTTCATCGTCGCGCTTACCGCCAAGAGAGCGGATCAGGTGGTCGGTTTTGGATTCGATGCGCTTTTGCAGCTCGCGTTCGCGCGCCAGCAGCGCCGGGTCTACGCCGTTCCGAATCTCGGCGCGGGCCTCAGCAAGCGTTTCGATCAGCGCGCGGGCGCGGGATCGCTCGCTGGTTTGAAACGCGGCGACGGCGTAATCCTTTGAGGGGTTGAGACGATGCAAACGCATGAGCAGATCGACACAAAACTCGTAATAGCTCCGCGTCGCGCCGAGGTAACTTGCCCGCAGATCGCTTACATCAATTTTGGTTCGCAGAGATTCGACGATCTTAAGCGCATCCCCTATCCTGTCTAGGGCTTCAGTCAAATTGCCT
The DNA here is from genome assembly GCA_035714085.1 of Blastocatellia bacterium. GTDB lineage: Bacteria > Acidobacteriota > Blastocatellia > RBC074 > RBC074 > JAJVID01. The sequence goes on from DASTMP010000462.1 coordinate 73,285, forward strand.
CGGTCGCGCTCCGCCTGGGCTATTCCTTTCAGCGCCCTCGCTTCGCGTTTCGTGTCGCCAAATGCCCGCGATAAGCGCAGCGCCTGGGCATATGCGTCAAGCGCCGCCTCCGGCTCGCCTAACGACAGACGAGCAAAGCCGATATTATTGAGTGTGGCAGCCTGACCTTCGAGATCGTTCAAGGCGCTCCTGAGCGACAGCGTCTGATCGAAGTATTCAAGCGCCTTCTGGTAATCGCGCAACTGTCCGTAGGTCAATCCGAGGTTGTTGAGCGATGCGCACTCGCCTTTGCGATCATTGACCTCTCGAAAAATCGCCAGTGATTGAATGTATGTCTCGAGCGCCTTTTGATCCTCGCCAAGCGCGCTGTGCACAGCGCCAATATTGTTGAGGGTAGCGGCCTCGCCCTCTCGGTGATTGGCCTTACGCATGACGATTAACGTCTGATTGAAATAATCGAGCGCCTTCTGTTCCTCGCCCAATGATTTGTAGAGGTTCCCCAGACTGTTGAGCGCAACCGTTTCGCCTACACGGTCACCCACGTCGCGGTTGATGAGCAACGCTAGCTGCAAATGATCGAGCGCCTTCTGCATTTCGCCCATCGTTTCGTAGACGAGGCTGAGATTGTTCAGAGTGAGCGCCTCGCTTTTGCGGTCGCCTATCATTCGCTTGAGCGACAGTGACTTTTCTAAATAGTCGCGCGCTTTACGCTTTTCGCCGATCGAGTAGTAGACCATGCCAATGCCGTTCGTCGCTTCGGCTTCGCCTCTGATGTTGCGGACGGCGCGGAATATCTGCAATGCCTGATAGTGGTGATCGAGCGCCTTCTGCTTCTCGCCGATCGAGTTATAGACCGCGGCTATATAGTAAAGGATAAAGCCTTCGCCCCCTCGCGGGCCGACCATGCGGTTTAAACGGAGGGCCTGGTCGAAGTATTCGAGCGCCTTCTGTTTCTCGGCAAGCGAGTTGTAGACGCTCCCGAGATTGCGCAAAATCAGCGATTCGGCCAGGCGATTGCTGGTTTCGCGGCTGAGCGGCAATGCGCGATCAAAGCAATCGAGCGCCTTCTGCCTTTCGCCAGTCTGAAAACGCGCCCAACAGACATTGTTGAGCGCAGTGGCCTCGCCGCCGCGATCGCCCAAAAGTTGATAAAACAGCAGCGCCTGATTGAAAGCGTCGAGCGATTTTTGCGTCTCGGATGTCAAACTGTAGACCTGGCCGATTTTGATGAACGAGGCGGCCTCGCCGCTGCGGTCGCTCAATGATCTATAGAGTTGTAGCGCCGCCTCAAATTTGGCGAGCGATTGGCGCAGGCCTTCCGCCGTTCCCTGCTTTGACAGCCGCATCCCTTCGGCAAAGGCCCGCTCGGCGTCAACTTGCTTCCGATCCCGTTCGGTCGCCATTCGCAGATCGGCGATCTTCACTTCATATCGCCCGGTGGGCGCTTCCCAATCGGGAGGACGAACTTCGAGCCGGACCTCGATCGGCTCCTCCGCTATCATTGAAACTATCTCCGGCCCAAAATTGCCGTTGTCGCTTTTGGATTCGGCGAGCGCTTTGCCGTCGGGAGTGAGCAGCCCCACGGACACGTCAATTCCCTGCTGCTCGACCAGAACGCGCAGGCGCATTCCCGCATCGAGAGTGATCCGGTAGGAATGCGACTGGCCACTGGAGATCTCGCGTTCGATCGATCGGCCCGGATCGAGCGTCGGCGCAGCGGCGCCCGCTCCGGCTTTGTCCTGTTGGAATGAAAGGACCTGCGCAGTGCGCGCAGGCCTGATAGAGCCAGATCCGATTAGAAGGGAGATAAACAATCCAGCGCCGCCTCCGACACCTCTTCGAAACGATCCGCGCAATGCGTTTCTTTGAAGCATGGCCACACCTCACGAAGAAAGATCCGCTGTTTGAGAAAAATGACATGGGGTAAAAAGTTCACGGAACTTTTACCAACGGAGGCGGATTGAGGTCTTGAAGGTTTTTTGAAATTTTCTTGAAAGAATTTTCAACGCGAGACCGGCGCCGCGCCGCGCTGGGCGCCGGCATTATTTCAATCGGGCGCGGTTGCGGCCATAAACCTCAGTCATCTCGGCGAGGCGGCGTCGAACTTCGGGCGTCAATTGATCGGAGGTGTAGCGCCAGCTCCAGTTGCCGCTTTCGCGGGCCGGCACGTTCATCCTGGCCTCGCTGCCCAATCCCAACACGTCCTGCAGAGGAACGATCGCGGTATTGGCGACCGAGCTGAGCGCCAGGCGGATGAAATCCCAGTTGACCTCATGTCCGTCCACGCCCAGATATTTCAATGCCAGGCCGCGCTCACCCGTCACTTCGTCGTGGCTGCGCGTGCTCAAGCCGGCGCCTTCGCTGGTGAACCAGCCGATGGTGGTGTCGTTGTCGTGCGTGCCGGTGTAAACGACGCTGTTCTTGACGTAGTTGTATGGCTTATACGCGTCGGCCTGCGGGTCGGCGCCGAAAGCGAATTGCAGGACCTGCATTCCGGGGAGTTCGAACTGATCGCGCAAAGCTATCACCTCGTGAGTGATGTAGCCGAGGTCTTCGGCGATGATCGGCAGAACGCCTCCATCAAAGGCTCTTATGACTTGCTCGAAAAAATCCGCGCCCGGCCCCTCCTCCCACCTGCCGTTGACCGCGGTCGTTTCGCCCGCGGGGACGGCCCAATATTTTTCAAACCCGCGGAAATGATCGAGCCTGAGGATGTCCACCATGGAGAGCGCATGGCGGAGCCGTTCTATCCACCAACGATAGCCACTCTCCTTCATAACATCCCAGCGGTAAATCGGATTGCCCCACAATTGGCCTGTCTGGCTGAAATAATCCGGCGGGACGCCGGCGACCAGCGCCGTAGCCCCTTCATCGTTAAGGTGGAAGAGATGGCGGTTCGCCCAGACGTCGGCGCTGTCGTGCGCGACGAAAATCGGCGCGTCACCGATGATCTTTACGCCATGTTCGTTTGCGTAGCGGGCGAGATTGAGCCACTGCTTGAAAAAGAGATATTGGTAGAATTTCTGCGCGCTGACTTCGACCGCGCGGTTTTCGCGGAAAAAATGCATGGCTTTGTCTTCGCGGTCGCGCAGGTAGGAGTCCCATTTCGTCCACTCCTGGCCTCCGTGCGCGTCCTTGATCGCGCGGTAAGTCGCGTAATCTTCCAGCCACCAATCCGCCTGTCCTGCGAACGCTAAATAATCGTCTTTAGCCTGATCAGAAGCGTTCCCGATGAAGTTGGCGTGAGCCTTCTTCAGCGTCGCGCTTTTGAACTCGATCACCCGCCCATAATCAACCAGACATGGCCGAGATGGCGTAAATTCCGGCGCGTTATCGAGATCGCTCTGATCCAGCAATCCGTCGGCGAGGAGCGCCTCCAGACTGATCAGCAAAGGGTTTCCCGCGAATGCGGACAGACACGAGTAAGGCGAATCGCCATACCCGGTGGGGCCGAGCGGCAATATCTGCCACAAACCCTGCCCGGTTTCTTCCAGAAAATCTATGAACTCATATGCCTCAGCGCCAAGATCACCAATGCCGAAACGCCCTGGCAATGAAGTCGGATGCAGCAAAATCCCGCTCGCCCTTGGAAAACTCATCGTTAATTCTCAAGCCCTCCTGCTCTTCCGCGATATTCTATTTTTCGCTTTTCCATTTCCTTCGGTCGCATGAACGGGACTTGGTGGAGAGACAAGATTTTGCGTCTCCACTCATAAGACCTATAAGTCCCATTCATGATGCTCCCAAGCGCTATTATCATTCAAGCTCACGGCGCCGGTTGCCACTTGGGATGATTCCCTTCAGCGAGCGTTCTCAGATTGCCGTCGGCCCCCGCGACCATGATTCTACTGCCGTCGTCGTAAACGAGGAGATGGTTGTCCTTCGACCATTCGCCCGGAAGATCGACCATCATCTCGGATGAGAGTTGGCGTTGCGCGCTTCCCCAGGCGTCTACCAGAACCAGCCGGCCATAGCACAACCCGGACTCAGAGCACGATTGAATAGGGTTGAAAATGACGTAACGGCTGTCTGGAGACCATGTCGCTCCGAGCACTCTTCGCCCGCCTTCGGTTTCGACCGACTCTTCGAACCCGCTCAATTCGTGAAGATTCGTTACTTTAACGCGCGCGCCGGTCTCCGCGTCGGCGACAAACAACTCCTCACCGTTTCCCACCACATCTTTATACAGCACCAGCCGTCCGTCGGGAGAGACCGACATCTCACCGATGGCGCGGACGACGGGCGGACGAGGCTCGATCATCGAGCTGTATTCATCGACGGTCAACTCGCGCGCGCCTCTCTCTCCGATCGTGAGGGCGAACAATCGCGCCGACGCGCCCGAGTCGAGCGTCCGAACGATGATCGTTCTGCCGTCGCGCCCCATCTCCAGACTATCAATGGCGAAGCCTTTGGGGACGGTCAGCTCTCCCGCGCTCGCCAGGTTGCCGGTCTGCAGAATGACCTCGAACAATCGCTCCCCCATTGAAAAATAAATCCGGCCGCCGTCAACGCCCCAGACGAAATCTTGAATCGCTTCGCCTTCGGAGGCGGCGGTCGCCAATCGTTGATTCGTCCCGTCGCTTCGAATCACCCACAAATCGCCGTCGCGCAGATAGGCGACATAAGGCTTCGGTTTCGGCGGCGCCTGTGGCGACACGGGTGGAGAGGCGCTCCGCGCGGGATGTCCCCACGACGAGCACGACCAGATAGAAAGCGCCAACAGGCAAACAGAGAAGGTTTTGCACGCAATGAGATTCATCTACACGTTCAATAAGTGAAATGACCTGCGGTAACTTCAATGAATTTGAGTGGGGGGGTGAGATCAGCCGTTGCAGGCGATGGGTTGCGACTCAAACCGACTACCGAGGAGACTTTCATGCTGCAATGATCGACGCCATGAAAGAACGAAAATAGACGGGATTAACAGGATTGCTCAGGATTGAACTCAATGCGCAAAATCCTGAGCAATCCTGTTAATCCCGTCTATTTTCTGAGGAGTCCGAATATTCGCCGAGCGCCGTTGAAAGATCAAGCGCGAATTTTGTCCGGAGTCCGATGACTGTGATTCGGCGAAATCATCGTGTAAACTTGGGCTTTCGACGGAGCTGGTCGGCTTCCTCCTGGCCAGTAAAGAAAACCAGAAACAAAAGTGAGTAACAATATGAATATTATCTTGAAACTGGGCGCAGGCGCGCTGACCGTTGGTATGGCGGTTACGGCGGCCGGCTGCTCGAAATCGGGCGCAGCCACTAATACGGCTGACGCGGCCACGGCTAGCGCGCAGTCCGGGCGTTCGGCCGCGGCGATTCCTCCTCCCCAAAACCCCGACGACAAGACGCCGCGCATCAGCGTGGAAGAAGCCAAGAAGCTGATTGCGGAAGGCAAAGCGGTCATCATCGACGTTAGAAGCGCTGACATATACAAGATGGCGCACATCAAAGGCGCGCCCAATGTCCCACTGAGCAAGCTGGAGGCCGGCGATTACAAAGACCTGCCGAAAGATAAGCTTATCATCGCCTACTGTAGCTGAGTGGCTGAACACACGAGCGCCCGTGCGGCGCTCTTGATGCAGCAGAATGGATTCAAAGACGCGAGCGCTTTGCTCGGCGGCGTTAGAGCCTGGGAGGACTCTGGCGGCCCGATGGAGAAGGCCACTCCGACGCCCGAACCCTCAAATAAAAAATAACCGCTGGCGCAAAAACTTGATGACCAGTTACGCCGTCATCAAGATAGCGGGCCGCCGCAAAAATAACTTTCGCCAAGTTTCATATTGCGCTATATACCCTGGCGCGCGTCCAGGAGGTCTGACGGTGAGAATCTAGTCACGTAATTTATCGCCTCTTCGCTGCTGCGCAAAACAATCAAAACCAAAATAGGAGGTGTCACCTTGCTGAAATACAAACTGATTCTACTTGTCGCATTGGTCGTGGCCCCTACTGTCTTCGTTACGGGCCAACAACGGCCGACGCCTACACCGGTTCCGCAACCAGTTCCGCAACCGATCAAACTTTGCAAGCCGCCGATTCCGATATGTTTAGACAGTCAAAGGTTTGATCCTGAAACCTGCCGGTGCGTTCCTAATACACAATAGGCCAGAGGTTTAACAAACTCGGTCGAAACAGCAAAGCCGGGTGAGTGAGCGAGACGCTTACCCGGCTTGCAACGGTCTCGAGCTTCATTTTCCTGCGACTCGTCGGCTGCCTGTTCAATTGGACAGCCGTATTTCAGCCGCCAGGCGCGCGCTATGCGACGATCAGCTCGGCGCGTCGAGATATGAAAGGAGAACTGAACGATGAATCGCATGTTGATCCTTTCTTTACTTACATGTCCGCTATTGTCTGCCTGCTCGCATGGGCAAGCGAGTCAACCCGCAGGCCAGTCTCAATCGTCGACCGGCGGAACTGTGGGCGGGCCGTCTCTTGCAGCGGCAGCAGCTAAGGTCACCGACGCGTGCAGCCTCGCGCCCGCCGACCTCGCCCAAAAACTTGTCCCTGGCGCATTTCCTCCACAAAGAGAGCAGTTCCCGCTCAGATGCGCCCTCGGCAACGGGAAATCCGCGCTCGGGATCACAATAGACACAGGACCGGCCGAGCCGGTCAAGGGCGCGGAATTCATTCCCGGGCTCGCCGAAGGCGGGTATCTTGAGCGGCTGGACCCGGCATCGCACGGCGACACATACCTCACTGTGATTCTCGGGAATGACCAGAACGGGACGAACCGGAATCTACACGTCGAAGTGGCGGGCCACGATGGAAAGGACCACAAGGATGATGCGATTGCGGTCGCGCGCGACATCCTTGCGCGTCTGCATTGACTGCCCAGACGCTGCGTCACTCAATCACCGCAAAATTACTTAACTCGCTCTCTTTGATGGTCAAGCCCAGGCCGGGCAGATCGTCGCGTAAATCAATCTCGCCGCCAACCGCCTGCGGCTCGCCGTCGAAGATATACCAGAACAATTCATTGCCCACTTCCACATCCACAATCGGGAAATACTCGGCCATTGGCGAATTCAGACTGGCCATCACGATGTGAAAGTTGTGCATCTGCCCGGCGTGCGGAATGACCGGAATGGAATGGGCTTCGGCCAGCGCCGCGATCTTGCGAGCCTGCGTGACGCCACCGACGCGGTTAGTGTCGAACTGAATATAATCCACCGCCTTTGCCTCAATCAGCTCGCGAAAACCATAGAGCGTGAATTCGTGCTCGCCGCCTGCAATGGGAATGCGCCCCATCGCTTTCAACGCCGCGTAGCCGTGAATGTCATCCGGAATTACCGGCTCCTCCAGCCAGCGCAACCGGAACGGTTCAAGCAGCGGGATCATGCGTCGCGCATAATCGAGCGTCCATCCCATATAGGCGTCGGCCATCAGATCAATCTCGTAGCCGATGACCTCGCGCGCCGTCCGCACCAATTCCAGGTTGCGCTCCGTCCCGGCGGCGCCGTCCACCGGCCCCCAACCGAAGCGCAGCTTCATCGCGCGGTAGCCGGCCTCTTTGTACTTGCTCGCTTCGGCGGCCAGCTCATCCAAGGACTGGCTGTACAGGCGACTGGCGTAGACTGGAATCCTGGCTTTGGTTCTGCCGCCGAGCAATTTGAAGACAGGCTGCCCCGTGGCCTTGCCCAGCAAGTCCCAAATAGCGATGTCCACAGCGCTGATGGCGACCATGCCTATGCCTTTGCGACCGAAAGCCATCGTCTGCCGATACATGCGCTGCCACAAAAATTCGGTATCGAAGGGATCTTTACCGATTAGCAGCGGCTTCAGGTAAACATCAATCACCTGCTTGGTCACACGCGGCGAAAGGGCGGCGTTCCCTATGCCCACGTGCCCGGCGTCGGTGAAGACCTCGACGATCACCCAGCCGTGAAAGCGAAAGCTCGCCATCGAATCCTTTTCAGGCAGCGCCAACAGGTCAATTGGATTCGTGCAAAAATGCGGCTGCGGCGGCGCAGTCTTGCCGCGCCATTCGACCACACGCGCGCGAACGTCAGTGATTTTCACGCCAATGCTCCTTTAACTTCGATGGGGCGTACTTCGCGAATTGTCAGCAGAATAAGCATGAACGCCAGCACGTGCAGAGCGCTCACGATTGCGAAGACCGGGCCGTAGCCGGAACCGCCGTCGAGCATGCGACCTGCGATAAGATTGAAAACGACGCCGCCCATCGCCCCGCCGAAGCCGACCAACCCGGCGACCGAACCGACCACGCGGCGCGGAAACAAATCCGCCGGCAGAATCATCACCAGCGTCGACCACGATTGCTGCCCGAAGAAGGCGATGCTGAAGAGCGCGATGGCCCACTCAACCGGGACTTGCGTGATGAAAATGACGAGCGGCATTACGGCGGCGCTCGCGCCCAGCGCGACCTTGCGCGAAAAGTTCAACGAATTCCCGCGCCGCAGCAATTGGCTCGAAAACCAGCCGCCGAGCAGACTGCCCACCCCCGCCGCGGCATAGGGAATCCACGCGTAGTAACCGACCTGTTTCGTGTCGAAGCCGCGCGTGTCATAAAGATATTTTGGCAGCCAGAAGAGATAAAAGTACCACGCCGCGTCGCTCAGAAATTTTCCCAAGACCAGACCCCAGACTTGCGGAAAAGCGAAGAGTTGAAGCCATGACACTTCGGCTTTCTGTTGCGACGACGTGGCGAAGACTTCTTCGATTTCGCTGCGCTCCCACTTAGAGAGTCTGGGATGCTGCGCGGGCGCGAAGTATTCACGTAACCACCAGACCGACCACAACAGGCCTGCCGCGCCGCACAAGAAGAAGACCCAGCGCCAGCCCAGATATTGAATGGTTGCGGCAATGGCCGGTGGCGCGATGACTGCGCCGACAGACGTGCCCGCATTGATGACGCCCATCGCCGTCGAACGTTCGTGTGTCGGGAACCATTCGGAAACGGCTTTGGTCGCGGCGGGGAAACCGCCGCCTTCGCCCACGCCCAGCAGAAAGCGGCTCACGGCCAGCATCCCGAATCCGGCCGCAAGGCCGTGACTGGCGCAGGCCAGCGACCAGAATAGCATTATCCACACAAAGCCGCGCCGCGCGCCCAAAACGTCAATCAGCTTGCCTCCGCCCGCATACATCACGCCGTAGGTCAGCAGAAAGGCCACCTGCAAGTGCGAAAACTGCGTGTTGTTGATCGGGATCTCGCTTTGAATCGCGGCAATCGCCACCGACAAGGTTTGCCGATCCAAGTAGCTGATGGCGATAGCCGCGCTGATGAGCAGCGCGATTTGCCAACGAAGTGATTTGATAGCAGCCTCCATTGAAAATAGCCAGGTAGTAACGGCTACGGCGCCATAACGAATAATGGTCCTTGAAAAATAAATGCAACATCCGTCTTCCCGGTCGCCGCAGCGACCACGTGAGCTTAGACCGGCTTTTCAAAGCCGGGAGAGCGGTTACGTAGTTATTTGAGTCGCAGCAGCGACGGTTGATACCGATCATCGGTATCAACCGTCGCTGCTGCGACTGAGAACGGATATGCGTTAGTCGAACCGGCTTTGATGGTCTTTGAATAAATATTGCAACCACATTTTCCCCGGTCGCGGCAGCGACCATGTGAGCTTAGCCCGGCTTTTCAAAGCCGGGACAATGAGCGCATCAGTCCCTAGTCGCGGCAGCGACGGTTGATGTTGCCGATCAGT
>DASTMP010000463.1:0-12574 GCA_035714085.1 Blastocatellia bacterium
TCCAGCGCATCTGCCAGCTTCGCAACGTACTGATCGAAACGTCGCTCACGAGTTGATTGTGAGGTTGAGCATGTTTCCATCACTTTATGTCAACATATTTGAGCGTAAACCGCCAGTTTTCTTAACACAGTAGTACTAGGAGGCGGAAATGACAAGCATACGAGAGAGACACTTCTTGCGAGTCGTGTTGTTTCTGGCGCTTTTTTACGGGATCGCGGCGGCGCAGAACACCAGCGCCTCGCTCAACGGCGTGATCACCGATGAGAACGGAGGCGCGATCACTAAGGCCGCTATCACATTGACCTCAGTCAACACCGGGGTAGAGTTCAAGGCCTCAACAGATTCCGGCGGCTACTACGGTTTTCTCAACCTGCCGGCGGGCGACTACGAGTTGAAAATCACGGCCAACGGGTTTCAGAGCTACACCCGAAGCGGATTCCGGATCGCGCTCAATGAAAAGGCGCGTCTAGACGCGCAATTGAAGGTCGGGGCGATGACCGAGATTGTCCAGGTGCAGGCCGAAGCCCCGCAGATCAACCGCGAAGACGCCACGCAGAGCGGAAGCATAGAACCGAAGACGGTCAACGACTTGCCGCTGATCGTCGCGGGCGGACCGCGATCTTCGGCATCGTTCGCCGCGCTGCTGCCGGGTGTCACCACCCCCGACGGCAATGTCGTCGGCGCCCACTTTAATGGAAGCGTGCAATACGCCGGCGAGGCGATCCTCAATGGGGTGACGCTGGTCAATCCTTCCGGCGGGAACGGCACCTGGTCGGCGGCCTTCGATTTCCCCCAATCGCCCGATATGGTCAGCGAGTTGAGAGTCCTCAACGCGAACTATGAGCCGCAGTACGGCTCAACCGGCGCGGCGGTCTTCATCATGGAAACCAAGGCGGGAACAAATCAATTTCACGGCGGTCTATACGAGTACCATCGCAACATGCTCCTCAACGCCAACCAGTTCGGCGTCGGGGAGGATAGACCTGAGAAGCCGAAGAACATTCAGAACAATTTCGGCGGCGCCATCGGAGGGCCAGTGAAATTGCCATTTGCATGGACGTCGAGAAACAAAACCTTCTTCTTCGCCAACTGGGAAGGGTTCCGCATCCGCGGCGGCCTTGTGCGGCCTACGCTCTCCATCCCCTCGCTCAAAGAACGGCAAGGGGACTTTAGCGATTGGGTAGACACCGATGGCAATCTGATCCCGATTTACGATCCGGCGACGACGCGGATCGTCGACGGCGAGATAGTCCGCGACCAGTTTATGGGATGTGACGGAAAGACTCCGAACGTGATCTGCCCGAATGACCCGCGGCTGAAAAATTCGCTGGCGTTACAGTGGCTCAAGTTTCTGCCGCAGCCGACTTCGCCGGGCGCCACACTAAACTATTTGCCGGCTGCCCTGCCGCAGGGAATCAACGCCGACGCCGATATTCTCAACCTGAGATTTGACGAATATCTCGGCGCCAACGACCACATCACCGTCACTGTTTATAAACGCAATAACCTGCGCCAGGATACTACCACGCTGCCCCCCCAGATCAGCACCGGTCAAGTCAACTACAAGGCCACCTGGATCAGCCGGGCGAGTTGGGATCACACTTTCAGCCCATCTTTGCTCAATCACTTCAGCATTGGCTACAACAACGACCATTTCTACGGCGGCGGAATTGATGTGCCCTTTACGGACCAATTGCCGAAGATCAAAGGCGTCGCCCGGAACGCCTATCCGCCGGCAATCCGTTTCAATGACGACGGGTTCGAGGGATTTGGCTCCAATCAGGGATCAGCGGAAGAAAATGGCTGGCCCGCTCCCGCAGTCGTGGGCAGCAACCTGCTGACCTGGGTCAAGGGACGGCACACGCTCAAATTCGGCGTTGAATACCGAAATATGACCAACAACGCCCCCAGTGTCACGGGCGAGGCCGGTCAATTCAATTTCAGCCGACTCTCCACCGGGTTGCTGGACGTCAATAGCGGGAGCCCGATCGCGAGCTTCCTGCTCGAACAGGTGGACTCCGCGAACTTCAATATTCGCAACACCACGCGGTCAATCGCCGTGCAGACTTCCTGGATCGCTCATGTCGGCGATACCTGGCGCGTGAACCCGAGGCTCAGCCTTAATTATGGTCTTCGTTGGGAGACCGTCTCGCCGTCGGTCGAGAAACATAACTTCTTCTCCTTCCTCGATCCGATAGGCCTGAATCCGACGGCGGGCAATCGGCCGGGCCGACTGGTTTTCGCCGGCGACGAGGCCGGGGCGGCAAGCTTTGGCCGCCGGTACCCCGAAGAGAGGTACGTCAAAGCCTTCGCCCCACGATTGGGCATCGCCTATTCGCTCCGAGATAAGACAGTGGTCCGGCTCGGCTACGGCGTCTTCATTGACTCGGGTTTCATTCCGGGATGGGGAGGCGGGATTGCAAATGACGGCTTCAACGCAAACCCGTCGTTTTCCAGCACGCAGGGAGGGTTGGTCGCCGCGTTCACTTTGAGCGACGGGCCGCCTCAGAACTTCGCACGCCCGCCTTTCCTCGATTCGGGCTTTCTGAACGGCCAGAGCGCGCCGATCTATCGCCCGATTGACGCGAACCGGCTGCCGTATACGCAGCAATGGAACCTGACGATCGAACATCAGGCAAGCAACACGATCACGGTCAGCGCCGCATACGTAGGCAGCAAGGGGACGCGATTGATCTCGCGCCTCAGCCCGCTCAACGCGCTCGACCCCAAGCTGCTCACGCAGTACGGCAGCCAACTCATCGAGGAGTTCGCGCCCGGTCAGACCAGCCTGCATGGCGTGCCCGTTCCGTACGCCGGCTGGGTCGAACAGATGCAGTCATGCCCCCCAACGCTCGCCCAGGCGTTGCTCCCCTTCCCGCAATACTGCGGCAACATCTACGGAATTAACGAGAACGTCGGCAATTCCATATATCACTCGCTTCAGCTTAAAGCGGAGAAGCGATTTTCGCGTGGGTTGTGGTTTTTGACTTCCTACACCTTCTCCAAGCTGCTCACCAACGCGGACAGCAATCAGCCGGGCATTCTCGGCGTCTCCCCGTTCGAACGGGCGAAGAGCAAGGGGCTAGGTTTTGACGATATTCCGCACACGCTCTCAATCGCGATGACCTATGACCTGCCGTTCGGCAAAGGGCAGCGCTGGCTCGACGGGAGAGGCGTGGTCAATCATCTCGTCGGGGGCTGGAAGATGAGTAGCATTCTGCGCCTCAGTTCGGGAACTCCATTCGCCTTCAGTTCGGGCTTCTGCCACGTCCCGGACCAATTCGCCCTCTCCTGCATCCCCGGTGTGGCGCCGGGCAAAAGTCCGTGGGCGCAGAGTAAGAGCAATTTCGACCCGAGCAAACCGCTCTTTGACGCCTCGGCATTCGAGCCCTTGGAGAACTTCGGATCGACAGCTTATTACGGGAGCGGCGCGCGCATCACGAACTATCGCGGATTCGGCTATCACAATCAGGATTTCGCGCTCTTCAAAGACATTCGAATCACCGAACGGGTGAATTTCCAATTTCGCACGGAGGTCTTCAACCTCTGGAACAATCACAGATTGAGCGGGTTCGACACCAACATCGCCAGCTCTTCCTTCGGGCAATGGAATGGGTCGGTGACGTCGCCGCGCAACATTCAAATCGCCGGCAGAATCACGTTCTGAGGCGGCGAGAAATAGAAAAGAGCTTCAACACAGAAGTAGAAAAGAGCTTCAACACAAAGGATCAAAGGGTCAAATGATCAAAGAAGTTCTTTGGCCCTTCGGCCCTTTGATCCTTTGTGTTAAAAGTCTTGTCAAAATGAAAGGTTTTGCTGGGATGACAAAACTCCTCAACGACATTCTCAGACAGCCGCAAGAGCTGATCAGAGCGCTTAGCTCACTTTTGGAAAAAGATAGATCGCGCCTCGACCAGGCGACCTTCATACTCAATCAAGCAAAGCACATCTACCTGACGGGTATTGGAGCGAGTTGGCACGCGGCGATGGCGGCGGCGTCTTTCTTTCACGCGGCTGGCCGCCCCGTCTCGTTGATAGAGGCTTCGGAGGTGCTGCGCTTCTCCCGAGTGGCGCCGGATTCGGCGATCGTCATTGTCTCGCGCAGCGGCCGGAGCGTCGAGATCGTCAATCTGATCGGCGAGGCAAGAAGCGCAGGGGCAAAAATCGTGGCGATCACCAATACGCCCGACAGCCCACTCGCCCTGGAATGCGACGCCACGGTCTGCGTCGATCTGCTGTTCGATCACGCCGTCTCGGTGACGATGTATACTGCGCTGGCAATGGCGGCGGGACTCCTGGCAAGCGCGACGGCAGGGAATATGGATTCGTCGCTCGGCCCGTCGCTGACCGAAACTTTTCTGTCAGTTGAACAGGATCTCGACCTATGGCGTGAAAAGATCGAGGCTAGCGATTGGACGTCATCAAGCACTTCGGGCTATTTTCTGGCCAGAGGGGCGAGTCTGGCCAGTTGCCACGAGGCGAGGCTGCTCTGGGAAGAGGCGGCCAAAGCTCCGGCCACGGCGATGAGCACTGGAGGGTTTCGTCACGGGCCTCAGGAAATCGTTTATCCGGGCCTTCGCTTCTGCCTCTGGTTGGATCAACATTTAATGCGGGCGGAAGACCTGGAGGTGACGAAAGACCTTCGAAGGATCGGGGCGTCGGTTATGCTGATCGGCGAGGGACTTCATGATGACGCCGGCGACCTCGTCTTTTCGTTGCCGAGATCGCCGCGAGGCTGGCAGTTCCTGATAGACGTCATCCCCGCGCAAATCGCCGCCGAGAGGCTTTCGCGGTTGCGAGGCGTTGACTGCGATTCATTACGGTTCTGCCCTTATATCGTCGAGAATGAAGGCGGGATCATTCAGGAAAATAAATATGGACAACAGCTCCACGGCGACGAAGTTGGAAGCCGCCGATAAAACTCGTTCAGTTCCCCGTTCAGGTCGCGGACTTTGGGCGCTCTATGCGCTGCTTTGCATCGTCTGGTGGGGCGTCTGGGGATTTTTGTCCAAGTTGGGGTCGGATCAAATATCGCCGCAACAACTCCAGATTCTATTCACCATCGGGATCATACCGCCGTCGATACTGGCCTGGGCGCAGCTCGGATTCAAAGTTGAAACCGATCGGCGCGGGGCGATCTATGGAATCTTGAACGGGATCTTCACCGGGTTGGGGATGCTCGCCTATTACGCGGCGCTGGCCAGAGGGCAGGCGTCAATAGTCGGGCCGTTCACGGCGCTCTTTCCGCTCCTGACCATAGCGCTTGCGTTCGCGTTCCTGCGCGAACGGATCAATCGCATTCAGGCGGCTGGCATGATTCTGGCGCTTGCCGCTATCGTTCTTCTCTCGTTTTGACGCGATGGACACTTGGGTTTTCTACGCCTGCGTCGCCACGCTCTGCTGGGGCGTCGTCGGGCTTCTTCAGAAATTGGGGACCAATCGCATCTCGTCACGATCACTGCTGGTCTGGCTGGTCGTGGGATTCGCGGCGATGCTTCCGCTGCTTTGGCGTGGCGGCGCGCTCGCGGGCCTCGGCTGGCGCGTGTTGTTGATCGGTCTGCTGGGAGGCGCCGCCAACGGGCTTGGCTCGTGGGCGCTCTTCGAGGCGTTAGAGCGAGGCGCCAAGGCCTCGGTGGCCGTGCCGCTGACCGCGCTATATCCGCTCGTCACAATCGTATTGGCGAGAATCTTTCTGGCGGAAACCTTGACCTTCAGGCAGTGGCTCGGAATCGCGCTCGCGGTCGCCGGCGGCGCGATGCTCTCTTACGAGACCGAATTAAAATGAGCAAGATGAGCCGATCACTCAATCGCCCTGTTCGAGTCGGAATTATCGGAGCGGGCAACGTCTTGTGGGCGTATTTGCGGGCGCTCGACCGCCTGATCCCCAAAGGGCAGGCGTCGCTAGGCACGGTCTGCGCCAGACGCAGGGAACAGTGGGATGAACTGGGCGCCCGCCGTCCAGGAATTAACCTTGTGGCGGAGCCTGATGAAGCGATCCGATCCGACGCCGATCTGATAGTGATCATCACGCCTCCGGAGAGTCACGCCGACCTGGTCCGACAGGCGTTGGAGAACGGCAAGAGCGTGTTGGTGGAGAAACCGCTGGCGACGACTCGCGCCGAAGGAGAAAGGTTGGCGGAATTGGCCGATCAACGCGGCCTGCATCTGATCGCCGCGCCGTTCGTTCACCTTGCGCCGACGTTTCGCGCCTTCTGGGAACGGATTCGAAATGGGGCGATCGGCCGCCCACACTCGGCGCGCGGGCTATACGGCAATGCGGGATCTACCTGGGCCGCCTGGTATCATCAAGGCAAGGTCGGGCCGCTGGCGGAGGTCGGCGTCTACAACTTGAAGAGTCTCACCGCGCTGTTGGGGCCGGTGGTTGAAGTAATGGCGGCGGAGCATACGGCGATCACCCCTCGATTCATCGGCGCTTTTGAAATAACCGATCCCGGTCACGACGTCTCACACCTCATTCTGCGACATGAGTCGGAAGCGCTTTCGAGCGTCGTCTCGAGCCACGCGATCCAGCGCTACCGCCGCCCGGCGCTTGAGATTTACGGCTCCGAAGGAACCGCCAATCTGCTCGGCGACGATTGGGATCCCCGAGGCTTTGAAATCTGGCGCAACAAGTCGGGCTGCTGGGAAGAATACGAGCCGGTGGAAGGGACATGGATGTGGGCGGACGGATTGACCGAAGCCGTCATGGCGCTGTTCGAGGGGAGACAGCCGCTCGCCGAGATCACGCACGACCTGCACCTGCTCGAAGTAATCGAGGCCGCCGCCGCATCTGCGAAGGCCGGACGATGGATAGCCATCGCCTCGCGCTTCCGCGAGCTTGATTTGAGCCTGAGAGAACACAGACGCGATCTTCATCATCTGCACGATCACACTCGTCCGGCGGATGAACAATAAAGGCAAATGACCAAAGACATCTGCGCGATTGGCATTGACGTCGGCGGAACCAAGATCGCCGCGGGCGTCGTGACATGGGATGGCAAATTGCTCTTCCACCGCCGTCTGCCGACCGCCGCCGAGCGCGGCGGAGAAGCAGTGCTGCGCGATGTCGAAGCGCTCTCGGTCGAACTGATAAAAAGGGCGGAAGAAGCGGGGGCGAAGGTCGCGGGAATCGGCCTCGGTGTGGCAGAACTGGTCGATCTGCATGGCAATGTCACGAGCGGACACACGATCAAATGGAACGGATGGCCGATACGTGAGCGCCTCTACAAAATCGCGCCTACAGTGATTGAATCGGACGTGCGCGCAGCCGCGCTGGCCGAAGCGATTTACGGAGCGGGCCGAGAATACGAGATTTTTCTCTACCTCACGGTGGGTACCGGCATCAGTTGTTGCCTCGTATCGGACAAGTGGCCATACGCCGGCGCTCACGGCGACGCGTTGATCTGCGCGAGCAGCCCACTCACTTCCACCTGCGCGGAATGCGGCGCCACTAACAGAGTGACTCTCGAGGAGTATGCCTCAGGGCCGGCGCTCGCTCAGCGTTATCAGTCTTACTCTTCGGAAAAGATTTCGCGAGCGGAGGAAGTCATCAATGCCGCTCAAGGCGGCGACGCGCGGGCGATCGAAATAGTCCGGAGCGCCGGCGACGCGCTCGGCGTCACGACCGGTCTGCTGATCAACACGCTCGATCCGGAAGCCGTCGTAGTCGGCGGAGGATTGGGACGGGCCGACGGGGTCTATTGGGAATGTTTCCTACGCTCGACGCGCGAACACATCTGGGCGGAGGCCAGACGAGATCTTCCCATGAAACACGCCGCGCTGGCCCTGAACGGCGTGATCGGCGCGGCGATCAATGCCCTAAAATATTTCGGAGGCGAATAGATGCAGACGGATATTCTGACGTTGATCGAAGAGCGAGGGATCGTGCTCGGAGACGGCGGCTATCTGATTGAACTCGAGCGGCGCGGCTATGTCTCGAGCGGCTCGAAGCGGGAGAAGGTGGGGACGGGTCGCGGCAGCGGACAATTCACGCCCGAAGTAGCGATCGAGCATCCTGACGCGCTGCGCCAATTGCACCTCGAGTTTCTACGCGCCGGCTCGCAGGTTTTGCAGGCGCTGACATTCTTCGGCACGCGCGAGAAGCTGAAGCGGGCCGGCTACGACGACGAGACCGAGGTCATCAACCAGAACGCGGTGCGGGTGGCGCGAGAGGCGGCGGCAGGCGAAGCGCTGGTGGCGGGATCAATCTCGCGCACGCAACTCTTCGAGCGCGAAGGGCGCGGGGCCGCCAACTTCGTGCGCGAGCTGCTGGCCGAACAGACACGACTGTTAACGGAAGCGGGCGTGGATTTTCTGATCCTCGAAACCTTCTTCCACCTCGAAGAGATGTTGATCGCGCTCGAATGCGCGCGCGCGAGCGGTTTGCCCTTGATCGCCACAATGAGCTTCCGCCCCCGGCTCGATCAATCGAGCGACGGCCATCGGGCAGCCCAATGCGCTCGCGAGATGGCGGCAGCCGGCGCGAGCCTGGTCGGAGCGAATTGCGAGCAGGAGCCGAAAAGAATGTTGGCCGTATTGCGCGAGATGCGCGCCGCTGTAGATATTCCGTTGGCGGCTCAACCAGCCGCTTTCCGAGCTACGGATGAGACCCCGTGCTTCACGCGTCTTCCCCAATTCCCCGACGAGATGGAAACCATCCAGGCGTCAAGAGAAGAGTTCTCCGAATTCGGTCGCGTCGCGAAGGCTGAAGGCATCGGATATATCGGCGGGTGTTGCGGGTGCAACGCCGCGTACATTCGCGCCCTGGCAAGTGGAATGTACGATAGCTGAAATCCGTTGGACAGGCAGAGTATGAAGTATCAGTCAGGGATGCGAAAAAGAGAGGCAAGTTACTGCCTTGCCTCTTCCGTTTGGCGGCGACTGCGCCATTCTTCAGCGGCTCCGCCGTCAGCGCCGTGCATATAGCCAAGCTTGACAGTCTCGGTCTTGGGCCGTGGGTAATCAGTCGCATCCAGAATCCGCACGCGCCATTTGCCTGTCGCCTGATTGATCGAAATGATCTCTTGCGAAGCGAGCCAGTCCAGGCGCTCTTTGCGCAGTTCTTGCAGCCAGTCATCATCGGCAATTGTTTCAGCCAGTTCCTGGCCTGCCCGATTGATGCCTGTGTAAAGGCTGCTCCACCGATAGCCCCACAGTGGACTTAGCGTCATTTCAACGGGAGAGCCAGGACGTGGCCCGATTGCCAGGACATCAATCATATTGACCAAGACCCCGCTCGCCGGCCCAAGACTCCGCGAGACGTGGCCACGAAAATCTTTTATACTCGCCTTCGAGGCGCTTTTGTTTTTCATGGTACGTCTAGCATAACGCTAGACGCGCGCCTCGTGGGGGAGGCATGGCCTCCCCGTTTTTTTGACTAAACTCGTGTTATGGTAGTGGTAGTGTGACCCTCGACACGAGGATTGATTTAATATATCGCTCTTTAGCTGTGCTTCCGTTTGCTACTTGTTCAAGTAAATTTTGCGCTTCCGAATAGTAATCTTTTCCATCGCCTGATATAAATAGGTAGAAGTATGGAATCAATGATCTCGAGTAGATGAACCGCTCTCTTTCCATAATAGATTCGTCTTCGCCAAGGACTATATAGCGAATGTATCTTCGCCAAAACTCTATCTCATCATTCCTTCCAAATCTAGACTCTGCCTCATCAAGAAGTTTAATGGCCCTATCCCAGGCTCTGTCCACAAATTCATTGGACAGATTATGGTATGATGCGTATCCTCCATCAGTACAAACAAAATATAGTATAGCCAAGTTCATGTACAGATAAAAATCCGCATCCGCTTCCTTAATCGCTTCTTCATAGGCGTTAGCTGCTTCGATGGGTCTATCTTCAGCGTCAAGTTCTAGTGCAATTTCTCTGCTAGTCATCTATGCGCCCCCACTAAATTAACCCCTGCATCTATTATATTTCCATTTCTCGTATAAACCCACACCTGACTACCATTTCTGAATACCTGAGTATACGCCTGGACACCAGCATTAGCTGCAGGCGTTGGAAGCGGAAAATTAGTACGTAGATTAGCTGGGTTCGTAGCAACGGCCTCAAACAATTCCATGAACCTACCTTGTGACGCGGCTGTGGCAGGGTTTACGTGACCAACTGCATCACGAAATATGTGCCCAAGCAGGGATTTGGAGTAGGTTTTGGCAAGCGCCTTAAGCCCTCCATTTAAAAGTCCTCCACCAATCACAGCCGCTATTTTCAGCTCGCCGGGCCCAATCCCATCTAACGGGCCAAGCATCTGCATCTCAATTGGCCGCTCGCCGCCAGTGATTATACCACCATTAAAGTCCCTGAGTACCCCGCCAGTATCGACTCCCAACATTCCGTTGCGAACTGTTAGCTCACCCAGCATTCTCCAATGCCATTCCGCGTAGCCATACTGCCACAACACGTTGCCTTCAGTATCCACTGCTTTTTCTGTTACCGCTTCCCACTGCCCCCAGCCGGACCTGCCATCAGGCCCAACTCTAAACTGCGCCCAACCTCCTTGCCCTTGATTCAATCCGGGGTCCCAACTTGTTGTATTCAATGGACCAATCTCGCCTACGCCCGAATGCAATACACTGAATGCCAGGTCACTACTCACTGGTACTCCATCTATAAGGAATGATGAACTATCCCCCGAGCCCCCCAATCCATATGGATGTGGATCTAAATTCGGCCTCAGCCCGCTAGGATCAACCAAGTTTACAGGGTTATTCTGCACATAGCTGTACAGGTTCAAGCTCTGCGGGTCTGCCAGGTTTGCCGCTCCCATCCCAAGCGGGTCAGCCTGATTGAATCGTCCGTGCTGTGGGTGATAATGTCGGTTCACCGCATAATCAAGTGCTCCGTCTCGCTCATAGGAAGCGAATTTGTGTTTTTCTGATTCGCCAGTGAATCCTATTTCTTCCCCGAATGGTAACTGATCCGTCGTCCCTTTTACATTGCCATCGCCATCCGTAATGATTCTCGTCGATAGACGGTCCTGATGAAAATACCTCTTTCCCGGCGACTGCGTTGCGCCGCCGCCTCGCTCATACTCAGCGATCACCTGATGATCCCCTTCCCAGATGTAGTGCGTCACTACTCCTCCCACCACCTTCTTCACCCTGTGATTCCCGGCGTCGTAGCCATAGCTTTCAATCATCACTCCGTTCAACCACACACTCACGAGCCGGTTCTCGGCGTCATAGGTGTACGACTTGGCCCCCTCCACGGTCATGTTGCCGCTCACGTCGTAGCTGAAGCCCGTCCCGCTCACGCTCTCCGTCACCATGCGGTTCGTCGTCATTCCATTCGCTACTTCGATCGTAGTGTGTTGCAACTGGGCGCCACTTACGGCCTCGAAGACGCCTGTCCGGTTACCGTACGGGTCGTATTCGTAGCGTCTCGCCCAAGGTACTTGAGTGGATCCCTGTGTAGATAAGCCAGTCGCCGTCACGAGCCTTCCGACATTATCATAAGTGAACGCCTGATTTCGGCCCTGCCCGTTCACCGTCCCAGTGACGGTGACGAGTTGATCACTGTTGCCGGCCGTCGAGCCGTTACCCATCTGTCCCGCGAGCGCCCCATATCCATAGCTCAGGTCGAGCAGCGCGCTGCCGCCTTTCATCACTTTCTGCGACGTCAGTTGCAGCCGGTCATCACTGTAGCCGAAGCTTTCTGCCGTGTTGTCACCAAGCGTCTGGCTGCTGATCTGCCCGTCCACTCTGTAATTGATCCCGCTCAGGTAGGTATCCAGCGTAGCGCCTGAAGCGTCCACCCTCTTCAAGGCGGAGAGCCTCCCTCTATCGTCGCGCCCTACTTTCACCCGCTTGCCGGAAGGGTAAGTCATCAGCGTCATCTGGTTCGCCGCGTTGTACTCATACTGCTTCTGGTAGGGTATCCCGTCGATCTTTCGCGTGCACGACTGCAGCCGCCCGAGGCTGTCATAGACGTAGCTTTCAGTCCCTGCCCCGTCCGTCACCAAATCCACCTGTCCCTTGCCCGGCGATAAATCCTTGTAGTGGATGCTCACCGACGCCGTCGTCTCGACGCCAGCGACGTTGTTATAGCTCACGCCGGTCAGATGGTTCAGATCTCCATACGTATAGGTGGTGACCACGCCTCTCTTGTCCGTGTGGGTCTTGACGGCGTCGAAGTCCCAGTAATCGTATCTGATCGTTCCCGCCTCCGGAGTGGTTTCGGTCTTGAGCCTGCTCTTGGCGTCGTATTCAAACGTGCGAGTCTGCCCGCCTTGGTTGGTCTGGGTCAGATTGTTCAACACGTCATAGCTGTAGCTCGTCTCCCACTCCAGGTTACCGTTGGCCGGATTCTGCTCGGTCACCTTCACCAGCCTGTCCAATCCATCCATCTCGCTCTTGCGTGTGCGTCCCACCGTGTCTGTCACGGTGATGGTTGCGCCGATTGTTGATGTCGCGCCGCGGTAGTCCGTCTGAATGGTCTGATTATCAGTGCCCGGCAAGGTCACTATTTTGACACGCGACAGTTCGTCGTAGGTTTTTATGGTCCAGAATTGGGGGCTGCCATTGCCGTTCGCGTCGCCGGAATAGGGATTCGATTGTT
>DASTMP010000464.1:0-20074 GCA_035714085.1 Blastocatellia bacterium
AGTTCCCGGTCGCCGAAAGGCGTCTGCTCCGCGCCGGCTATACTTAATTTGTGTCTGCGGAGATAACCCTGGCCGTCGAGTATTGACCCTTCGGCCAGACAAACTGATTGCACATCGGGTAGCGCCGCCACGCGGCTCTGCAAGTCGCGGAAGAATTGCGCGGCCTGAGGTGTGGATTGATATCTGCCGCCGATCGAGATTTGATTGAAAGCGAGATTCTGCGCATCAAAGCCCAGTTCGAAGCGCAAAGCCTGTCGCGCGCTTCGCAGGAACAATCCCGAACCGGCTAGCAATACCAAGGCCCCGGCGACTTGCGCTACGACCAGCGCATCGCGCCAACCGAGGCGCCTGAATCTGGAGCCGAGCAAGCAGGCTTCGTCTTTCAACCCCGCCGTCAAATCAGCCTTCGAGGCTTGCAACGCCGGCGCCAGGCCGCAGATGACGCCCACCAGCAACGATATCAGTAATGTCGCGCCGAAGACCTTCCAGTCAGGGGAGAAATCCCGGCGCAAGCTCCGGCTGCCGATCAGACTCAACGAGTAGCTCAGCAAATCAGTGGCCCAGAAGCTCAGCGCCGCCGCTGCGGCGCCTCCCAGCAACGCCAGCAACAAGCTTTCGGCGAGCAGCATTCGCACGACGCGCCAGCGGCTCGCGCCCAGCGCCAGACGCACTGCGATCTCCTTGCGCCGCCTTATTGCGCGGGACAGTAAGAAGCTGGCGATATTCGCGCAGGCAATCAGCAACGTCAGTCCGACGACCGCAACGGCGATGGCCATCATCGGGTAAAGTTTGCTGCGCTCACTGCTCGGCATCCTGAAACCGCGCGCCGGTTCCACCGAGACAAAGCGATTCTTGTATGCATCCGGTTTGAGATGCTTGAACCCGGCGAAGATGACATCGAGTTCCGCCTGCGCCTGGAGGCGATCGATCCCCGGTTTGAGCCTGCCTATCAGATTGAACGCCTGCCGCTGGTCGTCGAAGAAATTAGGCAGCGGCGCTTTCCTGACCGCAATCCACCAGGCAGGCGTAGAGGGTTGTTTCGGCCCCTGAAAGGCCGGCGCTGTAACCCCCACGATGGTGAAACCTCGATCATTGATGAGGACCTGTTTGCTAACGACGCCAGTGTCCGCCGCGAAGTAATTACGCCAGGTCGCATCGCTCAAGACGACCGCATTTTCGGCGCTGGCGATTTCATCATCAGGAGTGAGTAATCTCCCCCTCGCGGCAGTCACGCCGAGCGCCTGAAAGAAATTGCCGGAAACCAGATCCCCGAGCAGGGGCCGGTACTGACCATCGAAACGCCACTCGGCCGTTAGTCCCGTTCCGCTATTGTAAGCCGCCAGTCCCTCCAGCAAACGGCTGCGCGATTGAAAATCCAGATACTCGGCATAAGACACATTGCCGCCCTCAAGGTTGACATAGCACAGGCGCTCCGGCTCTCGCGTCGCTGGCAATGGCCTGAACAGCCAGGCGTTGATTCCACTGAAAATGGCCGTGTTCGCGCCGATGCCGAGCGCGAGTGTGACAACGGCCAGCAAAGTGAAGCCACGCGTTTTCGCGAGCATCCGCGCGCCATAGCGTAAATCCTGCCAAACGCCTCCGAGCATATTGATCCTCCTGCTTGCTCCCAATACGACGGGTTCTTGTGATACCAGGCGTTCGACTTGCCGTAGCTCATTCTGAAGTAGCTCGCCGTCGCTCAATTCCGCTAGCGTCGCGCGATAAGCCTCTTCAGGCGTCGCGACGCCGGCCCGCAACTCCGCGTAGCGATCCTCCAGGTGCTGCGACAACTCCTCTACAATCTCGGCCTCACGCGTCGGCTCAAGTTTCGAGCCTGCCAGCCGCTCCCTGATTTCTTGTTTCCACTCATGCATAATTGATTGCGGATTGCGGATCACTGGATTGCGGATCAGCGCCGCGAGCGGTAGCGAGCATGGCTAAATAAACGAAGCTACGCTCACGATACTGATCACAATCCGCAATCCCCAATCGAATTATTCGTGGCGCAGCGCAGTTAGCGGGTCAACCTTCGTCGCCCGGCGCGCCGGCAGGTAACAAGCTAGCAGCGCAACCGCCACCAAAAACATCGACACGCTCACATAGGCGATTGGATCGAACGGACTCAGTCCGAAGAGCAGCGCCCTCAGCGCACGAGAGACCGCCGCGCCGCCCGCGACGCCCAGAGCCACACCGATGCCGACCAGCCGCAAACCCTGGCTGAAGACGATCTCCAGCACATCGCGCCGCTGCGCGCCCAGCGCCATGCGGATGCCGATTTCGCGCGTGCGCTGCGCGACCGAGTAAGCCATCACGCCGTAGAGTCCGACCGCGGCCAATGACAGGGCGAGCAATCCCAGACTGACCGCTAACACTGCGAGGATGCGGACGGTCTTGGCCTGCGCCACGACCTCGAAGTATTTGTCAAGATCCGACATCCAGAGCAGGACCGTCGGGTCTATCGTGCGGGAGACGGCGCGCACCGAAGATTGCATTTCTTTTGCATCGCGGGAAGTTCTCACGATCAAGGCGACCGGTAGTCGCGGCGGGAGCGGCGCGTAGATGAAAAGAGGCTCGCTTTCAGCATTTGGCGCCACTAAGGCCAAGGCGTCGCGCGCCACACCGACGACCTGGTGTGAAGTGAAAGTCCATTCCCCCGCCTTCGTACCCCAGTTCTCCGGCAATTCCACCATCACGTTTTTGCCGACCGGTTCCTGGTTGGGCCATAACTTCCGCGCCGTCGCTTCGGTCACCACAGCCACAGCCGCCTCAGCGCGCGCTTCGCCTTCGCTTATCCCACGACCGCGAACAATGGGAATACCGACAGTGTCGAAGTAGTTTGGCGCCACCAGATAGTACCAGGTGATGACCCGCCGCCCATCTTCTCTTTTCAGGGGCAGCGTCATCCCGCGCGGCGGGAAGTGCGCCATAGTCACCGCTTGCACGCCGGGAGAGCCATCCAATCGAGCTGCCAGGTCATCGCAGAATTGTCGCGACCGAGATTCGTCATAACCTGCCATCTGCGTGCCCGGATGAACGAAGAGTAGATTCCCGGTCTTTAATCCCTCGACCATCACTCCGGCTCGAATGAATCCGCGCAGCAGCAGCCCCGCGGCAATGAGCAACACAAGACAGAGCGACACCTGTGCCACGACCAACCCATTGCGTAGTCGGGAGCGAGCCATGCGCTGACTGAAGACAACGCCTTCATCTTTGATCGTCGCCACCAGATCGCTTCGCGTTGCCTGCAGAGCGGGAACCAGGCCGAATGCGATGGCGCTCAGGAACGAAACCAGCAGCGTAAAACTCAAGATGCGCCAGTCCAAATTGACCAAATCCTTAAATGCGCCGATGGTCGTCGGGGACAGCGACAAGAGAGAGAGCGCTGAGGCTAAAAACGCCTTGAGAGTCCACCAGGCGAAAAGCAACCCGGCCCCGCCGCCTAAGACGGCGAGCAAAATACTCTCGGTCAATAACTGCCGGATCACGCGACTGCGGCTCGCTCCCAGGCACAGGCGCACCCCGATCTCTTTCTGGCGCGCGGCGGCGCGAGCCAGTTGCAGGTTGGCGATGTTAGAGCAGGCGATGAGCAGTACGATCAGCGATGGAGTCAGGACGCTACCCAATATGGTCCACAGCAAGCCTTTAGATTGGACCCGCCCCGCGAGCGCCCTCAATGGCGTCACGATCACTTTAGCTTTGGAGCCAATCTCCGGGTAGGCGCGAGCAAGCTGACTGAGGAGCATCGTCATCTCTGCCTGCGCCTCTGGGATTGTCCGGCCCGGATTGAGGCGGCCGAACAGATTCAGCCCCCCAACCTGGCGCGAGCTGAAGTAGTCACGAAACTGAGGCCACACTTCGCCGGTCATCATCACCGGCAGCCAAACGTCTGGCACATGAGTATAACGCACACCCAGACCGACAAAGCCGGGCGCCATTACGCCTATCACCACGAAAGGCTTGTTATTCACCCGCACTGTTTGGCCCAGAATCTGCGGGTTGGCGCCGAAACGCCCTTGCCATAAGGCATAGCTTAAGACCACGAGCGGATACTCGCCCGGCGTGCGATTCTCTTCAGGCGTGAAAGTGCGACCGAGGATGGCCATGCCTCCAAGGACGGAGAAGTAGTTGTCGGACACGACCTCTCCCGCGATCTCCTGTGTCTCTTCTGAGTCGGTTTGGCCTCCCAACATCAGCCTGTTGGCGCCGCTCGCGATCAGATCTGAGAAAACACGGGTGTGGTCGCGTAAGAAAATGTAATCAATAAAGGAGTATCCGTCACTGCCCCGGTATTCGAGATTGACCAGAGTCTCAGGCTCCTTGACCGGCAACGGACGCAGTAACGCCAGATCAAACAGCGTGAATATCGTCGTATTGACCCCGATGCCGAGCGCTAGCGTGAGCACGGCCACGGTGGTGAAGCCGGGATTCTTCCGCAGCGTTCGCCATCCGTAGCTCAAGTCTTGCCACAGATCACCAATCACATTCATTCTCTTTCGACCCAGGGCTACAGGCTCACGACAAGGCTGAGGCTCAACCCGCCGCAGTTCACTCTCGAGTAATTCGCCGTCGTTCAACTCCGCGAGCGTGGCGCGCGAAGCTTCTTCATCGGTCGCGCCACTCGCCTGCAACTCGGCATAACGGTCGTTCAAGTGCTGCGAGAGTTCCTCGACGATCTCTGCTTCGCGCGTGGGCTCGAGCCGCAAGCTCGTCAGCCGCAGTCTGATTTTTTCTTTCCATTCAGGCATATTTGATTGCGGATTGTGGATTGCGGATTGCGGATTAAAGACTGCGCCATTACTTCCTGAGTCCGCAGTCCGCAATCCGCGATCAAATCATTCCTCCCGTAATGCCAGCATCGGATCCACGCGCGTCGCTCGCCGCGCCGGGCCCAGCAT
Organism: Blastocatellia bacterium; assembly: GCA_035714085.1. GTDB lineage: Bacteria > Acidobacteriota > Blastocatellia > RBC074 > RBC074 > JAJVID01. Next base: position 4,896 of record DASTMP010000464.1, read on the forward strand.
TGCGGCCAGCGCTACAGCAACCAGTAGCGTGGCGGCGGCGGCAAAGGTGAAAGGATCGTGAGTGTTCACCGCGACAGGGGCGTTTTGCAGTCCCCGAGCCAGGGCAGAAGCCCCAGCTAAACCCAGCGATAGCCCGACCAGTAGCCCTGAGGCAATGGGTCGCGCGCCGGCGCCCAGCACGGCGCCATAGATGTCTCGCTTGCGCGCGCCAAGCGCGATGCGAATGCCCACCTCCTTTGTGCGTTGGCTGACGGCAAAAGAAACGACGCCGTAGATGCCCATTACCGCCAGGGCGACCGCAATGCCGCCAAGAAGAGTCGTGAGGGTCTCCAGCTTCCTGAACATTTCCAAGTTCTCGTCCATCCACGACTGAATCGTCCGCGCCTCAATGGAAAGCTCAGGCGACATTGCGCGTATGGCGGCGGTGACGGAATGCGCCATCGCTGCGCCGTCGCCGGTGAAGCGCACGAGCGGCGAATAATAGACCGGGCCGTCATTCGGAACCCATGGAAAGTAGATCATCGGGTCATCCTGCCTCCCGATGCTCTGCGTCACTACATCGCGGGCCACGCCGACGACTTCGAAGCGAGCGCCGCGCGGATTGCGGAGTTCCTTACCAATCGGATCGCCGCCGGGCCAGAATTGCCGCGCGAGTTCCTCTGAAACGATCACGGAACACCCTTCTCTTCCGCAGGGGGGATCGCCTTCCCGCAGCGCGCGTCCGCGCACGATCGGAATCCCGAGCGTGGAGAAGAAGCCCGGAGAGACCCAATTCATCGCCGCTTTGCGCGCCGCCTGGCCGGGGATTTGCACGTCAAACAATCCAGCGCTGACCAGTGGTTGCAGGTTGGCGAAGGCGACCGACTGCACACCCGGCAGGGCTTCAAGGCGTTGCGCAAGCGTGCGGTTAAAGTCAGGCAAGGCGCCCCGTGTCGGGACCTTGCCGCGCGCATACACTCGCGCCGAGATCACTTGCCGCGTTTCATAGCCGGGGTCGATGGCGGTCATACGCTGATAAGCGCGTATGAAGAGGCCTGCGCCAACCATCAATACCAGGCTTGAGGCTACCTGCGCGCTGATCAATAGACTGCGCAGCCAGGCTCCACTACGAGCGCCTCCGAAAAGCAACTGGCGGCCTTTGAGAGATTCCGAAAGATTGACCTTTAAGGACTGGAGCGCCGGCGTCAGTCCTGCCAGCGCGCCTGCCAGCAGAGTGATGACGGCCAGGTATGCAAACACACGCCAGTCCGGTTGCAACGACCACTCTATTGTTCGATTGCGGTCCGGGTCGTCCAGCCAGGCGATCAAGGCGCCTGGCAGACGGTAAGCGAAGTAAAGGCTGGCCAAGCCCGCCGCGGCTGCGAGCAGCAGGGTCTCCACGATGAGCATCCGAAGCAACCGCAGCCGTCCAGCGCCAAGCGCAAGTCGCACTGCGATCTCCTGCTGACGCGCGGCGGCGCGCGAGAGCAGTAGTGTGGTTACGTTCGCGCATGTGATGAGGATGATGAGAGTAAGCAAGCCGAGGATAAGGGAGTAAAACCATACTGAGTTAGCGCGAATGTCGGGCGCCTGGAATTGCGAGCCGTCGGTGGCCATGTGTGTCGCTTTTCGTTGCGGGTGTAGCCGATCCTGCTGGCTCCCGAGCAGCGCGAGTTCCGCCGCGACATCCCGGCGCGAGAAGCCCGGCCGCAAACGCCCTCCCACGGTTAACCAATCGGCTTCGCCTGGCCTCAGCAACTCGTCTCCCAGTTGCAGGTAAGTTTGGAGCGTGTACGGGACCCATGCGTTTGCCCCATCAATTTGGCCAGCGAACGTCGGGGTAATGCCCACGATGGTTACTGGTTGGCCATTGAAGCGCACGACTTTCCCAATGATCTGCGGGTCCGCTGCAAAGCGACGTTGCCAGAGCCGCTCGCTCAACATCACGACGGGATTGACCGCGGCGCAGTCTGCTGGCTGTAACAACCGGCCCAGCTTTGGCTGTTCCAGGTTGTAGAGCGCGAAGAAATTGTCAGTCACAAAAAGGGCGCGCACCTCAGGCGCATCGTCCTGTCCGAGTGGCGCTTCGAATTTCGCCCATCCCGCCACATCTCTGAGCGACTTCGCCTGGTCGCGAAAGGCCAGGTAATCCTCCAGGGTCGTCGCTCCCGGGCGGCCCGGTCTCGCGAGGTCTTTGGTGTACGCGGAATAAATCCGCACGAATGAAGCTTGATCTTTATCCACGCGGGCGCGCAACGCGATTGCGTTAATCAACGTGAAGACCCCGGCGCTGACGCCGATGCCCAAAGTGAGCGTCGCGACTACGACGGTGGACAAGAGCGCATGCCTGCGCAGGCCACGCGCCGCGTAACGTAAATCTTGCCAAAGGTCCGTGATCATATTTTTTCTCCCGGCTCCTAAAACAACGGGTTGATCACTGACGGGCCGCTCGACCCGCCGCAGTTCCAGGTGAAGAGTTTCGCTCCCATGAATTTCCGCGAGCGCCGCGCGAAAAGCCTCTTCTGGCGTTGCGCCCTGGACCTGCAACTCCGCGTTGCGATCTTCAAGATGCTGCGAAAGCTCCTCGGCGATCTCGGCCTCGCGCGCCGGATCAAGCTTCAAGCCCGCCAGTCGCCGTCTGATTTCTTCTTTCCACTCAGGCATATTCAACATCCTCATCAGTACCGCGAGCGGTAGCGAGCGTAGGTTGCGACCGTTGGCCCATTGATATAGATTCGCTCGCTACCGCTCGCGGCGCTGATATCGCGCGTCACTCACATCGCAATGCGATCATCGGGTCGACTCTCGTTGCCCGCCGCGCCGGTATCCAGCAAGCCATCAGCGCCACGACGAGCAGCAGCGAGGCGATTCCGGCGAAAGTCAGCGGGTCAGTCGCGCTCACGCCGAACAGGAGCGCCTCCATCAGACGCGTTAAGGCGAGCGCCACGACCAGGCCGAGAGCAACGCCGCAGAGCGCGAGCTTCAAGCCTTGCCGTACGACCAGTTTCAGCGCGTCGATCCCTCGCGCGCCTAGCGCCATCCGAACGCCGATTTCATGCGTGCGCTGCGTCACGGCATAGGCCATCACGCCGTAAATGCCCGCCGCCGCCAGCGCGAGCGCCACGACCGCAAAAGCGCTCAGCAAGACCAGCGCCAACCGTCTGAGCGCGATCGAATCGGACACGATTTGCCGCAACGGCTTGACGTCGAAGACCGGCTGGTTGCGGTCCACCGCCAGGACGGCGGCGCGCACGCTCTGCGCCAATCCGAGCGGCTCGGCGCCGCTCGCGCGCACGGCGAACGAGAGGTTGTACATTTCGTCAGCTTCCTGAAAAACCGGGAAGTAGGCTTGTGGCAGTGAAGAGATGTCCAGCCGTTGATTGCGCACGGAGCGCACGACGCCGATGATGGTCTTCCAGGGATTTGCGCTTCGAGGGCCGCCGCGTTTGACGCGTTTGCCGATGGGATCTTCGCTCGGATAGAAGCGGCGCGCGAAGCTTTCGTCCACGACGGCCACGGGCAATGTCCCTTCGACGTCGGCGTCATTGAAGTCGCGGCCGCGGAGCAGGGCGATGCCCATCGATTGAAAATACGCCGGCGAGGCCCAGCGCGTTTCAACCTCGACCTGAGGATCGTTCGGGCCCACGACGGAGTTCTCGCCCGTCATCGTGCCGGAGTTTCCCCCCGGAGCCATCGGAATGCGCGACACCGCGCCCGCCGCCGCTACACCCGGCAAAGCGCGCAGGCGCTCCACCACTTGCCGGAAAAACGCGGCGCGCTCGCTGATTTGCGGATGCGTCGTGAACGGCAGCAGCAACCGCATCGTCAGCACGCCGTCGGGATTGAAGCCGGGATCCACCGCTTGCAGCCGCCAGAAGCTTTTCAGCGTCAGCCCCGCGCCGGCGAGCAATACCAGCGCCAGCGCGACCTCGGCGACCACGAAGGCGTTGCGCAAACGCTGTCCGCTCGCGCCCGCGCCGGTCCGCCCGCTTTCGCGCAGCGCCTCATTCACCCCGGGCCGCGACGCCTGAAGCGCTGGAGCCAGGCCGAAGATGACGGCGGTCGCAAGCGACGCCAGCGCCGTGAACGCCAGGGCGCGGCCATCCAAACCGACCTCGGCCACTCGCGGCAGGTTATCAGGCGCAAAGCGCAACAACAACTGCGCTCCCCACGTCGCCAGCAACAAACCAGCCGCGCCCCCGGTTAGAGCCAACAGGACGCTCTCGGTCAACAGCTGCCGAGCCAATCGCCCGCGCCCCGCGCCCAGAGCCAGCCGCACCGCCATCTCCTGCCGCCTCGTGGCCGCGCGCGCCAGCAACAGATTCGCCACGTTGGCGCAGGCGATCAGCAGCACGAAACCGACCGCGCCGGCGATCAGCAGCAGCGCCGGCTTCAACTCGCCGACGTAATCCTCCAGCAAGGGCGCCACGATCATTCTGTAGCGGCGTTTGTCCTTGTCGCTGTAATTCTGTGGATACTGGGCGGTGAGCTGCGCGCCCAGCCGATCCAACTCCGCTTGCGCCTCGACAGGGCTGACTCCGGGCTTCAGCCGCGCCAACACCTCCAGCCCGCGCGCGCCGCGTCGCTGCTGGTCGTAGAACCCTTTCGGAAACCAGAGCGGCTGCCAGATTTCGGCCTTCGGCGGAAATGCGAAGCCGGGCGGCATCACGCCGATGATGGTGTGACTGCGGCCACTCATCACGAGCTTCTGCCCAATCACATCTGCCTTGCCCGCAAAACGGCGCTGCCACAAACCGTGGCTGAGCACGACAACGTCATCACGCCCGGCTTGCGCCTCTTCCGGCGTAAAGACGCGACCCAGCAACGGCGCGACTCGCAAGACCGCGAACATCTCCGGCGTAAACATCGACCTTTCGACGCGCTCCGGGGCGCCGCCTTCCTGCGGCGCCAGATTCGCGCTGCCGCTGCTGTCCATCACGCCGCTGGCCGCGAAGCTCCGCGTCTGCTGCTGAAAGTCGACGTACTCCGGCAGCGAGAGGCGCATCTGGTTGGTGTTGAGCGCCGGGAACTCGCCATAAATCATCATCAACTGTTCCGACTCAGGGTACGGCAGCGGCCTGAGCAGCACGGCGTTGACGACGCCGAAAATCGCCGTGTTCGCGCCAATGCCCAGCGCCAACGTGACGATGGCGATCAAAGTGAAGCCAGGCCGCTTCATCAACATTCGCGCCCCGTAGCGCAAGTCTTGCCAAAGGTCTGCGATCATATTCTTCCTCCGATTGGTTCCGAGCGCGACAGGCTCTTGTGGCGATGGGCGCTCCACGCGCCGCATTTCCCGCTCGAGCAATGCGCGCTCGCTCAACTCCGCGAGCGCCGCGCGATAGGCTTCTTCAGGCGCTGCCCCGCCAGATAGCAACTCCGCATAGCGGTCTTCCAGATGCTGCGCCAACTCTTCGACGATCTCAGCCTCGCGCGTCGGCGCAAGCTTCAAGTTCGTCAGACGCTGTCTGATTTCTTGTTTCCATTCAGGCATACGCGATTCCTTCTCACTCTTCCACCGCGTAGCGACGGCGGGGCGTTGCGCCGCCTACTCACAACGCAGCGCCACCATCGGATCTACCTGCGCCGCCCGTCGCGCAGGGAGGAAGCTGGTCACAGCGGCCACGCCAACCAACATCAATGCGGCGATGAGAATTGTGAGCGGGTCAACGGCGCCGAGGCCGAACAGGGTTGTCGATATCAGGCGCGTAGCCGCAATCGCCATCGGCGCCCCGACGGCGATTCCCATAACAACCAACCATGCGCTTTCCTTGAGTATCATCCGCAACACGTCCGCGCGTGTGGCGCCCAGCGCCATGCGAACGCCAATTTCGCGGGCTCGACGAGAGACCGCGTAGGCGAGAACTCCATAGAGGCCAACGGCGGCGAGCAGAAGCGCGAGGACTCCGAACGCGGCGGCGAGGCCGGCCACGAGCCGCTCCTGAGAGAGCTTGTCTTCAATGCGAAGTTCGAGCGTTTTGATGTTGAACACCGGGAATCCTTTGTCGAGAGCGTCAAACTCGCGGCGCACGGCCTCGACCATCCCGGCTGCGTCCGGCGCCTCGGCGCGGACGTGGAGTGTAGGCATGTAAGGAGTATATTCCTGAAAAGTGAACCAGGCTGTGGGGCGCGGGGCTTTGTGGACGTCATAGTAGTGAGTATCCGCGACGATGCCAACGACCTCGCGCGGACGCCGCGCGCTCCTGCCGTACGAGAATGAGAGGCTCTGGCCAATCGGGTTTTCGTTCTTGAAAAGCTCGCGGGCCAGCGACTGATTGACAATAACGACCGGCGGCGCGCCTTGTTTGTCGGCGGCTGTGAAATCGCGGCCGGCTAAAAGTGGGACGCCGACAGTATCGAAAAATCGCGGGCTGACCCAATCCACATCAATTCGGATGGGGTCATGGCCGGGGGCTTCGAGCCACTCATCGTCGCTGCGGCTGCCGAGAGGGCCATTTTCTGCAAGCGCCACGCCGCCCACGCCGCGCAGTTCGGAGACCCGTCGGAGAAGCTCGGTTACGAGCAGGCCTTTCCGTTCAGGCGTGTAGATTTCCTCCTGCGGCTTCATCGTGAACAAGAATACGCGGTCAGAACTGGCCTGGAACTCAGTGGGGCGTAGATTCGCGACAGTGCGAAGACAGGCGCCGGTCACAATCAACAGCGTCAGAGAGAGGCCGACCTGAGCGACAACCAGCAGTTGGCGGAGGCCGGTCCGGCGGGAATCTCCTACAGAGGCGTTTGAATCGGCCTTCAACTTAGCAGCGAGATCGCCACGAGTCGCCTGGACGGCCGGGGCCAATCCGAACAGGACGCACGTAAGAAACGAGAGAGCGAATGTGAAGAGCAAGACGCGCGCGTCCGGATGGAGATCGAGGACGATGCCGATATGCCCCTGCGGCAAGAAACTCAACAGCGCGGGAGCGGCCCAGCTTGCGACCACAAGGGCAAGCGCCCCGCCCAGCAAGGAGAGGAGCGCGCTTTCGGCCAGCATCTGCCTAATGAGGCGGGAGCGGCTCGCGCCCACCGATGCGCGGACGGCGAGTTCGCGATGTCTGGCGGTGGCGCGGGCAAGCAGCAAGTTAGCGACATTCGCGCAGGCGATGAGCAGGACGATAGCGACGAGGGCGAAAAGCGCGAAGAGTGGGGCCTGGAACTGGTCAACCCCTCCTGAGAAACCTCTAGCGCCAGCTAACAGGCGCAAGTGTTGATAACCGGCGCGGCTGATCTCCGGCGCGGTCGTGGTACGAAGAAATTCCTGGAATTGAATATCTGCGGCGGCTTCCGCCTGGGCGATGGTTACGCCGGGTTTGAGTCGCGCCATCACCGGTGGCGAACTACCCAGCAGCGCAATCTGGCTCAGCTGTTGTCCTGCTGGCAGCCCGGGCAAACGGAGTTCAGGCTCGAAGCCGCGCCTGACATCGAAAAACGTCGGCGACGAGACGCCGACAATAGTAAAGGGATAGGTATTGAGATGAACGGTCCTGCCAATGACGCCGGGGTCTCCCGAGAAGCGCTGCTTCCAGAAGCGGTAGGAGAGCACAACCTCTGGCGCCCAGTGTCCCGCGCGAACCTCCGGCGTGAAACCCTGCCCGAGGATTGGGGCGACGCCGAGCGCCGGGAAAAAGTTGGCTGAGACAACTTCGCCGACGACCCGCTCGGCGCGGTCTCCATCGGAGAAACTCAAACCATCGCCGGTCTGCGTAATGACATCCGTGAAGACGCCGGCGTTGGCCAACCCCTCGGCGAAGGCCGTCGGCGCCCCGTTCGTGTCGTCGCGGTTTGCGCGTGTGATCGCGAAGCGGACGAGGCTGTCGGGATCGGCCACGGGGAGCGGTTTCCAGAGCACTGCATCCAGGGCAGTGAAAATTACGCTGTTAGCCCCGATGCCGAGCGCGAGCGACAACACCGCGACCGCCGCGAATCCGGGACTCCTGCGCAACAGGCGCAAGCCATAACGTAAATCTTGTAAGCTGTCTTTTAGCATGTTGGTCCTCCTTGCGCCTAAAACTACCGGCTCGTGTTTGATCAGACGCTCAACGCGCCGCAGTTCCCGCTGAAGCGTTTCGCTCTCACTTAGATCCGCCAGCGCCATGCGCGCAGCCTCCTCTTCCATTGCGCCGCCGGCCAACAACTCCGCATAGCGATCCTCAAGATGCTGCGAGAATTCCTCGACAATCTCGGCCTCGCGCGTCGGCGCAAGCTTCAAGGGCGTTAGCCGCTTCCTGATCTCTTGTTTCCATTCAGGCATACGCGATTCTTTCTCACCTCTTCTTCGTCGCCGCGGCGACGAAGAAGAGCGATCATCTACTCACAGCGCAATGCCACCAACGGGTCGACCTCTGTCGCCCGCCGCGCCGGGATGTAACAGGCCACGAGCGCCACCGCCGCCAACAACGCCGCCACTCCCACGAACATTGACGGATCGGTCGCGCTGACCTCGAAGAGCAAATTCCGCAGCAGGCGCGTCAGGCCGAAGGCCGCGACCATGCCGAAAGCCACGCCCGCCAGGACCAGCTTCATCCCTTGCCCGATGACCAGCCTCAGCACGTCGCGCGAGCGGGCTCCCAGCGCCACACGGACGCCGATTTCGTGCGCGCGCTGCGCGACCGCATAAGACATTACGCCGTAAATGCCGCCCGCCGAGAGGATCAATGCGGCGACGGCGAAGACGGAGAACAGCAGCGCGTTGAACCGCTGCGCGGCTATCGAATCGCCCACCAGGCTTTCGAGCGTGTACACGTCGCCGACTGATTGTTGCGGGTCCAGCGTTTGAATCACCTTGCGCGCGGCCGCCGCCACCGCCGCCGCGTCGCCGCGCGCGCGCAGCGCGAAAATCATGGATGCATCCGGCTGTTGAGCTATCGGCCAGTACGCCATCGGCCCGGTTTCCTTGTCGAGTTCCTTATGCTTCGCATCGCCGACGACGCCGATGATTTCAGTCGGCCCTCCCCAGAGCGTGATGCGTTGGCCGAGCGGGTCTTCATTCGGGAAATACTTCCTGGCCAGCGCTTCGTTGATGATGACTACGTCGCGCTTCTCGCGGACCTCCTGTTCGGTGAAGAGTCGCCCGCGTGTTCGCGGGATTTGCATCGTACGGAAGAAGTTCTGATCGGTGACGCAAAGGCCCGTACTGGCCCACTGACCGGGCGCCGGCTTCGGACGACCCTCGATTTGAAAGCTGGTTTGTGTTCCCAGTCCGAGAAAGGGCGTATGGTTGACGGCGCCCGCCGCCTCGACTCCAGGCAAGGATTGCATTCGTTCGAGGGCCTGCGTGAAGAAATTGACGACCTTGGCGTCCTTGTCGTAGCTGGCGCCCGGCAGCGTGACGCGCATCGTCAGCACGTTACGCGCGTTGAAGCCCGTGTCCACGCCCCGCAACCGCAGGAAGCTGCGCGCGAGCAGCCCGGCGCCCGCTAGCAGCGTGAGCGCGAGCGCGATTTCAACGACGACCAACGCGCCACGCAACCGCCGGCTGCGCGCGCTCCCCATCGGGCCCCGCCCCGCTTCCTTGAGCGTGTCGTTGAGTTTGACGTTCGACGCTTCGAAGGCCGGAGCCAGACCGAAAATGACGCCGGTCAATAAAGCCACGACAAACGTAAATCCGAGCACCGGCGCGCTGATCTCGACGTTCTGAAAATCGCCGAGTTCCGGCGGGCTGAGGCTGACCAGCGCAGCCGTTCCCCATCGCGCCAGCAGCAATCCCGCCACTCCGCCCATTAGCGATAACAACAAACTTTCCGTCAATAACTGCCGTACGATGCGCCCACGGCTCGCCCCCATCGCGGCGCGCACGGCAATCTCTTTCCGCCGGGACGCGGCGCGCGCCAACAGCAGGTTCGCCACATTGGCGCAGGCGATCAGCAACACGAAGCCAACCGCGCCCATCAACACCAGCAACGCCATGCGAATTTCGCCGGCGAACTGTTGGCGCAGCGAAACCACGTCGGCGCCATAGCCGGCGTTGAACTGTTTGTATTGCTCGGCCAGACGGCCCGCGACGGCCCCCATTTCAGCGCGGGCTTGCTGGAGCGCGACATTGGGTTTGAGCCTGGCGACGACTCCGATATAGCGCCCGCGAAAGTCCCTCATCTCGTCTGTAATGGCGGGAAACCAAAGTTCCGCCGTACGGCCCGTCGTCGAAAATTTTCTGACGTGCCATTTGACATCCGGCGGCAGCACGCCGATGACCGTGCGCCCAATCGCGTTGAGGTTCACCTTGCGCCCGATTACGCTCGGGTCGCCGCTAAACCTCCTCTGCCACAAAGCGAAGCTGATGACGGCCACGTTATTCTGTCCCGGCTTCCCATCTTCCGGGGTGAATGTCCGGCCCAGCAGCGCATTCACTCCCAGGACTGAAAACAGGTTGGCGGTCGTTTCCTGCGCCGGAATCTCTTCAGGCTCTCCGTCGCCGGCGAGATTGACCCCCGTATCGGCATACGCGGCCATGCCTTCAAAGACTCTGTTCTGTTCCTGCCAATCGAAGAAGTTGGCCGGGCTGACCGTATTCAACTCGCCCCGTACGGTTTCCCACACTATCACCAGGCGGTCGGCGTCTCGGTACGGGAACGCTCGAATCAGCGCCGCGTTGACCACGCTGAAGATCGCCGTGTTCGCGCCGATGCCTAATGCCAGGGTGATCATGGCGATCAAGGTAAAGCCGGGATTTTTAGACAACATTCGCGCGCCATAGCGCAGGTCTTGCCAAAGGTCTGCGATCATGTTTCTCCTCCGATTGTTTCCAAGCGCGATGGGTTCTTGCGACGCCAACCGCTCGACGCTTCGCAATTCCCGCCGAAGCGTTTCGCCCGCGCTCAACTCGACGAGCGCCGCGCGATGCGCTTCTTCAGGCGCTGCGCCACTGGCCAACGACTCCTCGTAGACGGACTCCAGGTGTGTGGCGAGTTCTTCGGCGATCTCTATCTCGCGTTCCGGCGCCAGGCGCAGCGGGGCAAGATGCTGGTGAACGAGTCTCTTCCACTCAGGCATGTTCGGTTCCGGTGATGCGGCTGATCGCGGCCACGAAGGACTCCCACGCGCTGCGCTGCGCCTTCAACACTTTCCTGCCTTCGGGCGTCAATTTGTAATAGCGCCGACGCCGCTGTCCCGCCTTCTCCACCCACTGCCCCTTGATCCAGCCGCGCTTCTCCAGCCGGTAGAGCAGCGGGTAGAGCGAGGCGACATGGAAACTCAGCGCGCCGCCGGAACGGGCCTCGATCAGTTTGGAAATCTCATAGCCGTGCCGGGGCCGAACCTCAACGAGCGAGAGGATCAATAACTCGGCGCTGCCCTTCTTTAATTCGCGGTCGAAAATTCTGGTGTTCATATTTGTCATAGCCATATATTATTCAGACGAATATACGGCGTCAATAGAGAGCGGGTTCCGCCGAAAATCATTGACGCGTCGCCAGGCTTCGGGCTAAGCTTTCGGTCTCACATAGCGCGACAGAAATTCTCCTTCCACATCTTTCGTTGAAAGGCTTAGATGAAGGCGAAGGCGTTCAAACTATCGGCCACGTGGCGCGCGATCTTCGCGGCGCTCGCGCTGCTTATTACCAGTTTGTCGCCCGCCCTCTCGCTTTCGGCCAGGGAGCCTGAATTCTGCGAGATGGCTTGCTGCGTGGCCAAAGGCCATTGCTGCTGCGCGGCGCGCAAACCCTGGGTCAAGGGGCAGAAGTCGGGCGATCACCATGTAATCGAGCCGGTCGAAATGGCGGCGCAATCCGGCTGCCCTTGCACACCGCCTTCGTCATCGAATTTCATTTCGCGCGAAATTACCCGCCCGGCGGCGCATGATTTCGATTTCGCGCGGCGCCAAGATTTCGCAAGCGGCTGCCCGTTGCGGCTGCATCACTCCATCTGGTTCACGCCCACGCCGCCGCGGGCCCCACCAGTTCTCCTCATCTGAATCACGATCAGCGACAACGCGGGCATTAGCGCGCCGCTAGACGCCCATGTTGGGAACAGTGCGTCCCAGCGCGCCGATCCGTCTTTCAAGATACGAAGAAATGAAGGAGTGGAGAAGGTGTGAGTAGGGAGTGGGAATCGTACGGTGGGGAAGTTTTCCCCAACGTACGATTCCCAATTCCCCACTGCCCATTCCCAACTCCCAGCCCGACGATGAGGAGTTCACCAAATGAAAATACGTAGGATTGTTTTCTCTCTATTCATGTTCATATCGATCTGCGGCCTGAGCGCGACGATTCCACCGCAGCAAGGCGTGACTTCCGCCACGCTCAGCGGACGCGTTGAAGACGCGAACGGCGCGGCCGTCGCGGGCGCGGCCGTCGTAGCAATCAATCTCGATCAAAATCAAAGCTCGACTGCGCAGAGCGACGCGCAAGGACGTTTCCGTTTTCTGTATTTACCAATCGGGCATTACCGGTTGAAAGTCGAGGCCAGAGGGTTCACGCCTCTCGAACGCGAGTTGACGATGACGGTCGGCCAGGCGCTCGACCTACAGTTTAAGCTCAGCGTAACCGGCGTGACCGAACGACTCGACGTTCGATCCGAAGCGCCGACGATCGAAACGGTGCGCACACAAGTCTCGGAGACCGTGCTGCCAACAGAGGTGAATAACTTGCCGCTCAACGGCCGCAACTATCTGGACCTGGCCGCGCTCACCCCCGGCGTAACCCGCGCCAACCCGGTCGCCAATCAGCGATTCGCCGAAACCTCCGCCGTGCCGGGCACGCAAATCAACATTGCCGGGCAACGCAACATCAATAACGGCTTCGTCATTGACGGCCTGTCGGCTAACGATGACGCCGCGGATTTGCCCGGCGCGTTCTTCAGCCAGGAGGTCATCAGCGAATTTCAGGTCATTACCTCCGGCGGCATCGCCGAATTCGGGCGCGCTTCCGCCGGGATCGTCAACGTAGTGACCCAATCAGGCACGAACGATTGGCGTGGCCGCGCGTATGGTTTTTTGAGGAATAAACGGCTCGATGCGCGCAATCCGCTGTCCACGACGCCCGATCCCGGCGCCCCGGGGGAGCTACTGAAAGACCCATTAACGCAGGCGCAGTACGGGCTGAGTCTAGGCGGGCCGCTCAAACGCGGACGGACATTCCTCTTTTCCAACTTCGAGCAGACACATCTGCATAACGCCGTCGTGCTAACGATCCTGCCGGCGGACGTAACGGCCCTCAACAAGGCGCTCGACCAGATCAAATACGCCGGGCAGCGCGTCACCACGGGGCTTGCGCCGACGGGGTATAACACGACCAATTTTCTGGCGCGCGCCGACCACCGCATAAACTCCGGCAATCTGTTAACGGCGCGTTATAGCTTTTACGACGTCGACGGTTTGAATGCGCGCGGCGTCGGAGGCTTAAACACAGTCAGCCGTGGCGCTGCGCTCGAAAATCGCGATCAAACGGTGGCGCTCAGCGAAGTCGCCTCACCGAGCGGCGTCACTGCTAACGAAGCGCGCTTTCAATTTACGCGCAGCCGCCTGGCCGCTCCCGCGAACGATCTGGTAGGTCCGGCGATTACCATCTCGGGTGTGGCGAATCTTGGGACTTCGACTTCTTCGCCGACCGGGCGCGACCTCGACCTCTACGAATTCGTAGACAACGTCACCATGCTGCGCGGCTCGCACTCGATCAAATTCGGCGCGGATTTTCTTTACAACCGCGTCAACATCACCTTCCCCGGCGCGTTGCAAGGCGCATACACGTTCCAATCGCTCGCAAATCTGCAGACCGGGCGGTATGTTACATATCAACAGGCGTTCGGCGAGCCGGATCTGTTCCAGTCGAATCCCAACACCGGTTTTTTCGCGCAGGATGAATGGCGCGCGCGTCCGGGGCTGACCATCAACGCCGGGCTTCGTTACGACTTGCAGTTCCTGCCCAACCCGATCAAAACCGACAGGAACAACTTTGCGCCGCGAATCGGAGTCGCCTGGGCGCCCGGAGATCGAAAGACGGTCATCCGCGCCAGCTACGGCGTTTATTACGACCGGATCCCGCTGCGCGCAACTTCGAACGCGCTGCAACGAGACGGCACGAAATATAAAGTGGCCTCGTTCTCGTTCGGACAGGCGGGCGCGCCTGTTTTTCCGAACGTGGCCATGACGTTCCCAACGGGCTTCCCGCCCAGCGTCACAACGATTGATCCGAATATTGAGAACGCCTACACGCAGCAGGCCAGCTTGCAGATTGAACGAGAGTTGTCCGCGAACATGTCGCTGTCGGTCGGGTATATGCGCACGCGCGGGCTGCAAATCATTCTCTCGCGTAACCTCAACGTGCCGACGCTCTCGGCGGCGGACGCGGCTCGGCTCGGCGCGCCGAATCTGGGCCGTCCCAATCCTAACTTCGGCAACATCAGCCGCTACGAAAGCTCCGGTGATTCGTATTACAACGGGATGACAGTCTCGCTCAACCGGCGGTTCAGAAAGTGGGCGGGACTGCGGCTCGCCTATACGCTTTCAAAAGCGATTGACAATACGGGGACGGCCTTCTTCTTCACGCCGCAGGACAATTTCAATCTGCGCGATGATCGCGGGCTCAGCGACAACGACCAGCGGCATGTGTTGGCGGTCAGTGGAACGTTGGCCGCGCCGGAGACGGGGCATGGCGGCCCATGGCGGCGCGTCATCGCAGGGTTTCAAGTAAGCCCGATCTTCAGATACGGCTCGGCCTTACCTTTCAACATCGTGACGGGCAATGATCGCAACAACGATTCGAACGCGAACGACCGCCCGGCCGGCGTTGGACGCAACACGGGCAAGGGGTTCGATTTCGCCTCGTTCGATCTACGGTTGAGCCGCCACATCAAGTTTACGGAACGGTACGGATTGGAAGTGATCGCGGAGGCCTTCAATATGTTCAACCGCGCCAACTTCCAATTGCCGATCGCGACATTGTCGAATCCGAGGTTAGGTCAGCCAACCGCAGCGGCTGACCCGAGGCAGATTCAATTCGGACTCAGACTGTCGTTTTGATGTGACGCTAAATCAGATCGGGTAACATTATTGACGTTCAGGTTGAGCGCTTAACAGCGGCTGCGCCGCCCGATGTGCGGCAAGTCTCAGACTTGCCGGGCAATGCGACACATAAATTTCGGGCTGCGCCCGCCCTCCGGGGCATAGCCCCGATTGGTTGGGGGGCGACTCACGGAAGGCCACAGGCCTTCCGCACATCGGGCGGCGCAGCCGCAACAACCCTGCTGTAAATTTCATTGCCTGAACGTCA
>DASTMP010000465.1:0-16631 GCA_035714085.1 Blastocatellia bacterium
AAACTATCTCTGATAGAATTTCGACGCATCAGAGCTCGGCAGCTTCGTCGGGCGATTCGAGATTGCTGATTTCGGGAATGACTTGAGCTTTACTCCGAACCCCACCTTCGACGAAAGGAACTGAAGTGAAATGATCGCACAATCAATTTTCTCGTCCTCAATGCGGGCGCGTTGGATCTCGGCAGTGTTCTGCGCCGCCATCGTTTTCGCCGCGGTCGTTTCGTCGTTTGCCTTCCAGGATGCTCGACCGGCCAACGCCGAAAACCCATCCACATTGGAGGATTTCAAAGCCGGTGATGTAAGCCGGGAGCCTTATCAGAATGCTACCGGTCTCGTCGCCGCTTTGAAGGTGTCGCGTGGTGATTGGGTTGCTGACGTCGGCGCAGGCAGCGGCTACTACTCCATGCGGCTTGCGGAGATTGTCGGTCCCGAAGGGAAAGTTTTTGCGGAGGACATCTCGGATTGGAGGATGGGAGCGCTGAACAATAGAGTAAAGGCGTTCAACCTGTCCAACGTTGAAATTGTCAAGGGAACTCCTGATGATCCAAGACTTCCAGTGGACCGGCTCGACGCGGTCTTGGTCGTAGACTCATACCATCACTTTTCGAACTATGAGGGAATGCTGAATAAGATCCTTCATTCCTTGAAACCGGGTGGCCGCCTCGTCATCGCAGACTATAGCTTTGCAGAGCATCGCGCCCAACCCAGGGCAGACCAGCTCAAACTTCACGAAATCGCCCCTGAGCTGACGCGCAAGGAAGTCGAAACTGCAGGTTTTAAAGTGGTGAAATGCGAGGATCCATTTGCAAAATGGAGATCTGGTCACCCTAGAGTAGAGGTTGCAGACCTCTGGCTGATGACAGCCATCCGCGCGAAATAATGTGCGCATTAGGCGAGCGGCGCAGTTTGGCATTACGTAAACATACCGGCTCACCCAAAGCGCGCGAAGGGACAGCGCGCCTGAGCTTCAGCTACTTTTCGGCAGTGAACTTAGCGCGGATCTTCACCGTACGGTCCAATTCGTCCATCACTTCCAGAACCTTCAATTCGAGGTCGCGATCGAGCCGGCTGGCTTTTAAAAACTCTTGAACCTGATCGAGGGCCTCCCGGCTCCGCTGGCCGCCAATGAAGGCGTTAAGCCAGGCGAGCGTGAAGAAGATCTTCCGCTCGCGCTTTACCTGCGGCAGCGCTTCGAGCGCGGGCTTGAGGTAAGGCAACGTCAACGACGATTGGTTCGGCGAATTGAACGCGGCGAGACTCCCTTCGACCCAGTCTTCGGGCACGGCGCGGTTATTCACATAGTCGTTGAAATAGCGTTGTTTCGTCGCCGCGTCCGCGCGCGCCACTTCGGCAATATAAGCCTGTTTGCGCCCGTCGTCGCTCGCGTCGCGCTTGCGTTCGGCGTCGAGGAGGCTTTCGGCGTCCGCGTCCTGCCGCGCGAGCAGCGCGGCGACGATGCGCCAGCGGTCCAGCGGCTTTATTTCGACTCCGGGCGCGCGCGTTTTGCCCGACAGCAAATCCTTCAATCGGCCGCGCGCTTCAGGCGTGGTCGCCGCCGACCGGAAAGCCCTGAAATAGGTGATCCGCAAATCGGCCTCGCCCGCGTTCATCATTCGATCGAAAAAGAGCGACTCGAGCTGCGGCGCGATCGCGTTTTGCTCCGTCGTCGAGAGGTATCGCTCGAAGGCGTACGTCGCGCGGCCGAGCAGGCTCTGGGCCAGTTCCAGATCGGCCTCGTTCGGCAGCGCCTTCAAAACCGGCGTTATGTAATCGCGCGGATTCAGTTCGGCCGCGCGCGCCGCGTCCCACAAAGCCCCCCACAACATCGCGCGGAGAAATGGATCGCCGATTCCGCCTATCCTGGACATCACCGCCGCGCGGCTCTTCGCGTCGAGCATGAACATGCCGTAACCGAAGTCCCCGTCGTTCGCGAAAACGAATGCCGGACATTTCCTGCCGACGGCGTCGCGGACCGTCGCTCGTTCGCCGTCAAATGACGCGGTAATCCGTTGAGCTTCGGCGCCGTCATAAGCCAGCAGCAGCCGCGTCTTGATCGGCCATAGACCGCCCTCGTCCAGAACGTCTCTCTGCCGGATTTCAAAATTGTCAATCAGCCCCCGCGCGTCACAGTTCCATTCGACATCTATACGCGGCGCGCCCCGCCGTTTGACCCAGGAGTCTGCCCACGATTGAAGCTTCTGTTTCGACACGCGCTCGAACGCCCCGATCAGGTCGCTCCATTCGGCGTTCGCGTAGGCATGCTCTTTCAAAAACAGCCGCACGCCGTCACGGAAATTTTCTTCGCCGAGGACGAAGGTCAGCGCGCGCAGCAGGCTCGGCGCTTTCTGGTAAACGATCGCGCCGTATGCCGACTTCGCGTCTTTAAGGTTCCGCACTTCCTGATAGATCGGAGTCGTTCCTTTAGTCGAATCGATGCTGTAAGCCTGCGGTTTGATCGTTTGATAAAACCGTTTCCAGATTTCGTTCGGATCGTAGATTTCGGCCATCGTGTGATAAGCCATGAAGTTGGCGAAGCCCTCTTTAAGCCACAGGTCGTCGAACCATCGCATCGTGACCAGATCGCCGAACCATTGATGCGCAAGCTCGTGCAATATGAGCGAAGCGCGATTCAGCTTGTCGGCCTTCGTCGGCGTGGTTCGGAAGAGGACCGAGTCTTCGCGCAGGAAGGTCGCCCCCGCGTGCTCCATCCCGCCGTAAGCGAAGCCGGGGATCAACACCTGATCGTATTTCTTAAACGGAAATGGCTGGTCGAAATACTCGGCCATGTGTTTCATCCCCTCGCGCGTCAGGCGCTCGACTTCGGGCCATTCTTCCTTCGCGCGTTGCAGTTTCGATTGGCGGACGAATAAGCGCAGCGGAACTGAGCCGCCCTCGGCCGCAATCTCTTTAAACGGCCCCGCGGCGAACGCAAACAAGTATGTGCTGATCGGATGCGTCTCGTGAAAAACCCAAAATGAATTCGTACCGCTGCGAGTGACCGTCTGCTCGCGAGTGTTTGTGGCAACAGTCCATGACGTTGGGACGGCGGTCGCAAGCGTGAATCGCGCCTTCAAATCAGGCTGGTCGAAGCAGGGGAACGCCAGACTCGCGTCCATCGGCACGAACAGCGTGTAGATGTATTCGCTGCCGTCGTCGCGATCCTGATACCGGATTACGGGTCGGTTGGCCGCGGCCACGCCGGTCTCGAAATCCATCGTGATCGTGTTCTCGCCGCTTATGAAATGGCGCGCGGTCAAAATGATATGTCCGCCCGTTTGACGAAGGTCGTTCACGGCCGCGCCGTTGACTGTCACGGCGCTGACCGCGCCCTCAACGGCGCGCCCCCGATCGTCGAGGTCGCGGAAATCCAGAATCACCGGATCGGCGGCGCTCTTCA
The DNA here is from genome assembly GCA_035714085.1 of Blastocatellia bacterium. GTDB lineage: Bacteria > Acidobacteriota > Blastocatellia > RBC074 > RBC074 > JAJVID01. The sequence continues at coordinate 3,398 of DASTMP010000465.1, forward strand.
GCTTCAGCCTGATCTCTTCGCGGCCTTTGATCCTGGTCGCGCCGGGGACGAGATCGAAACTCAACCGGTAACGAAGGTCGGAGATATTCGCGGCGCGATGGCGCGCCAGTTCGCGAGAGACTCCTTCGCCCCAAAATTCCTGATTTTTGACTTCAGCATTTGCCATCATCGTCGCTCCAAGTTGAAAAACAATCAGTGAAAGCAAAATCAGCCGGTTCATAGGTTTTCAATCCAGGTTATTCGCTTTGAGTTCCGCCTTCAGGCCGCCGGGAACAAAAGCCGATTGAAGGCGAGACTAAATACTCCAGTTGTGGCCCGCCCTTCGTTGTCGCTATACTTCACGCCGGAAAGGACATGTTTTATGTTAAAGGTGATTCGTGGCAAAAGATTCTACCCTCTCGACTGATGAATATTCCATGACCTCATCGCCCCCTACCGGCGGAGGCGTAATTATAGACCTGGGGACGGGCGACGGGAGCTTTGTTTACCAGTCAGCGCGGCGACATCCGGATCGGTTCTACATCGGAATAGACGCGCAGTCGAGAGCGATGGAGAAGGTCTCCGAGAAGATTCATCGCAATCCGGCGAAGGGCGGAGCGCCTAACGTCCTCTTCATACAGGCGGCGGTCGAAGACCTGCCCCCGGAGCTTGACGGCGTGGCCGACGAGGTCCACGCGCATTTTCCTTGGGGGAGCCTGCTGCGCGCGTTGGCGCTCGGCGATGAAATGGTTTTGAGCAATCTGCGGCGCGTCTGCGCGCCCCGCGCCTGGTTGGAGGTTGTCATCGCTCTCGATCCCGAACGCGACCGCGCGGAGATCGAAAGACTCGGACTCAGCCCTCTCTCGCTCGAATTCCTGAAGACTACGTTGATCCCGCGCTACCAGGCGGCCGGCTTTGAGGTCGTCGAATACGGATCGCTGCCGCCGTCCGAGTGGCCGCAACTTCAAACCTCCTGGGCCAAGCGGTTGCGCGGCGCCACGCCGCGCCCGCTCAGTTTCCTGGTCGCGCGCGCAGTCGACGGCGGCGGCGATTCGGCCTCTCTTCCTATTTCTTCTCCGCACTAGCCGCGCTTTGCAAGCCGCTCTTGTCATCTTTGCGCGCGAAGTATCCTTGAGCGGCGCCGACCGCGATATCTCCTTCGCGCTTCCTGGCTTGCGGCGTGAGCTTCAGGTTGACTTTATGAAACCTCTCGCCCGCGGTGTGCGGAGGCGGGGCGAAGCCGATGACATAGCGATTTCGCAGATGATCGAGCAGCAAGGTCAGTTTCTCGGCGGTCGCGTCTCCATCCGCGCGCGCCGCCGATCCGCCCGATTGAGCGACGACTCGCCCGAAGCTTCGGTCGCTCAGAATCGCGTTCACCGCGGCTTCCGACGCGATCCTGCTGCCAAGGTTGACCGCGAACGAAATAGGATTTCCGAAACTGTAGATGGCTGAATCGACGATTGCGCGGGTCACTTTCCCCTTTCCGGCGCGGTAGCCGTCGGCGACAAGGGCGTAGACCGAAGATCCTGAGCCTAGAACTCTCTCGGCCACAAGCTCCGATTTACCGCCTTCATAAAGGCTCTTTGCGTCATCGGTGACCACCACGATCACGCGGCGACTGAGCGGGTTGGCCGCTTTATCTACATAATCGGCCGCCTGGAAGACGGCTCCCGACCGGACCTGATATGCGCCGAGGTTCTGTTTTCTGGCGTCGTCCGCGAAGTTGCGGAGTTTGAGAGTGATCAATTTGCGGTCGGTGGTGAAATCTTGCATGACCACTGCTCCGGCCCCGAAGACCATCAGGGCGACTTCGTCATCGGGATTGAGTTTGCTCATCCACTGCCTGACGCTTCTGCGCAGCGACGACAACGCGTACATGGTGTTTCCGGTCACGTCCACCAGCAAGACCAACGAAAGCGGCGACTCTCCGCGGCTGAAGTAAGTGATGGTCTGTTTTGCGCCTTTGTCTTCGATCTCGAAATCGTCCTTGCCGAGAGTCTTGACCAACGCGCCCGTCTTTTTATTCACCGCCAGTACGTCGAGCATCACGAGATTGGCGAACGGACTCGCGCCTTCGAGATTCACCCTTCGCGGGCGGGAGGCGGTCGGGGCGTTGGCTTCGATCGGTTTCGCAGAGGCCGGATCGGTCGGGGCGGCGTTTGCGTCGCCCGAATCGAGCGTGGCGGCTTTGGCGTCGCCGGATGTCGCGGGCGGCGGATCGGCCTTCGGCTGCGTCGCGGCCGTTTCGGCAGGCTCCGCGGACGCTTCGGCCAACAGCGCCTGAGTTTCCTTGTCAATCGCGTAATAGCCCTGTTTGGCCCTGATCACGACGTCGCCGCCCAGACGCTTCTTCGCTTCGGGCGTGAGCGACAGCCGGATGCGGCGGAACTTGCCGTTGAAATCCTGATTGGACGGCGCGTAGGCCAGGGTGTAGCGATTCCGCAGGCGGTCGATCATCTCTCCGAGGCGGGCGTTGATCGTTTCTTTGTCCGCGGCGGTCATCTCCCCGCCGGTCAGTTCGGCGTACGGATTGACCGAGGTGCGTTTGAATTGCTCCTGCATCATCGGGTGCTGGAACAAGATTCCGTCCAGGACATTCAGGAACGACCTGACGATCACTCCACAGACCGCCGCGCCCGATTCGATCACGGCGTCTTTGACCTCCGCCTCCGAAACGCCGTCATATTTGCGATTCATCGCGCCCTGGTTGTCGGTGATGACGATGACGACGCGGCGGCTGGTCGGAATCGTAGCGCTCTTGAACTGTCGCGCGGCCTTGCCGACGGCTTCATGAATGCGGGTGCCGCTGCCGTCCCGCATGAGCGCCAGACCGACTTTGTCCGCGATCAACTTGCGGTCCATGGTGAAGTCCTGGATCAGGTCGGTCGCGCCGGCGAAGACCATCAGCGCCACCTCGTCTTCGGGCTTCAAATGTTCGAGCGCCTGCAAAGCCCCCTTACGAATCTCTTCGATCACCGGGTGGACGCTCGGGCTGATGTCGAGCAGAAGGACGACGGAAAGGGGCATTTTGTCCTGACTGAATTGTTCGATCTGCTGTTTGGCGTCGTCCTCAAACAGCTCGAAGTCTTGAAGCGTGAAATTGCGAATGACCTCGCGGGTTTTCTTGTCGGTCACCAGGGCGTCGAGCGCGACCAGATCGGTCTTGATCTTGATCGTCTCCTGCTGTCGGTCTTCCGTCTGCGCGAGCGTCGAGAGAGAGAGCAGTGAAAGAATCGCAAGGCCGAGAAGCTTGCGAAAGATCGAAACCGGCATAGTTTACCTCCCACTTTTGACAGGCCTTCATTTGCTCAGGCCTCAGTCGATGAACCTGAGGAATAATTCCTCGCTGGCTTCTGCTGTCAATTTGAAACGGTAAGAGGGTGACGCAATATTACTCCTCGCCGGTTGCGTCTTCAAAAGGATTAATGCGATTTTTACTCGGGATTTTACTTCGGCTTGTCGCCGTTCTGTTGTTGCGGGCGGGCGTAATAGCCCTGCTTTGTTCTGATCACGATGTCGCCCAGACGCTTTCGGGCTTCGGGCGTCAGAGCCAGGCTGATTCGGCGGAAGTTTCCGTCGGCTTGCTCCTTTTTCGAGATGAAGCCGATACTGTAGCGGGTCCTCAAATGATCGATCAGCAGGGCCAGCCGCGCGTTGACTTCCGTTTTGTCCGATTTGATCACCTCGCCACCGGTCTGGGCGGCGAAAGGGTCTACAGTCATTCTGCGGCGGTAAACATCGGAGCCGGGGCGATTCCAGTTGAAGATCTTTTCGGTCCTGGTCATCGCGCCCTCGACCACCAGGCCGCATACCATGCTACCGGATTCGAATATCGCATCGGCGACTTCTTTCTCCGAGAGGCCGGAGAAACGATACTCCCAGGCGACATTGTCGGTGACGGCGATGATCGCCCTGCGGCTCATCGGGTTGCTGGCTTTGTTCATGTGAACGGCGGCGTCGCGCAAACCTTCGAAGAGCGATGTTCCCTGCCCTATGACGGGCGTTTTTTCGATATGGCCGATCTTTTCGATAATCAACTTCCGGTCGAGTGTGAAGTCCTGGACCAGTTGTGTGTCGGAGGAGAAGGCGATCACCGCCACCTCGTCGTTCTCTTTCAACCTCTCCAACGCCAGCAGGGCGCCCGATTGAATCTCTTTGAGAACGGGGCTGACGCTGCCGCTCAAATCCATCAGCAGAATCACCGAAAGCGCAAGGCCGTCCTGGCTGAAATGCGTGATCTCCTGTCTGACGCCGTCTTCGTAGAGTTCAAAGTCGGCGGCTTTCAACCCGTTAATGATCCGGCCTGTCTTCCGGTCGAGCGCCTGAGCATCGATCACGACCAGATCGGTGTTCAGCCGGATGCTCTCTGTAAGAATAATTTCGCGCTTCTGCGGGTCTTGCGCGGCTTGTGGATTGTGGCAGGGCTCCGCCACACAGACACAGAGCCACAGAGATAGAGAGATAAAGAGATGGGGAGAAAAAGCGGCGCCGCGCCTCCACTTTCCCACTGTCCCACTGTCTCTCTGTCTCTGTGTCTCCGCGCTTCTGTGGCTAATATCCGCATTCAGGGTTTGCGGTGAAGGTGAATGCTTCCTTCCTGAGTCCATAAACTTATTGAAGCGCGGCCCGCGCCGTGCGACGCTTCCACTAACTGGTACGATCGTTTATCGAACTTCATCTGAAACTCGCCCAGGTCCATTCCTCCGCGAAACGAGGACGCCGAGAGTTTGAAATCGGCGTCAGCAGGCAAGATGGCGTCAACACGGCCCGAAAAAGATTTCAGGGTATAACTGCCGCTGGGCAGGACATCTCCGCTGAAACTGACATTGCCCTGGGTGCAACGGGCTTCGACCTTCGGGCTGCGCAATCCGTCGATCTGGATGTCGCCGTCGGTGACGCGGGCGCGAACCGCTCCGGCCAGGTTTGTAATCACGATCGCGCCTTGATAAGAGAGCAGATCGATGCTGCTCGAAGCTGGGACGGAGATTTCGAAATCGACCTTTCCCTGCCCTGTCACTTCTACTTTGACCTTTCCCATGGAGTTTTGCGTGGCGTCGATCTTCGCCGCGCCGTCGCTCTGCCTGGCGTTGATCACGATCTTAGTGGGGTTGGCGCCGGCCGTCACTTTGATCGTCCCGGCCTGGTTCACGACTTCGAGTTCGCTCCTTTCGGGCGACACGGCGAAGGCCCGGCTAAAAGTTTGAGCGCTGGACGTAGAGGCCGCTGCGGTTAAAACCACGAAGCCTATCGCCCAGCCAGCTAGGGTTGCCCTGGTTGCCCTGGTTGCCCTGGTTGCCCTGGTTGATGGACATTTCGAGACTGATTTTGATGATTGAGCGGAGCTCGGAATCGCTTTCACCATTTCAGTCTTTCGACATCCTCTAAAAGCTGGCGCTTCTCGTCGTACAAGGCGCGTACCATCTCCTGGCGTCCGGAGTCGTTCGGATTGTCCTCCAGCATATAACGGCATCGCTTCAACGATTCATCGATCTTGTTCATGCGCTGTTCGAAATCGGCGCGCCTCTGCGAATCCCATTGCGCCTTGCGCGCGTTGACCGCGCCCAGCCGGCGCTCCAAATCCGTTTTGATCTCGTCTTCTTCGGGCAACAGCATCGAGCTTTGGGCGCCCTTGAGATTCAACGGTCCAGAATGCGCGCCAAAGATGCCGGAAATCCCGGCGAAGATCAAAATTACAGCGAGCGCGCCGCCCGCGGCCAACTGAGGCAAGCTAAAAGTGAATTTACGGGAGTTCAGCCAGCCCCACCAGCTTGAGGCGTTTTGAGTCCTGCGGATCGGCCCGCTCTCGATTGAGATCTCAGATTCTACCGCTTTCGAAATTCGCGCCCACAGCGCGGGTGAGGGGGTGTGTAGAGGCAATTCGCGAGCGGCGTTTTTGATTTCGCTGAATTCGAGTTTGAGATTTCGACAGGCGGGGCAGTTGGTCAGGTGCGTTTCGATCTGTTCTACTTCGTCATCCGACACCAAGATATTTCGACCGTCGAGATAGTCAGACAACGAACTTACAACTGCTCGACATTCCATATCGATTTCCTCTCTTGCCCTTTCATCATTTTTTCTTCTCTTTCTTTTTTGTCTCTTTCTTCGTATCTGTTTTTTTGGTCAACAACTCCCTCAGCCGCATTCGAGCCTTGTGCAACTGAGATTTAGAAGTGCCGACGCTGACTCCCAGCATGTCGGCGACCTCTTCATGTTCAAATCCTTCGACGTCATGGAGGACGAACACCGTCCGATATCCCGGCGGCAACTCTGAGATGGCCTTGTCCAGCGCGATGCGGTCGACAAAGCGCGGACGCTCGGTGGCGGCCTGGAGAAAATCCTGGATCTCGCCGATCTCGCCCTCTTCGGTCGTCTTCTCGAGCCGGACTCCGCGTTTGCGGAAGTGCATCAGGACGTGGTTGACGGTGAGACGATGCAACCATGTGGTGAAGGCGGATTCGCCTCGGAAGCTGCCGATCTTGCGAAAGAGCTGGATGAAGACCTCCTGGGTCAGGTCTTCAGCTTCGGTGGCGTTGGCCACCATCCGCAAACATAAGCTGTAAACGCGCCGATGATGGCGTTTGTAGACCGTCTCAAACGCCTGCATGTCTCCGCGCGCGGACGCCTGCGCCAATTCATAATCAGAAAGAGAATCTGGCGCGACGTTGTTCGTCCCATCTGTGGTCACGCTTTTCGCCTGCTCCTGAAGCGGGCATCACGGACTTTATGCGAGGAGTGAGCAGCGCAGTTCAACGGGCTTTCAAGAACCTCTGCGCTGCTTTTCGGGGCCTGTGATGCCACTTTATTTAGTGCGGTTGCTCTCTATTTGAACAATTTTGCCTACCGCCGGCCTCTCGGCAAGGTTCGCGGAAGGGTATCGCAACGGCGGGCATATTAGCTCAATGCGTCGAAACGCCGCAACAAAGGCGGCGGATTAAACCTAATCTACCCGGCGGGCGCGAAGGTTTTTCGCCGAATCCCAGGCGCAGATGATAGAATCATCCCCTCCGAGCGAGTAAGGAAGAAGATTAAGGACCGAGGATTAATGATCGAGGATCGAGGATCATCAAGGATTGAGGATCATCGAGGATCGATGATCCCGTCATCTAGCGTAAGGCGCCTCTTGATTTTCGATTCTCGGCCTTCTTGGTTCCTTTCCTTTCTTCCCAGTTGGTACCAATCTACGCTGTTCCGAATCCAGGAGAAAAAAAACATGCTTAAAACGACTCTTTGCCTGGGATTGTTGATCGCCTCGAGCGTCTCGATCCTGGCGCAACAATCTACCCAGCAAGCAAGACCTCCAGCGCCAAAGACGCAATTAAAAGTCGGCGACGCTGCGCCTGATTTCACACTGCCGGCTACTGACGGCAAGAATTACACGCTGAGCGAGTTCAAAGGCAAGAAGAGCGTCGTGTTGGCCTTCTACGTTTTGGCCTTCACCGGGGGCTGAACGAAGGAGATAAAGGCGTATCAGGCTGATATCGCCAAATTCACCGACTCGGAAACACAGGTTTTCGGCATTAGCGTGGACAGCGTGCCCGCGCTCAAACATTGGTCCGAGGAACTCGCTCCGGAAACCAAGGGGTTGACCTTCCCACTACTCAGCGACTTCAAGCAGCGCAAGGTCGTCAAGGACTATGGCATTTACAATGAAGCCCAGGGCGTCGGCTCGCGCGCCACGTTCGTGATCGACAAGGAAGGCGTCATTCGTCACATCGAAGAAGGCGTTTCGGCGATTGACCCGTCCGCTGCTTTCCAAGCGTGCAGTCTGCTCAAGAAAAAATAGACTGTGACCGAGGATAGAAGGGGTGAAAGGGTGAAATCGCGATTGGAAAATTGCATCATCCCCTCACCTCTTCGCCTCTTCACCCCTTCTATCCGCAATCCTCGATCTTCTTTAACGCGACGCCGTGTTACTCAACACGCGAAGGTTGTTGTACGCGTTCTGCCATTGACGATCGAGGTCCTGAGAGATGACCCCGGTCGTTCTCACTCTTTGCCACAACTGCTGGGCGGTTTGAGCGTCAATCTGCAATTGCTGACCGGCGCGTTGCCTATTGGAGACAGACGAAGGCGCGGTCAGAGACTTGGCGGAAGTCAGCAGGTAAGTCAGAGTGTCATACAACTGCTGTTCAGTCGCCGTCGTTCTACGGCCGCCATACGACCCAGCGGTTCCGTCACTATTAATCCACAGCCCGACAGCCGCCGCGTAATTCGCTCTAAGGACTTCTACCTGATTAGCGGTTTGTGTGGCCAACGAGGCCACAGAAGTTGGATTGCTGGATCTGGGCGGTCGGGGTGGAGATACAGGTGGATAATCAGGTGGATAAGAGGATTGCGGGTTTGACGGCGCAGGCTGTGAATTAGAGTCTATCTTTGCCGAAGTCGCCCCCTGGCCGATCGTCAGGTATCTGGCGCCATTCAGTCCGTGAACGATGATGCGGCGGATTTCGTTGTTGCGATCTTCCAAGCAAATTGCCGGCGCTGACGGATGGGAGGTTTGTCTGGCGCCGTATTGCGAAGGCGGAATTCCCATAAGCCGGATGTCCAACGTATCTCGGGACTGAACTTCATGGTGGGTGTAAATGCGCCAGCCTGTTGTCGAGGTCTCCGCCGTGACCAGTACTCGCAGCAGACCGTCGCGGTCGCGTTCGGCGCGGGTGTCATAAATCGGGACTCGCGACCATTGGGTCCTGATCGAATTGGGATCGTCGTATTCGGAGGTCCTCTGCCCGCGAGGTATCAGCGGAAGAGGCCTTGGAATCCGCGGTACCCTTGACCCGCTCCCCGATCCTATTCCTAATCCCGAGTAACCTCTGTTGAAGCTTATAGGTTGCACCAGCTCCAGATTGAATCTTTCGCCCGGGTCAATGTCAACGTTCTTGCCTTTCATTATCAGCACAATGGTCAACCCGGCCGCCGCGCCAGCTCCGCCGCCAGCCAGCATACTTACCCCGGTGACCATCCCTACTCCCACGCCCGCCGCGGCGCCGCCGGATGTGACGAGAACGTCGCGTTTGCCCGATGACTTGGCCTTCAAATCGCCCTCCTCATCAATCGGATTGTCCCCGCTGACGAGCGTGGCGCGAAACGGGATTTTTCTGCCGTCGCCTAAAACGACGTAGTCGAAAGACAATCCCAATTCTCCTGACCTGTGCGCCCACCTGGCTCTCTTGACGCTCGCGACGTGCCCTTCGATGATCGCGCCTGTTTCCAGCAGCGTCCGTCCGCCGGCTTCAACCACCGGAGACGTAAGACGGGCTATGAAACGGTCGCTGACTTGCGCCGTGCCCGAATTGAGCCTCGTGTCCATCGTGACTGTCAGTATCGTCCCGTCCGGTATCACTCTGGTACCGGCGGGCAGTATCGGTGTGCCTTCCAACTCATGTCCTGAAGGGGGACGGCCTGCGCGGCGTTGGGCGAACACCTGGGTTGTTGAAGCGATCCCCACGCAAAACATGATCATCACAGCCAAAGTCGCCAGGGCCGACCTCTGAGAGTCCCACGATTTAATCTTCTTTTTCATAACACGCTCCCACGTCTGGCCTTATTTTTTAGCCTCTGTTTCGCTTGGGACAGAGCCTGTCGCCCCACAAGAACCCAGGCGAGATTGAACTTGCAAGGGGAGATGAGGACTTATTGTGCTTATTGACAGCGCAAGTGTATGATTCAAGCTGTCGGTTGTAAAGGCAAAAATTGTCGGGGCGCTCATAATATCACCCCGAAATATCGTAATTTAGCTGTACGGAGTTAAAGAATAACTTTGAGTGTTGCGCAATCATATTGATAAATTCTGGTTAGGCGTTGATGGAGGTGGAACGAATTGTCGCGCGGTTATTCTCGGCGCGAGCGACGAAGTCCTTGGAGAAGGGCACGCTGAAGCGGCAAATCACATTCGCGTAGGGGTGGACGCCGCCATCAATCACGTCGTACAGGCCGTGACGCAGGCTTGCCGGCAAGCCGGGATCGAACTGGCAGAGGTCAACTCCGCATGCGTCGGTCTTGCCGGGGTCTCCCATCCCAATCACCATCGCCAGATGCTCGCCGCCTTGAAAGAGGCCCTGCCCATCTCCGACATCACACTCGAAACCGACGCGCGAGTGGCGTTGGCCGGCGCCACCGGCGCCAAACCCGGGGTGGTGATCATCGCCGGAACCGGCTCGATCGCCTGTGGCGTCAACTCGCGCGGGCGCTTCGCCCGCGCCGGGGGCTGGGGGCCGACGATGGGCGACGAAGGCAGCGGGTCGTACATCGGCCGCCGCGCTCTCGAATCGGTCATGATGTCCTACGATTATCGCGGCGAACCGACGAGCATGATGGATCCGATCCTGCGCCATTTCGGAGTCACATCGCCGCCCGAATTGCCGCCGGTGATCTATGACGACCCGGACAAAGCCATGCGCGAGATCGCCCAACTTTCGAAGATCGCCGTCAGAGCCGCTGAGGAAGGCGACAAGGTCGCGAGCGAGATTCTGAAAGACGCCGCGAAGGAGTTGGCGGTCGCCGCCATCGCCGTCATCGAGCAACTCAGAATGGAGCGCGACGAGTTCCTGGTCGCCTGCGTCGGCGGGGTGTTTGAAGCCGGAGAGTTGATCCTCAATCCGCTGCGCGAAGAGATTCAGGCCTTCGCGCCGCGCGCCGAAATCGCGCCGCCGATCGACCCGCCGGTGATCGGAGCGGCGAAGATGGCGAAGGCCATGCGCTACGCGTGAATATTAAGCGTGCGATCAAAATACAGGGAAAATAGACAGGATGAACAGGATTTTTCAGGATGTTCAAAACGGTTTGTCATCAGCCCTTCTTTGGCCAATCCTGAAAAATCCTGTTCATCCTGTCTATGCCGGATTTTTTTTGCTGTGGTTTTAAAATGACTACGACTGAACAGATCAATCCGAACACCACCGAAATTGACAGCCTGCCAACTATCGAGGCGTTGCGGATAATCAACAACGAAGACAAGAAGGTCGCGGAAGCCGTCGAGAAAGTCCTGCCCGCGATCGCGCGTGCGATTGACGCCATCGTCGAACGACTCGAATGCGGAGGCAGGTTGTTTTACATAGGCGCGGGGACCAGCGGACGTTTGGGCGTGCTCGACGCCGCCGAATGTCCGCCGACCTTCGGCGTTTCGCCCGACCTCGTTCAAGGCGTCATCGCGGGCGGATACGAGGCGTGTTATCGTCCGGTCGAAGCCTCCGAAGACAACTGCGAAGCCGGCGCGAAAGATTTGCAGAATCGCGGCGTCACCGCGAACGACGTCGTCGTGGGCGTCGCCGCCAGCGGGCGCACGCCCTATGCCATCGGCGCCGTTCAATATGCGCGTGAGATCGGCGCGTTGACTGTTTGCATCACATGCAACGAAAACACGGAGCTTGCGCGCAGGGTCGAAATTCCGATCGAGCCGGTCGTCGGCCCGGAAGTCATCGCTGGCTCGACCCGGTTGAAATCCGGCACGGCGCAGAAGATGGTCCTGAATATGCTTTCGACGATGGCGATGGCGCGATTGGGTTACGTGACGGGCAACCTCATGACCAACCTCATGACGCGTAACGCCAAACTCCGCCAACGCGCGCTCAGCATAGTCATGGCCGAGTGCGATCTGGACGAAGCCACGGCTAGATCTGTACTCGAAAGCGCCGACTGGGACTTGCGCGTGGCTATCGTCATGGCCAAAGCTAACGCGACGCGCGAACTGGCCGAAGACGCGTTGCAGAAATCCGGTTATTCAATCTCGCGCGCGGTGGCGCATTTGCTCGCTTGAATGAACAACAATTCGACCGGAAGTAAAATCGTGGGACTTGGAATGGGCGAGATATTGCTAATTATGATTGTGTTCCTTGTCGGCGGGGGCGCAGTGACCTTCGCAACCCTTTACTTTCTCGCGAAGAGCCTGACAATCATCGGCGGCAAGACTTGTCCATACTGCGCGGAGAAGATCAAAAAAGACGCGAAAATTTGTCGCTATTGCCAGCAGGATGTAGCCAATGTTGAAATCGAAAATCAACCGCCGAGAGGTCTCTTTAAGTGACTGACGTTATTTCTTCTTCCCAACCAGCATGGACGATTCCCGGCTACCTGGAGATTCGCAACGATCACCTTCACATCGACGGAGTTGACGCAGTCGGACTTGCGGAAGAGTTCGACACGCCGCTGTTCGTCGTCTCAGCCTCGCGCATTCGGCAAAACATCGCACGTTTGCTCGAAGCCGCGAGCCATCACAAAAAGATCAAGCTCTGCTACGCGTCGAAGGCCAATAACCTGCTCGGCGTGCTGCGCGTCGCGCGCGAAGCCGGCATCGACGTCGAGGTCAATTCCGGCGGCGAACTCTTCCGCGCCCTGCGCGCTGGTTTTCGGCCCGACCAGATCGAGATGAACGGCATCTCGAAGACCGAACGCGAGATCGCCGAAGCGATTGACGCCGGCGTATACGCGATCAACGTCGATTCGCCGTTCGAGCTCGAGCTGATCGAGCGGGTCGCGGCGAGAACGGGTAAACGCGCCAACGCGACGATCCGCCTGGTCGCGGGCGTCGGCACTCGTTCGCACGCGGGTTTACAGACCGCGCTCTACACGTCGAAGTTCGGCGTTTCGCCAGCGCACGCCCGCAAGATGATGATTCAAGCTCTGAAACGCTCCGACCTGATCAACCTCGCCGGGCTGCACATTCACGTGGGCTCGCAGACGCCCGATCCCGAACCTTACGTCGAAGCCCTGGCCGCAATGTGGGATCATCTGCTCTGGCTGCATCGGGAGACCGGCCACAAATTGCAGCACATCAACATCGGCGGAGGCATCCCCGTCAACTACCTGCGCGACGACACGCAGGCCGAAGAGATCGGCGACGCCGAACGCGACATGCTCGGCGCCGATCTGACGTCGGCGGAGATGATGGAGGCGGCGATTGAAGCCGTCCGCTCGTCCGCGCGCGAAGCCGGGGCCGAATACCTGCTAGATGATCTGGAGATCGTGATGGAGCCGGGCCGCGCGGTCATCGCCGACGCGGTCACGATCCTCACCAAAGTCCGCAACGTCAAATACCGTCCCGAAACCGGCGAGAATTGGGCGCTCACCGACGCCGGATACAACCTGATGCTCTCGATGATCATGTACCAATGGTATTACCACGCGATTGACGCCTCGCGCGCAGCCGAAGCGCCCGCGTCGCGCTACCGGATGGCCGGACCGCTCTGCGACGGAGGCGACGTCTATTTCGACCTGCACGGCGAGGGCCGCCTGCCCGATTGCCGAAGGCTTCCCG
>DASTMP010000466.1:0-39544 GCA_035714085.1 Blastocatellia bacterium
TGGTTTGCAATTCTCGCTCTCACTCTCATTTGCAGCCTGCCATTCGAGTTCACGACAGAAGCCCGGGCGATGGGCGCTATGCAGGGGACTGCAAGCATCTCGGGACGCGTCACCATCAAAGGCGAGCCGGCAAAAGGGGTAGCAGTCTTTTTGCAGCCGCAGCAGACGATGGAGTCTGGAGCCAACGAAAAGACTCCGAGCGCAAAGACCAATGAGAATGGCTATTTTCGAATAACCGGATTGCCGGCCGGTCGCTACACGCCGATATCTCTTACTCCGGGGTATATCATGTCCAAAGGAGGGACTGATTTCACGATGGCGCGAGGGGACGCGTTCGATATAACCGAAGGCGAGGTCATAGACAATTTCGATATAGATTTGATACCGGGCGGCGTCATCACAGGTCGCGTAACTGATTCAAATGGCCGCCCATTAGTCGAAGAACAGGTTCATTTGTGGTACATCTACAAGAATGGAACGCTACAGGAGTGGAGTACACGGCTAATACGAAAGATGCTGACAACCGATGATCGCGGCGTCTATCGCATCTTCGGCCTCGTGGAAGGCCGCTACATTCTCAGCGCAGGCGGGTACTCAAAGGGAGAGGATGGATACGTTCAAAGGACTTATCATCCGGATGTCACGGATAAATCTCAGGCGAAAGTTGTCGAGGTCGGCGCCGGCCAGGAGGTCACGGGCATAGATATAAATGTCGCGGAGGTTGAGAAGACCTACAGCGTCTTCGGCCGAGTGGTGAATGCCGATGACGGAAAGCCGGTTGGTGGGGCTAAGGTCGAGTTACGCTTATTGTCGCCGGACGGTAACGACTTTGGCGGAGAGCGTCTATCCGATGGTCAATCGGATTCGAAAGGCGCCTTTCAAATTTCAAATGCGCCGCCAGGAAAATATATCGCGTACATGAAAGTTGATCTCGAACCTGACAATGCCCTCAACCAGTATTGCGAGCCGGTCATTTGCGAGGTCACCAATAGTGACGTGCAGGGGATAGAAATCAAGCTCCGCAACGGAGGGTCAATCGAAGGTGTTGTAGTTATCGAGGATCCAACCGACCCGGCGATGTCAGTAAAGACAGGGAAAATTGAATGTCGATTTTACAGCGTAGAAGCTAAGCCTGGAGAGTTTAGTAGCCCCTATTTCAAACTCTTCCATGTAGCTCCGAATGGCAGTTTTAAAGTTGAGGGTCTGCCAAAAGGTAGAGTAGGCATCACAACGTTCAACCCAGTAGATTCTGTCGGGTCATCTCTGATTCGAATCGAGCGAGACGGCGCGCCTCTGCCGGGAGACAGCATCGAGATCGGCGCGGGAGAACATATATCGAATCTTCGTCTGGTTACCGCTACTCCCAATCTGTCACTGTCTGGCGCCATCAAGGTAGTCGGCGGATCTTTGCCGCCGGACCTGGCGCTGTATATTTATGCGTCAAGATTGGATGGCGCGCGCGGCGCCCGGCCGGGTGAGGTCGACTTCCGCAATAATTTCGTAATTCAATACCTCTCGCCTGGAGAATATGAGTTGCGATTGAAAATTCCCGACTATACGGCCGAAACAAAGAATGTGGATCCGCAGCTGAGCCGGGCAATTTCACAGGCCAGACAAAAAGTGGTCGTCAGCCGCAATAATCAACAGCCGGTAATCATGACACTCGACCTCAGCCAGGGAGGCGCAAAATGATAAGGATCGGCGCCCGATTTTATCGCAAGACCAAATTGTCCGGCGCGGCCTGCACAACGTTTCTTCTGTCTGCGGGATTCATCATTTCAAACGCGCAGCAGGGCGGGACGATCACTGGACGCGTCATAAATGACGAAGGAGCAGGTATGCCGAACGTAACTGTCGTCATTATCCGGGCCCAGGCAGGGCGCCGCGCGGCTTCGCCTCGTGGAAATACACAGGTCGTCACGGATAAGGATGGTAAATTCCGCGGCGCCGGTCTCTCACCAGGTCTCTACGAGGTCGATGCGCCCCGCGTTAAAGAATATGTGATGAGGCCATTAACCGCAGCCGAGAGCGGCGCCCGGAGGTACTATCGTGTCGGAGATAGTATCACCATAACATTGATGAAGGGTGGAGTAATTACGGGCAGGGTGACAAACTCCGATGGACAGCCAATGGTCGGAGCGGAGGTCAGCGCGACGATAGTTCGAGACATAGAAGGTTTCTCTATTCGAGAGGCCCATCAAGAAGAGACACAAATGACTGATGATCGCGGGATCTATCGTATATTCGGTCTCCGGCCGGGCTCCTATATTGTCGGTACAAACGGAAACATTTTTGAATCTTATTTCTCGCCATACGCGGGCAGCGCCATGACCTACCATCCATCTTCAACCCACGATACGGCGACGGAAGTAGCGGTCGCGAGCGGCGCCGAAGCCAGTGGGATTGATATCCAGTTCCGAGGCGGGCCAGGATACGTTGTCAGCGGGACTGTGACAACAACTTCTGCGACACTGGCTTCAGGACGCACCATAGTCTCTCTCGTAAATACCGATATCAGCGCCGTTACCGGCTCAGCCTATGTACGTCCAAATGACCCCAGGAAGGGATTTATGATCCAGGGGCTTAATAATGGGAATTACGAGATTGTCGCCTACAGTTATGGCGATCGAGAGATTTTCGCCTCATCCGCTCCACGCCGCATAACAGTCAGCGGCGGCGATGTTACCGGACTCGAACTCAAGATATCGCCTCTGGCTTCGGTCTCTGGGCAGGCGCTTGTCGAAGCGTCGTCCAACTCATGCGGGAATAAGAGCAAGCGCGCAATGGAGGAGATTATGATATACGCGCGCAGCGATGATCCATCTGTCATTGCATCGTCAGATCCCCACTTCTTCGGATCAGATGCGGATGTAAACGAAAAAGGGGAGTTTGCAATACATTCTCTGCGTCCGAGCCGTTATCATTTCGAAGCGAGTCTCCCTGATGAGAGCTGGTATACCAGATCAATCACCATTCCGGCGACCGCAGCCGCTCGCCAGCCAAAAACACTCTTGAACTTGAGAGATATTTCGCGCGCGGGTTTGGAGATCAAATCCGGCGATGAGGTAACGGGAGTGATGGTATGGGTCGCCGAAGGAGCGGCAAGTCTGCGTGGAAAGGTTGTCGCTGAGAAAGAAGGCGCAAGTTTGCCTTCACGGTTGCGCGTGCATCTGGCGCCAGTCGATGCGGCTCTTGCAAATGAGGTTTTGCGTTATTCTGAAGCGTTAGTGAGCAATGACGGGAGTTTCGCATTCAACAACCTTGCGCCCGGTAAATATTGGTTGCTTGCGCGTCCTGTCCCATATGATGAGCCTGCCGATCGCCCGCCCAAACCAGCGTCCTGGGATAGCGCCGAGCGGGCCAAGCTCAGGATGGAAGCCGAGAAGAAGAAGATCGAAGTCGAATTGAACCCCTGCCAGCGTTTGAAAGATTTTTCTTTCAAATTTTGATCCGTCGTTATCTAAATCCGCCAAATTCATCTCCATCCATAGCCGCAGGCTTGGATGGAGATGAATTTGGCATCGTGGGCGTTTCGCCCACGATTAACTTGTGCTATAGTCAGCACAGTTCTTTAAAACTCAAATTTGGCGGTTCTGGCAGGAAGTCTGCCTGGTAAAAGTTTGAACGCCGAAGAAATGAGTTGCAGTCGGTACAGCGAGAACCAAGCACGCCGACAATGCAAACATATGTAACGGCGACGGCGCCGTGAAAAAACAGGGATTCATTCGAATCTCCTACCCGGTGGGGCGCCGGGAAAGTTACGCCTACGAGATATGAATCCGACACGGGTTCAGCGTAGGAATCTCCACCTACAGCCGTCAGGCTTAGGTGGAGAGGATGTCAATTCTCTGTGTGATCAGGCATCTCGCAGGATCAGCTCGACCGCGCCCGACAACCGCTTCCATGTCTCCCACTCCGCATCAAGCTGTTTTTTCCCGGCGGCGGTCAGTTTGTAGAACTTCGCGCGCCGATTGTTATCCGAAGCGCCCCACTCGGCTTTGACCATCCCTCCGGCCTCCAGCCGGTGGAGCGCCGGATAAAGCGAGCCCGGGATGACGCGAAACACCTCGCCCGAGACGAGCTGGATGCGATTCATAATGTCCCAGCCGTTAAGCGATCCCTGATGCAGCGTCCGCAGGATCAGCAGGTCGAGCATGCCCTGCAACATGTCTGTCTTCTTTTTCTTCGCCATGGTTCACCTCTCGTGTTTCGACAGGGCAGAGGATAAGGGCTTACCAGTCGGGTGTCAACAGGTGAGGCGGGATTGAACCGGAGTCCCGGGGGCTTTTAGGCGCTTGTCATCATAACCGCTGTTTTCTTCCTCTCCGTTCGATCTTATATTTTTGACAAGATCGATGCGAAAACGAATTTGAGGCGGGAAATGCGCATGGAAGGTTGGCTATTTCATAGGCGCCTCTGATATTTTCTCCTTTCAAAAAAAATCGAGGCCTCAAATCCGGAGACGAGATGAACCATCTCAACGGAGGGGCGACGGTGTGTGAAAGGGAAAAGATACGCAAACTCAAAGACTATGAAAAAGACCCGAAGAGACTTTCTCAAGCAAGCGGCCATGGCGTCGGCATCGGCCGGTTTTTCGGATGTACTTTTATCTTCGATCGCGCGAGCAGTAGAGATCGACCCGAAAGAAGGGAGCAGCTATCTCGACGCCGAGCACGTAGTTATTCTGATGCAGGAAAATCGTTCCTTCGATCATTCATTTGGTACGCTGCGAGGGGTTCGCGGCTTCAATGATCCGAGGGCCATCCGGTTGCCGAACAAGAATCCGGTCTGGCTTCAGACGAACGCGGAGGGAGAGACCTACGCCCCATTCCGGTTGAACATCAAAGATACGAACGCGACCTGGATGGGATCGCTTCCGCACTCGTGGACCAATCAGGTGGACGCCAGGAATGCAGGCAGGTATGACCGGTGGCTGGACACGAAGCGATCGGGGCATAAGGAATACGCAGACATGCCGCTCACAATGGGATTTTATACCCGTGAGGATATTCCCTTTTATTACGCCTTGGCTGATGCTTTTACTGTTTGTGATCAGAATTTTTGTTCTTCATTGACCGGAACCACGCCCAACCGATTGTATCTATGGACCGGAACCATTCGGGAAGAACAGAATCGGAATTCTCCGGCGAATGTGCTGAACGAGGACGCGGATTACGACAGCCAGGTTCGTTGGACGACCTTTCCGGAGCGATTGGAAGAGCAAAACATCTCGTGGAAAATTTATCAGAACGAGCTCAGCGTTGGGGTAGAATTTGAAGGAGAAGAGGACGCCTGGCTTGCGAATTTCGGCGACAACCCCATCGAATACTTCGCTCAATACAACGTCAAATTTTTACCCGCCTATATACAGGCCCTGCCAAAAAAGATCGCGCGATTGACGAAAGAAATTCCGGCGATGGAAGAGAAGCTTCGCTCGCTGGCCGAGACGGACGAGTCGGCCGTGAGGCTGAAGAGGCAATTGGAGAGGGCGCGGGCGGAGTTAAAGATCTCGATCGAAGATCAAAAAAATTATACGGCGGAGAAATATGAACAGCTCTCGCCGCGCGAAAAGAGCATCCATCAAAAGGCGTTTACAACCAATCACAGGGACCCGCATTATCATCAATTGACGGAATTACGCTACCGGGATAACAAAACGCTTCGGGAACTGAAAGTCCCGAAGGGCGACGTCTTCCATCAATTCCGGGAAGATGTAAAGCAGGGCCGTCTGCCGACGGTCTCCTGGCTGGTTGCGCCGGAGAACTTTTCCGATCACCCTGGCGCCGCGTGGTATGGAGCCTGGTACGTCTCAGAAGCCATGAACATCCTGACCAGCAATCCGGAAGTCTGGAAAAAGACCATTTTTATTCTGACGTATGACGAAAATGACGGATACTTTGATCATGTCCCGCCATTTACCCCGCCGCATCCGGACAAACCAGGCGCCGGTTTAACTTCCAAAAGCATCGATGCCGCGGTGGAATATGTGACATTGGAGCAGGATTTGAAGAGAAAACCAGCGCGTGAGGCGCGGGAGAGTTCTATCGGGCTCGGGTATCGCGTCCCACTGGTCATTGCTTCTCCCTGGAGCCGTGGTGGGCAGGTTTGTTCGCGGGTATTTGATCACACTTCGGCGCTGCAATTTCTGGAGAAACTTCTGAGCCATAAAACCGGGCGCAAAATTGTAGAACCAAATATCAGCTCCTGGAGACGGACAGTCTGCGGTGATCTGACTTCCGTCTTTCGCCCTTACCATGGAGAAAAAATTCCTCTTCCAGCTTATCTTTCAAAAGACTCCGCGCTGGAAGGAATTCATAAGGCGCAGTTCAAACGGCCGCCCGCAGGTTTCCGGCGATTGACGCAATCCGAGATCGACCAGATTAACCGTGCCCCTGGTTCTACGACGCTTCTGCCGAGGCAGGAAAAGGGAACCCGACCCTCATGCCCGTTGCCTTACCAGCTTTATGCTGACGGGAATCTGAGCGACGATAAAAAGAGTTTCCGAATTGAATTTCACGCGGGGAACGAGATCTTTGGAGGGGATGCGGCCGGATCCCCATTTCAGGTATACGCTCCCGGAAGATACAAAAGCTTCGACCAGCCGGATTCCTATCAGGACGTCCGAACCTGGGATTACGCGGTGGCGGCTGGGGATCGCCTCACAGATCAATGGCCGCTGAATGAGTTTGAAACGCAGAAATATCATCTCCGTGTATATGGGCCGAACGGCTTCTACCGTGAGTATGTCGGAAGCCCGAATGATCCGCCCGTGGTGGTGAGATGCGAGTATGAACGCGCTGGGGAAGGGCGACCAACCGGGAAAATAGAACTGCAGATTGCGAATCCCGACCGTGATAATTCCTACACGGTGGAAATCAGGGACCTGGCGTACAAACAAGCAAAGCAAACAAAAGTCATTGCTCCCGCCGGAACAGCCAGGATCCTGCTGGATCTGGGGCGCAGTTCGAACTGGTACGATTTTAGTCTCAAAATCTCCGGGGTCGAAGGCTTTGAAAAACGGTACGCCGGCCGGGTGGAAACGGGGAAACCCGGAATCAGTGACCCCGCCATGGCATAGGTTCTAACTGAGTTTCGTAAGGTGTTGAAATACAAGTGGTAAGAAGATCGAGCGTTGGGGGGCAGGGAGTCTCAAGCAGCGCTGCCGTGCGCCCCGGTTGAGAACTATTAACTCACGCGATCCACATGATAGAATCGCGCTTCGTTCCGGAAAGTCGTCATCGGTTTCAGATTGATTCAGCGCTTCTCGACAAGGCCCAACAAGGCCCGACAAGGATGGATAAAGAAATGCATAAGAACAGAAAGAAACATTTGGTCTTTACTTTATCGGCCATTCTCATTTGCGTATTGCTCCCGACCACCACCGTGGTTAATGCGCAGGAAGCGGCCGCGAGACAAAAGGTCATCAATCAAGTTCAGAAAGCGATCGATATTATCCACGAAAAATACATTGAACAACTTGATGACGAAGCACTGACCACATCATCGCTCCAGGGCATGCTCAAATCGCTTGATCCTCATTCGGATTACTTAGATCCGAAGAACTTTCGGGAATTCACGGATAAACAGAATAGCGAGTATTACGGCATCGGCGCAGGCGTTCGGACAATCAATAAAGCGACCTATGTGATTGAGCCTTTTAAGGACAGTCCTGCGTCCAGAGCCGGATTTCGCTATGGGGATCAAATTGTCACCGTTGACGGCAAGGACACATCGAGCTTTAGGTCTGATCAGGTGACTCAGTTATTGCTCGGAGAGCGGGGGACAAAGGTTGTGGTGACGGTGAAGCGATTGGGAGTCCAGGAACCGCTGACGACAACAATTACCCGTGACAGCATTTGGCGCCCATCGATCCCATGTTATTACCTCATAAAACCGAACATCGGCTATATCGGTCTAACCCGCGGTTTCACGGCGACAACAAATCAGGAGTTGCGGAGAGCGATGGCCGAGTTACGCGAGGACGGCGCCGACAGCTTTATTCTTGACCTCCGCGATAACGGTGGCGGCTATGTGGATCAAGCCATTCGCGTTTCCGATCAGTTTCTACAACGAGGCCAAACGATCGTCTCGGTGCGGGGACGCAGCGGACCCGACAACGGTAAAATCGCCGTCGCGGAGAATGGGGCGACGGAGAATTTCCCGCTGATCGTGATGATCAACCGGTTCTCGGCGTCTGCATCAGAGATCGTAGCCGGCGCCATTCAAGATCATGACCGTGGATTGATTGTGGGCGAAACGAGTTTCGGCAAAGGACTTGTCCAAAACATAATCCCGCTTTTAAACGGCGGTGGGCTCCTTCTGACTACCGGACATTACTATACTCCGAGCGGCCGCCTGATTCAGCGCGATTATTCAAAGGGGTCACTCTTCGAATATTACTATCGCCGCAGCGCCGATGGCGACGCGCGAAACGCGGCGAATCCGCCAACCGACATAAAAAAGACTGATCTCGGTCGCTCGGTCTATGGCGGCGGCGGCATTGAACCTGACGTCAAAATCGACGGCCCTGCGCCAACTACGCCGGTACAAGGCCGTTTGTACCACGCCGTTGATCTCTTTGTGCGCGAACTGGTCTCAGGTCAGGTGGAACATTATCAGCAGTACAAGCTCAACGGAATCACCTACGGCTACAAGATGAAAGGGAATGAGTACGCCGTCGACGATGATTTGCTGAAACGCTATCGTGATTACGCCGCCAAGTTTTACAAGGAGAACCCTGATTATGGCGTCACGACGGCAATGATCGACGACAATCTGGTCTGGCAGCGTAACCGGATACGGCAGGAGCTTCTAATGGCCGCTTACGGCAGTGACAGAGCGCAACAAGGCGCGGCCGACCTGGATACGCAATTACGACGCGCGGTTTCAGAAATGCCGAAGGCCGCGGATATCGCCATCCGATCCTGGCGCCGCAGGCGGTCTAACTCGTAGCGGCGAAAATCTTTTTCATACAGCGCAGCGCCATTCGCCCTTGTTCGCGCAGGAGGACGAGCCATGAAGCTGGCGATAAGTTTGTCTTTGGTTTTGTTTTTGGCTTCATCAGCAGCGGCGTGGCAAGCCGGGCAGCGGCTTTGCTCGCTCGACGCTGCGCGGCTGCGGCAGACGAAATCGCATTTGACCGACGCCGCGACGCGCCCCGCGATAGAGGCGTTGCTTCGCGACGCCGACAATGCGCTCAAGGCCGGTCCGTTTTCCGTCACGCGGAAGGAAGTAACGCCGCCCGGTGGCGACAAACATGACTACCTATCGCTCGCGCCATACTGGTGGCCCGATCCAAAGAGCAAAGACGGCTTGCCCTACATTCGCCGCGACGGCGAAACCAATCCAGACAGCAAACGAGGCACAGACGCGCCGACGATCGTCGCCATGGCCGGCGCCGTTGAGACGCTGTCCATCGCCTATTACTTCACCGGCGAGGAGCGTTACGCCGAACGCGCGGGGCTGCTCATCCGGGCGTGGTTTCTCGATCCGGCGACAAAGATGAACCCGAATTTTCGCTATGCCCAGGCGGTGCCAGGCCACAACGACGGGCGCGGCGCTGGGCTGATCGAAAGTCGTCAGTTCATCAAAGTGGTGGATGCGGCGGGATTGATCAGCGGTTCGCGGACCTGGACGGCCGAGGACGAGCGGGCGTTGGCGGCGTGGTTCCGCGAATTCGTCAGCTGGATGCAAACCAGCGCGAACGGCAAGGACGAAGCGCAGGCGAAGAACAATCACGGAAGTTGGTACGCCGCGCAACTTGCCTGCTTCGCGCTCTTCATCGGCGACAAGGAACTGGCTCGCAAGACCGCCGAGGCTGCGCGCGACCGCATCGCATGGCAAATCGAGCCTGACGGCGAACAGCCGCAGGAGTTGCAGCGCACGCGCTCGCTTGGCTATTCGGCGTTCAACCTGGTGGCGCTGATGACTCTGGCCGAAGCGGGCAGGCAAGTCGGCGTTGATCTTTACGGTTATCAAACAAAGGACGGTCGCGGCATTCGTCGCGCGCTCGATTACCTGACGCCGTACGCCGACCCCGCGCGGGAATGGCCGCACCAGCAGATCAATGAGGCGGAGAACGCGCGACGCGACCTGGCATACCTGCTGCGTCGCGCGTCCATCGCTTATCACGAAATGAAATACGAAGAGTTGTTGGAGACGCGCCTGGCCGGCGCCGCCGCAGAACAACGCTGGCAATTGCTCTGGCCGCGATAGGATGATGGCGATAGCTAGCGCGTTCCGGTGATTTCTATTGTGTAATATCTAGTAGCTGAAAACTACTCTGATCGGGTCTCTCCTAAGTGTCCCATTTCCGGGCTTTTCCAGCCGTCGCTATCGCCAACGCCAGATTTCGAAAACGAAAAATCCCACGAACGATCAATCCACTCCTAAACAGTACGACCGTGAGACTTGTAGAAACAGGGCGATTATTTCGCTTCATTACCTCGAAGGTAATTGTTTTGCGCGCGCTCTCTCGAAGATGATGAGCGCGAACACGGCGCAACCTTTACAAAGGTTAAATCCATCGCCGTGAGATGAGAGGAGAATATTATGCAGACGATTCACATCTCCAAGTTATTTCGCGCAACCCTTCTGGTCGATGCGGCGACATGCGCCGTCATGGGGCTACTGATGACGCTTATCTCTACAAGGCTCAGTGACCTTCTGGAGCTGCCGGCCCCACTCTTATTCTATGCGGGATTGAGCCTCTTCCCATTCTCCGGATTTTTCCTGTACGTCGGGACGCGCGTGAAAACCGCAACCTTCCTCGCCTGGGCGACTGTGTTTGGAAACGCTCTCTGGGCGCTCGGTAGCATTTTGATTTTGCTGGAGGGCTGGGTGACGCCGAATATTTTCGGCCTCTGTTTCGTTCTCTTCCAGGCCGCCGTCGTGGCGGTTCTGGCCGGCCTCGAGTTCATCGGCTTAAGGAGGCCGGAAGCGGAAGATGACGCGGCTTTTCAGCATTCACAGCTCGGTTAAGCTTTTGATGCGCGTGAACAAAACACCGTAAGCCAATGGAGCGCAAATTATGACCAACACTATGTTGGCGTCAACGCTGGCCGGAACTTCGCTCAGATTACCTCTTCGATGAACGTTCAATTTCTACATCGCCTTCCAAGTCCGACATTTTGACGAACACAGCTGGATAGGGGAAGCGCTCCTCCGAAAACGGCGCCCGGAACTGGGCATTATTGCGGCTGAGCGGCCACAGTCCGGGCATCGATTCGGCAATCAGGGCGACATTGTCAAAGCCCCACGCCGGACGGGCCCTCCGAAACGACAATGACGTTTTTTCATGAGCAAGGTGCGGTAATGTACCGACTGAGTGAGAAACTCAGATATAGGATCACCTGGATCAAAGAGTTGCAGCCTGATTGTAAGAGGCGTTCTCCCGGCCGAGGACTTCCGAGGCGGGAGCCGGGATCGGCTATCAAACTCGTTCCCTATTCAAGCGGTACATGAAGATCAGCGCTGATTGCGATTCAGGTCAAGTCGTCATCGCGAAAAATTTCCGCGTCGGGAGTCGCAATGAATCCGAGCATTAATCGGGAGCGATTGTGAAAAGAGGGAGGGACAAACATGGCGACAATGGCGTCGACATTGAGTGAGCGTCCGCCAAACGTTAAGGAAGCGCATATCGTCTGGCTGACGGCCGGTCTGGGTTGCGACGGCGACACGATCTCGGTGACCAACGCCGAGCAGCCCAGCATCGAAGACGTGATCCTGGGCGCGATTCCCGGACTGCCGAAAGCGCATCTGCACAACCCGGTGCTGGCCAAAGAGGTCGGCGACGAATTCATGGATTATTTCTACCGCGCCGAACGGGGAGAGCTTGATCCTTTCATATTTGTCGTCGAAGGCTCGATTCCGAACGAGAGGATCAAGCGCGAAGGCTATTGGGCGGCGCAAGGCACTGACCGGGAGACGGGGCAGCCGATCACGACCTGCGAATGGATTGACCGCCTGGCGCCGAAGGCGTGGGCGGTGGTCGCCGCCGGCACTTGCGCCACCTACGGCGGCATTCACGCGATGGAAGGCAATCCGACGGGCTGCATGGGACTGGCCGATTATCTTGGCTGGGACTTTCGTTCAGTCGCCGACATCCCGATTGTTAACGTGCCAGGGTGTCCGGTGCAGCCAGACAACTTTATGGAGACCGTGCTCTACCTGCTTTATCAAGCGGCGGGCCTGTCGCCGATGATCCCGCTCGACGAAAGACTGCGACCGACGTGGCTCTTCGGGAAGACTGTGCATGAAGGCTGCGACCGCGCGGGCTATTACGAACAGAGCGATTTCGCCCGTGAATATGGCTCGCCCAAGTGCCTGGTCAAAGTCGGCTGCTGGGGTCCGGTGGTCAACTGCAACGTGACCAAACGCGGATGGATGCGCGGCGTCGGTGGTTGCCCGAACGTCGGAGGTATCTGCATCGCCTGCACCATGCCCGGCTTCCCGGATAAGTTCATGCCGTTTATGGACGAGCCGCCGGGCGCGACGTTTTCCGCGGGCGCGGTCGGCTTCTACGGAGGGCTTATCCGCAGGTTGCGCAGCATCACCAACAATACCGCCAACAATGAGCCGAAATGGCGTCATCCTGGGCCGCGCCTCACCACGGGCTATCGGCCGCGAACGTATTAATCAGCGCCGCGAGCGGTAGCGAGCATGGTTCCCTGAGTCGATTATCGAGGAAGTCACGCTGGCTACCGCTCGCAGCGCTGATCCGAAGGAGGGGGATTATGGCTACTGCGACTAAACCGATGAAATCGGTTCTGCCCAGAACCGAAGGGCTGGTGGAGATGAATTGGGACCCGATCACCCGCATCGTCGGCAGCCTCGGCATCTTCACCAAAATTGATTTCAAGAACAGAGAGGTTAAAGAGTGTTACAGCACTTCTTCGATCTTTCGCGGCTACAGCGTCTTCATGAAGGGCAAAGACCCGCGCGACGCCCATTTCATCACCAGCCGAATTTGCGGCATCTGCGGCGACAACCATGCAACGTGCGCCGTCTACGCCCAGAACATGGCCTTCGGCGTAAAGCCGCCGAACCTGGGCGAATGGATCATCAACCTCGGCGAGGCGGCGGAGTACATGTTCGATCACAACCTCTATCAGGATAACCTGGTCGGCGTGGACTTCTGTGAGCAGATGGTCAGAGAAACCAACCCTGGCGTGTGGGAGAAGGCGCAGCGGAAAGAAGCGCCGAACGCCAGGCTACATGGTTACCGAACCATCGCCGACATTATGACCGCGCTCAATCCGTTCAGCGGCGAGTTTTATCGCGAGACGCTGCAAATGAGCCGGCTGACGCGCGAAATGTTCTGTCTGATGGAAGGCCGTCACGTCCATCCTTCGACGCTCTATCCCGGCGGCGTGGGCACGGCGGGCACGGTCCAGGTCTTCACAGATTACCTGGTGCGGCTGATGAAGTACGTCGAGTTTATGAAAAAGGTCGTGCCGCTGCATGACGATCTCTTCGATTTCTTTTACGAAGCGTTGCCCGGTTACGAGAAGGTCGGCGAGCGCCGCGTGCTACTGGGCTGCTGGGGGTCGTTCAACGATCCTTACGTCTGCGATTACACATACCGGAACATGTCAGAATGGGGCCGAGCGATGTATGTCACGCCGAGCGTCATCGTTGACAACCAGGTCGTCACCAACGACCTGGTCAAGATCAACCTCGGCATCCGCATCCTGCTCGGGAGCTCCTATTACGATGATTGGGAGAGCGGCGAGACCTTTGTCAGCCACGATCCGCTCGGCAATCCCGTGTCCCAGCGCCATCCCTGGAACCAGACCACGATTCCCAAGCCGCAGAAGCGCGACTTCGAGGACAAATACACATGGGTGATGTCGCCGCGATGGTATGACGAACGCACGGGAGATTACCTGGCGCTCGACACCGGCGGCGGGCCATTGCCGCGATTGTGGGCGACGGCGGTCAACGGACTCGTGGACATCGGCTATGTCAAAGCCACAGGCGCCAGCGTGATGATCAATTTGCCAAAGACGGCGACGCTGCCCGAAGTCTCGTTCGAGTGGAAGATCCCGAAATGGTCGAACGCCATTGAACGCGACCGCGCGCGAACCTACTTCCAGGCCTACGCGGCGGCCTGCGCGCTCTATTTTTGCGAACAGGCGCTGGGCGAGGTGCGGTCGGGTCACAACAAGACCTGGTCCGATTTCAAAGTTCCGGAGGAAGCCATCGGCTGCGGCTTCCACGAAGCGGTGCGCGGCGTGCTCTCGCACCACGTCGTGATCCGCGACGGCAAGATAGCCAACTATCATCCGTATCCGCCGACCCCATGGAACGCCAGCCCGCGCGACATCTACGGCACGCCGGGGCCGTATGAAGACTCGGTGCAGGGCACGCCGATCTTTGAAGAAAACGGGCCGGACAAATTCAAAGGCATAGACATCATGCGAGCCGTGCGCAGCTTCGACCCGTGCCTGCCCTGCGGCGTGCATATGTATCTGGGCGCTGGCAAGACGTTGGAAACGCGCCATTCGCCAATGTTCGGGTTCATTAAATAATCCGCGCCTGGGTAATAGTTTTGCGGCGTAAAAGTGTGGCGCGGGTTGTTTACTCGCAAGGCGCCTACTTACCTACGATGAGTGAAGAGAAAGCATTCCAGCGACTGGGTCAGCGCATTGAGGGGTTGATCGCCCGAATCGAGGCGGCGCCCGATCCGGATGTGCGGGCGGATGCGCTGAATTTAGCGCAGTCGTTGATGGAACTGCACGGAGCCGGGCTGGATCGGCTGATGGAGATCGTGGCGCGGACCGGCGCCTCAGGCTATGCCCTGATGGACGATTTCGCTTGCGACGATCTGGTGGCCGGCCTGTTGCTGCTTTACGGGCTGCACCCGCATGACCTGGAAACTCGGGTGATGAGGGCGCTGGACGAGACGCGTCCCTTCCTCCAGTCGCACGGCGGCGACGTCGAGCTTCTGGGCGTGACTGATGGAATGGTCAGGCTGCGGCTCGTGGGAAGTTGCCGTAGTTGTTCTTCGTCGACGATGACGCTCAAACTGGCCATTGAACGCGCGATCTATGAAGCGGCGCCCGATGTGACGGAGGTCGTAACCGAAGGCCAGATCGCTCTGAAGACGCCGGCGACGGCGCATGGCCTCGTGCAATTGGAGGGAGTATCGAACAATGGCGGCTACGACCAATGCGCGAGCGTCGGGCCGCCGAACCGGACCCCTCCGCAAGTAAAAGTGAAAGGAGAAACTCATGGCTAAACCTCGACAGGCGCCGGAAAGGCCGATGCCTCATTCGGAGGCCGAGCGAGAGAAAGAGATCAGAATGCCCGCGGGGAGAGACAATCGCCGGATACATCGGCGCACGCAGGCTGAAACCACGCCTGAGGACGTCACCGGCATCAACCCGGAAAAGATGAAGCCGATTGACCCGAGGATGGTCTACATCCCGCCGGCTTGAAGCTGGAATCATCAGGAAAATATTTTCGCCACGCGAACACGAATGAACATATACTGACCAATCCGTCGGTTGCTTCCCTTGCTTTTTCCATTCGTGAATATTCGTGTTCATTCGGGGCGAAAAATCTTTTTCTCGAATTTTATAGATGGATCTGGTTGAAAGAACATCACCGAATGGCGCCTTCGCCGCGCTACGGCGTTTCGCCCCCGCAGGGAAGGTGGTCGAGCGATGCGATTTCTGTAGCGCCGAATTGGGCGAAGTCCATCAGCACCTGATTGAACCCGAACAGCGGCGGTTGGTCTGTGTCTGCGACGCCTGCGCGATACTGTTCGGAAATCGGGGCGAGACCTCGTACCGGCGCGTGCCGCGACGCATCCTTTATCTGTCGGACTTTCGGCTGACGGACGCGCAATGGGAAGGGCTGCTGATCCCTATCCAACTTGCCTTCTTTTTTCATAGCAGTCCGACGGGCAGAGTCGTGGCGCTTTATCCGAGTCCGGCCGGGCCGACGGAATCACTGCTCGACCTAGCGATGTGGGATGAGATCGCGCGAGACAATCCGGCTTTGGAGCGTATGTCGTCGGATGTCGAGGGGTTGCTCGTTAATCGCACTGGGCGCGCCGCCGGCGCGCCTGATTATTTCATCGCGCCGATTGACGAATGCTTCAGGCTGGTGGGGCTGATCCGCGCGAACTGGCGAGGGCTGTCCGGGGGCGAGGAGGTTTGGAAAGAAATCGGGTGGTTCTTCGCCGATTTGAAAACGCGTTCATATGAAGTCAGGGAGGAGGCGCCGCGTGCCGGAAATGAAATTCGAGATTGAAAGCGTAGCGCCGCAGCCTTACGCGGCGGCCCCGTTGCTGAATCTCAAACTGCGAGTCGCCAACACGACTGGCGAACCGACGGAGGCGGTGATTTTGCGCTGCCAGATAATGCTCGAAGTGGCGCGTCGGCGCTACGATCCCGAAGAGCAGGATCGGTTGCTCGACTTGTTCGGCGAGCCGGAGCAGTGGGATCGCACGCTGCGCACCATGCTGTGGACTAACGCAAGCGTCGTGGTTCCCGCCTTCGCCGAAGCCACGGTCGTTGATTTGCCGGTACAGTGCACTTTCGATTTCAACGTGGCGGCCACGAAATATTTCGCCGGCTTGGAAGAAGGCGAAGTCCCGCTCCTGCTGCTCTTCAGTGGGACGATCTTTTACATGACGGAAACCGGCGCGTTGCAGGTGACGCAGATTCCCTGGGAGAAGGAGGCGCGCTACCGGCTGCCTGTGCGAGTGTGGCGAGAGTTGATGGACATGTACTATCCAAACAGCGCCTGGCTGTGTTTGCGGCGTGACGCCTTCGACAGGTTGTACAGATACAAAGTGCGCCGTAGCATTCCGACCTTCGAGCAGGCGTTGGAGAGAGCAATCCCGGACGTGAGCGCGGAGATGATGAAACCTGAGCTCGAAGAGCCGAACGCGAAGGAGACCACTCACTAATGGACCTCAAACTCGTCGAAAGAATCGCTAACGCCGTGCTCTATGAAGGTTACATGCTCTACCCATACCGGCCCTCGGCGATCAAGAACCGCCAGCGGTTCAATTTCGGCGTAGTCTATCCGCGTGATTACGGCCTGGCGCATGATGAACTTTTCTGCGCGCAGACCGAGTGTCTGGCGGCGAGTAATTGGCGGATGGCGTTCGATGTGCGCGTGCGGTTTCTACATCTGACGGCGCGCGAAGGCTGGCAGGAGGCGGTCGGGCGTGAAGTGAATGCGCCCGCGCTCAGAATGGATGATCTGCTCGTCGCGCCTCTGCAGGCGCCATTCGACTTTCCGGTGAAGCGATCGAGCGGAGCCTTGTGTGATCCATTGGCGCGGGGTGGCCGAGGGAGGCAGGAATCGATCAATGGGAATATTGAAATCGAGGCCCAACAGGTTGCGGAGCGGGTATTCAAAATCACGACGCGCGTCATGAACCTGACGCCGCTGGCGGACGCGCCGGCTGTGAGCCGTGATGAGGCTTTAAAGCGCTCGCTGATTTCGACTCACGCCATCTTGAGCGCGCGCGGCGGCGAATTCATTTCGCTGCTCGATCCGCCTGAACCGTTGCGCGATGTGGCAGGATCGTGCCACAACATCGGGACATACCCGGTGTTGGTAGGCGCTGAAGGAGAGCGCGACACGATGCTCGCCTCGCCGATCATCCTTTACGACTACCCGCAGATCGCGCCCGAAAGCGCCGGCGATTTCTTCGACGGGACGGAAATTGACGAGATGCTGACTCTGCGCATCCTGACGCTGACGGACGAAGAGAAACGCGAGATGCGCGATGGGGACGAACGCGCGCGGCGGATTCTGGAGCGGACTGAATCGATGCCCGCCGAGCAACTGATGAAGCTGCATGGGGCGGCGCGCAGTTTGCAAATGGGCGAGGGCGACGTCCGATGAACGATTGGAATTGGAGATTGCCAGAAGATTTGCTGCCAGAAGATTTGCTGCCAGAAGATTTGCTGGAGGATCGAACGACGCTGGAATCGACCGAGGTCGGCGGGGTCGAACTCAGGCGTGGCGATCACGTCCGGCTGAAACCGCGAGCCGGCGGCGACATCTTTGACATTGCGCTGGCCGGGCGCGCCGCCACAGTCGAGGCCATCGAGCAGGATTACGAAGGCCGGATCCACTTCGCGGTGATCGTGGACGACGATCCCGGCAAAGACCTGGGAATGTTGCGGCGCCCAGGCCATCGTTTTTTCTTTGCGCCGGAAGAGATCGAGCCGGCGCAGCCGGGAGGAGAATGACGGCGCCAAAAATTCTGATCGCAGGCATCGGAAACATTTTTCTGGGCGATGACGGCTTCGGTTGCGTGGTGGCTCAGCGATTGGCGCAACGCCAGCTGCCGGACGGAGTGCGCGTGATTGATTTCGGCGTTCGCGGCTTCGATCTGGCTTACGCGATGATGGATGATTACGACGCGACGATCCTGATAGACGCTGTTCCGCGAGGCGGCGCCCCGGGCGCTCTCTACGTCATCGAACCGGACTTGAACGAACTGAATGAACCGGGCGCGCAGGCGATGACGGTCGAGGCTCATGCGATGAATCCGATGCGCGCGCTCGGCTTGGCGCAGTCAATGAACGGCGAGTTGAAGCGGATTCTGTTGGTGGGTTGCGAGCCGGAGACGTTTGGCCCGGAAGAAGGCCAGATGGGGCTCAGTGAAACAGTGGAGGCGGCTGTGCATGAAGCGGTCGAAATGGTCGAATCGCTCGTCGCGGAAATACAAAGTGGTTAGTGGTTGGGGCCTGGTGGTTGGTGGGCGGTTCGTGAACATTGGCGCCTGAGGTTAAGCGAACCAACCACCAACCACCAGGCCCCAACCACTATTTTTGAGGGAGGCTGGTAACGATGAGATTCAATATAAATATTTACCCCTTCGGCATTGGCCGCAGGAAAAAGTCCAATCGTCGGATGTGGAAAATTATCGGCGGCGCGGCGCTGGCTGTCGCCGGAGTTGGAGTGATCAGAATGATTCCTGATGTCAGGCGATACATCCGTATCAGCACGATGTGAGCAAGGCGTATGCGAATCATCATCATCAAACGCAATGGCCACAAACTGTGGAAGGGGCTGGCGGCTGGCGCCGCCGGAGGGCTTGCCGCTTCCTGGGTGATGAATCAGTTCCAGGCGCTGTGGAGCAGGAAGACTCACGGGATTGAAAGGTCGCATGGCGCCCAATCTTTGCAGCAAGGCTCGCCGCGACACGGCGTTGCGCGCGCGCTGCGGGAACGCGGCGGAGATCGGGAAAGTGACAACGCGGCAGTGAGGGCGGCCAGCGTGGTCTCTGAAGACGTTTTCGGCCATAGGCTGGCCGAAAGCGAGAAGGAGGCGGCTGGCGCGGTCGTTCATTACGCGATGGGCGTGGCGTCGGGCGCCATCTATGGCGTGACGGCGGAGATGTTACCGGCGGCGACCGCCGGCGCGGGCTTGCCGTTCGGCGCGGCTGTCTGGCTGGTCGCGGATGAATTGATTGCGCCGGCGCTCGGCCTGTCAAAACCGCCCACAGAGTATCCGCCCTCGACGCATGCATACGCCATCGCCTCGCACCTCGTTTACGGACTGACGACCGAGGTGGTGCGACGCGCGGTGCGGCGCGCGCTGCGATGAGGCGGGCGCCATGCGATACCGCGTTGACGCGAGCCGGAGCCGATTCATCGCGCAGGCTTTCGCCAAAGGGCTGCTCTCGGCCTTCGGGCACAACCCGAGGCTCGCCATCCGCGGCTTTGAGGGCGAAGCTGAGTTTGATCCCGCCGCGCCGCGCGCCGCTTCAGTATGGATGAAGGCGCGAGCCGACTCGCTCACTGTGATTGACGACATGAGTGAGAAGGACCGGCGTGAGATCGAACGCGTTACTCGCGTAGAATTACTCGAAGCAACCCGTTACACTGAGATCGTTTTTCGGAGCGCAAACGTCACGGCGCGTCAAGTGGCTGAAAGCCGATACCAGGCGGCAGTCGCTGGCGATCTGTCGCTGCGCGGCGTGACGCGTGAACTCGCGATTGATGCGACGGCGCTGATTGAGGGGGATGAACTACGCGCCCAAGGCGGATTCCCGTTGCGGCTGGCAGATTTCAACATTCGCCCAATTTCCGTCGCCGGCGGCTTGCTCAAACTCAAGGACGAAGTCCAACTCTCGTTCGACATTCTGGCTTACGCGTCGGGCGAATGAAGCCGTTCAGTTAATACCGAAGGAACGATGCACGAGCTTTCCATCGCAATGAGCATCATCGAAGGCGCCACGGAAGAGGCCTTGCGCCACGGCGCCGTCAAGGTCAACGCCGTGTATCTTAAGCTGGGGCCGCTTTCCGGGGTTGCCAAAGAAGCGTTGCTCTTCTCTTTCGAATTGGCATGCGAGGGCACAGCGCTGGAAGGCTCGCGTCTGGTCATCGAAGAAGTTCCCGCCACAATCTTCTGTCCGAGATGCGAAGTTGAGCGCGCGCTTCCTTCGATTCAAAGGATATGTTGCCCGGTTTGCGGCGCTCTGGCCCCGCAGGTCGAGCAGGGCAGGGAAATCGAGCTGGTTGCTTTGGAGATCGACTCATGAACACAACGCCTCGCTTGGTCGAAGTCAGACGGAACGCGCTCAAGCAGAATGACGAGCTGGCGCATGCGTTGCGCGATCGTTTTCAAAAGGCCGGCGTGCGCGTTATCAGCCTGGTCTCAAGCCCCGGCGCGGGGAAGACTGCTTTGTTGGAAAGGACGCTGACGGAGCTGCGGCGGCAATGGCGCGTGGCGACGCTCGTCGGCGATCTTGCGACGGAGAACGACGCGGCGCGGCTCGCTCGCGCCCAGGCGCCGGTCAAACAGATCATCACCGGCGCGGTTTGCCATCTCGACGCCTCGATGATCGAGCGGGCGCTCGAGGGGTGGAACCTTGATGAGCTCGACCTGCTGTTCATCGAAAACGTCGGCAACCTGGTCTGCCCGGCGAGCTACGATTTGGGCGAAGAGTTGCGGCTGGTTTTGCTTTCAGTGACCGAGGGCGAAGACAAGCCTCTTAAATACCCGACGATCTTCAACACGGCGGACGTAGCCGTTATCACCAAGATTGATCTGGCCGGCGCAGTCGAATTCGACCTGGCCGCCGCGCGCGACAACATTCAACAAGTACGGCCCGGCATGCAAATCATCGAAGTTTCATCGAAGACTGGTGAGGGCGTGGAAGCGTGGCTGCGGTTTCTACAATTGCGGGTTAAGGCATCGAGGTTTTAAGCAATGTGTCTTGCGATTCCGGGCAGGGTTGTCGAGATAGTGGATGAAGGCGGCGGCGTCGCCAAAGTAGAGGTGGGTGGCGTACGCCGCAATATCAATGTCGCGCTGCTTGACGCTGTTGGCGTAGGTGATTACGTGTTGATCCATGTCGGCTTCGCTCTGAGCAAAGTTGACGAGCATGAAGCCATTGAGACATTGCGTTTGCTCGAAGAACTCGGGTCATTCCAGGACGAATTCGATCAGTTTAAAAGCTCGCCGGTGTGACTTCCTCGAATCAATGGGCGCGATGACCGGCCTGGCATGTCGGGAGATACGATTGGCCGAACAAGTGAATTTCCGAACACGAACTCAAATTAAAATAATGAGCAAGACCGACGAGGATTTCTCGAAAACTTTTTACCCGTTTCTGCACGAAGATGAAAAGCGCAGCGAAGGCCGCGGCGGTTTGTCCGATGATTTGATGGATGCGTTGAATTATGCGCTTGTGGCGAAAGCCCGCGAGAGCGCCGAGGTCAAGACTCATTTCTTCGAGGAGAACAAAGGGCCCATTCTGCAAGCTTCGTTGGCTATGGCGCGCGCGTTCCATCGTGGGCGCAAGCTGCTCGTCTGCGGCAACGGAGGGAGCGCGACCGACGCCGAGCATGTCGCCACCGAGTTCATGCACCCGATCACCGTCGGGCGCCGCGCGCTGCCCGCGCTCTCGCTTACGAACGACACGGCGACGATGACGGCCGTGGCCAATGACGTCAGCTTCGCCGACGTCTTCTCGCGACAAATCATCGCGCTCGGCAGGGCCGGAGACGTGTTGCTTGGCATTTCGACCAGCGGCAATTCCGAAAACCTGTTGCGCGCTTTCGAGACGGCGAAGCGGATGGGATTGATCACAATCGGTTATGCGGGCGGCGACGGCGGCAGGATGATCGCGAGCGGCGCAGTGGATTTTTGCCTGACTGTTCCAACCGCCAGCGTCCATCGCGTGCAGGAGACACAGGTTACGCTCTATCATGTGATGTGGGATCTGGTTCATGAACTCTTGGGGCATCGTTCGTTACTCACAGGCTGAAGAAAGTGGCTTATGAAATATCTTGACGAATACCGTAATGGCGAAATCGCCAAACGGCTGGCGGGCGAAATCGCGCGGCTATCGGCGCGGATAGGCGATCCGACGCTCAATTTGATGGAGGTCTGCGGCGGACATACGCACACGATCTTCAAGTATGGCATTGAGGACCTGCTTCCGCCGAACATTCGGATGATTCACGGACCGGGCTGCCCGGTATGCGTCATTCCGCTCGGTCGCGTGGATGACGCGCTAGCCATCGCCAGGCGCGAAGGCGTCATCTTCACTACCTTCGGCGACATGTTGCGCGTGCCTGGATCGAAGACGAGCCTGTTGCAAGCAAAGGCCGAAAGCGCCGACGTGCGGACGGTCTATTCGCCGCTCGACGCCTTGAAACTCGCCAAGCGGAACCCTGATCGCGAAGTAGTCTTTCTCGCGCTCGGCTTTGAAACGACTGCCCCCTCGACCGCGCTGACCGTGATGGCCGCCGCGAAAGAAGGGGTCGAGAATTTCAGCGTCTTCTGCAACCACGTCATGATCGTACCAGCGTTGAAGGCGTTGCTCGATTCGCCGGACCTGAAGCTGGACGGCTTCGTCGGGCCGGGTCACGTCAGCGCGGTCATCGGCGCGCGCGTTTACGAGTTCGCACCGCGTGATTACGGCAAGCCTCTGGTCGTTTCTGGCTTCGAACCGTTAGACGTGCTGCAGTCAGTGGCGATGGTCATCAGACAGATAGTCGAGGGCAGGGCCGAGGTCGAAAACCAATATACGCGCTTCGTCTCGCTCGACGGCAACGCGAACGCCCTGGCGGCGATCTGCGAAGTCTTCGAGACCCGCGATTATTTCGAGTGGCGCGGCCTCGGCTCGATCGCGCATAGCGGTTTGAAATTCAAGAAGGGTTATAGCCGGTTCGACGCCGAACTGCGTTTCGCCGTGCCCGGGCTGCGCATCGCTGACCCGAAGGCTTGCCAGTGCGGCGAGATATTGAAAGGCGTAAAGAAGCCCTGGGAGTGCAAGGTCTTCGGCACGGCCTGCACCCCGGAAACGCCAATCGGCTCCTGCATGGTTTCGTCCGAAGGCGCATGCGCCGCCTATTACAACTTCGGGCGATTGTCGAAGATCGCCGAACGTTCGGCGGCGGTAGCCCGACCGTGAGACTTGTTATCACCCAAAACTTTCGCGATTCGCGATTGGTACTTTTCGCCCGGAAGGGCGTCGGCGCTCAGGTCGCTCACGCTCCCCGTACCGTACCGCTTGCCGTTCAGTACACGCATTTGCAATCCACTATAAAACGATCGAGCAAACGAACATGGAATTCACCACATCACCACTCTTTGAACGCGTCGAACGCGCGCGGCGAAGAAAACCTAGAATCAAAGACGAATTCATCACGCTCGCGCACGGCAGCGGCGGCAAGGCTATGCATGATCTGGTCGAAGGACTTTTTCTCGATTACTTCCGCAACCCTTTGCTCGAAGCGCTCGATGACCAGGCGGTCTTTGAAATCGCGCCAAAACTGGCGGATGGCCGCGTCTCGCGTCTCGCTTTTACGACGGATTCTTATGTCGTCACGCCGCTCTTCTTTCCTGGCGGAGACGTTGGCCGTCTGGCGGTCTGCGGCACGGTCAACGATCTGGCGATGAGCGGCGCGCGACCGCTCTATCTCTCCGCCGGGTTCATCATTGAAGAGGGCTTCGCGGTCGCCGATCTCAAACGCGTTCTGCAATCAATGCGTGACGCGGCGGAAGAAGTCGGCGCGCAGATCGTCACGGGAGACACCAAGGTCGTGCAGCGCGGCGGAGCGGACAAGCTCTTCATCAATACGTCAGGCATCGGTTTGATCGAACATGACGCGCACATCTCGGCCTCGAACGCCCGCCCTGGAGACAAGATCATCCTGAGCGGCGCGATGGGGGATCACGG
Organism: Blastocatellia bacterium; assembly: GCA_035714085.1. Classification (GTDB taxonomy): domain Bacteria; phylum Acidobacteriota; class Blastocatellia; order RBC074; family RBC074; genus JAJVID01. The sequence goes on from DASTMP010000466.1 coordinate 24,173, forward strand.
GACGACGATCCTGGTCGCGCGCGGCGATCTCGATCTTGAGACCGAAATAGCGAGCGACGTCGCGCCGCTCTGGTCGCTGGTCGAAGCGATGTTGGGGGCGACGACCAGGATTCACGCGCTGCGCGATCCGACGCGTGGCGGTGTGGCGACGGCGCTCAACGAAATCGCCCGCAGCTCGAACGTCTGTTTGCGACTCGATGAAGAATGTTTGCCGGTGCGCGAAGAGGTCAAAGGCGCATGTGAAATTCTCGGCCTCGATCCGCTATACATAGCCAATGAAGGCAAACTGATCGCCATGGCGGCGGCCGAATCCGCCGACCTGCTCGTTGCGCGAATGCGTGAACATCCGTCAGGGCGCGAGGCGCGTATCATCGGCGAGGCGCGCGCTGAACCGCCCGGCATTGTCGTGATGGACACGTCCTTCGGGGGGACGCGAATCGTGGACATGCTCGTCGGCGAGCAGGCGCCTCGCATCTGTTAAACGCCGATTCCCTGGTCCCTCATAATCCTCAGCGATCACTCTCGATTTCCTCCGCTTCGATTAGGCGTCGCAGGGCGCCGCAGAACATAGAGAAGTCATTTATGTCCTGCGGCGCCCTGCGGCGCCTATTCATTCATAACAGCTAACCCCGGCGCCATTCTTGTTCATTGGTTATGCGCTTGTGGTTCGTTCGCAGGACATAACTGAATTCGGCGTCAAACAGATTGGCATATCTCTTGCAGACTTCATTTCCCGACGGAACTAGCTCATTGCTAATGGGAAGTAAAATGAATGACTTCCATAATCAACTGGCGTAAGCAGGCTGATTGAGCATTGATTTTGTGGCTTTCGGCCGCATCCGGTGTTGCAGATAGCCACACCCGAACAGGCCGAAAGCGAATGGAGCGCGAGTGCTGGAAATATCATATGTAACAATTTCAGTCTTCGGAAACACAACGTTTAACCATGCCGCTATTACAGCGATTTTTAGTTGAATAGGAAGCGGGCTTGCACGATTGCCCAATTCTTGCAGGCTTGCGAGAGCTTCGATCGCTTCTGATAGGTCTTTGCATTTATTGGACGCTTTCCCGATGTTTTGCTAGGAAAAAAGCAAGATAAGGTGAAGAAGCAGGGTTGGTAGAAAAGGTTCAACTTGATAATGGATAAGCGGTGAAGGATCTGCACCCAGAGCTTTTCCTTGCCTCTGCCGCCCCCGGAAGAACAAATAGATAACCGCGTCATATCGGACATGACCTGATGGCGCCCCCACGGCGCCCAGGTCTGCCGAACAACCGGTACGCTGCCTCGTCACGAGGTTTCCTTTATGGTTTACACAATTATGGGATTCGTGTGTCCGCGTCTGGCCATAGGGATCGCTGAGAAGGAGGGAGGAACCGAGAGGTAATCGCGATAGTTCGAGGTAATTATGGAAATCATGAGACCACGAAGCTTGTTTGAATATTTGGGAATCCTGTGGGGGAAGAAGCCGCTGATTTTCCTGGTGGCCGCTTCTATCTCGATTGCGACATTGCAGATCATCCGCCGCATTCCCAATATCTACGAATCTCACGCGTCAATCGTCATCACGAACCAGGGCAATGATGATCGCCTGCCGTCAAGCCCCCCGCTCACCGCTTTGACGCAGCGGATGACCAGTCAGGGAAATCTGACGGAGATCGCCCGTCGCTACGACCTTTACCCTCAGGCTCCCGGAGTGGTCTCCGATCCGAGCGTCCTGGTTGAGCGCCTGCGCAAGGCGATCAAGATCGATATCAAAATGCGCAATTATTATCCTGACGCGCCGGAGTCACTGACTATCAGTTACCGTTACACCGATCCGGTAATCGCCCAGCGCGTAGTGGCGGACCTGATTTCGATCTTCGATCAGACGAACTCCACGATACGGCGGCAAGCCGCGACGGAACTCGAACGGTTCCATGCCCAGGTCGCGGAGATCGAAAAGCAGTTACAGGAGCTTGCGCCGCAACGCGATCTGGCGCTTCTCAAAAGCGGGAGCCCCGACAACGCCCCTTCGGCGGTCCGGGCGCAGCGACTTGCCGCCGCCGACTCGTTAGACGCGCTCGGCGACAAGGAGTTCATGCTCACACGGCAGATAGATGAGCAGAAGCGGCAGATCGCCGAGCAGGAGAAACTGGTCAGTTCCACCGCGCCCGCCAGCCGCCTTGCGGCGAACAGCGCTTACGGCGTTCTACTGGCGCGGAGAGCCGAGGTCGAAGGGCAGGTCAAAGATCTCGCCAGATCCGCCACCGAGAAGAATCCCAAGATGATCCAGGCGAAGTCTCAATTGGGCGCGATCAACCAGGAGATCGCGAAGCTTGAAGCGGGCAGCGGAGCGAACTCCGGCGCGGCTGTTAACTCGGCGTCGCCTGAGGGCCGTGAACTTCGCGCGATGCGACGCGAATTGCAGCGCCTCGAAACCGAATTGGAAGTTACGCAACGCGATCGGAGCCGCAAAACACGGGGCCTGAAAGAGTTGCCAAAAGAACCGCCCAATGCCGGCATTACGGAAACCACCGGCGCCACCCAGCTCAATGAAGCGAAGGCCGAATACGATCGTTTAATGGGACGATACAACTGGCTGATGGATAGACAGGACTCGCTGCAGAAACTGTTTGGCGATGACGGTCGGAAGGGAGAGGTGTTTCAGGTGATTGACGCGCCACTCGCGCAGCAGGCGCCGGTCGGGCCAAATCGCCTGTTGCTCAAGTTGTTCGGACTGGGAATCGCGCTGACGTTGGGGCTACTGATCGCCTCGGCGCGGGAGGTCCCTCGACTCTTCCTGATCCACAACGACCGCGATGTTCGGTATTACCTGGGGACTCCCGTGTTGGCGATGATCCCCGAGACATTGACGCCATCCCAGCGCGGCCGACGCCGGGTGTTGTGGGGGCTGCGGTGGCTGGGATTAACGCTGCTCCTCGGCGCAACAATCCCGGTCCTCGTCATAGTTCTCGACCGCACTCAGATTTTTCAGATTCTGGCGAACCGATAGTCAATGATTTGAAACATGCGCATGGAATGGAAAGGCTCAAGAGATGGAAGAATTCAATGAAGATGGAGTTACGAGAGATTATGCGGCGCCTGAACCGGCCTCGGAAACGATCTTCGAACCAGAAGTGCTGCCACGCTTCGAACCAGAAGCGCTGCCACGCGCAGATGGCGCGGCCGTCCAAGTTCGTCGGACGACCTATCCCGCGTATGAAGTGGATCTGCGGCCGAAGCGGCTTGATCCGCGCCTAGTCGCATTTAACGATTTCGACCCACATGACATTGCGCCATACAACCGGCTTGTCATTTCCCTGATCTCCGCCGCCACCTCGCGAAAACTCAAGCGCTTGTTAATCGCTTCAGCGCAGTACGGCGACGGCCGTACCACTGTAACGCTCAATCTAGCTGCGGCGCTCGCGCGCGCGCGACAGCGCGTGCTGGTCGTCGAGAGTGATTTTCTAAGGCCGTCGGCGTTGCGCCTGCTCGGCGTTGACTCTGCGACGGGGCTGGCCGAGGCCGTCGCGAAGGGCCTGGCGCCCAGTCATGCGATGATCTGGCTGCAACCGATCGGGTTCAATCTATTGCCGACTCGCGCGCAGGTCGAAAACTCGGCCGAGTTGCTGGCCTCGCCTGTCTTCGATGTGATGATTCGGACGTTGAGTCCGGAATTTGACTTCATCCTGTTCGATTCCGCTCCGTTGCTGGCGGCGGCTGACGCCAGACTGCTCGAACTTCACACGGACGCGACACTGCTCGTCATACGACAGGGGCGCACCTCTACCAGTCAAATGGCCAAAGCCGTCGCCCTACTCAATGAAGAGCGCCTCCTCGGGGCCGTGCTCAACCGCGTAGTGACTTAACAGGAATTGACGATGATCTCGAAGAATCTCACTCGACCGCTCGCTCTTTTGATCTTCGAAGGGGCGCTGGTTTATTCGTGCGGCCTCATGTCGGTCTATATCCGGTACGGCGTCGAGGCGCCCGACGCGCTCGGCGCCGAACTTGGATGGCTGAAGACGTTGCTGATGACCATCCTGGTTCTGGGGTCGTTCTATCTTTTCGACCTTTACGATTTTCGCAGGATCCAGCGCCGCGGCGCGCTGCTGCTGCGGCTCTCGCAAGCGCTGGTGGTCGGAGGACTGGCGCTCGCGCTGATATTTTACGTCTGGCCGCAGATACGTCTGGGACGCGGCGTCTTTACGCTCAGTCTGTTGTTGACGCTGACGTTTATGGCAGCCTGGCGATTCCTGGCCCGATGGCTGCTCGACCACCCGCGATTGGCTCATCGAGTGCTCATTCTGGGCGTCGAGCAGGACGCGGTCACGATTGCGCGAGAGATGCTCACGCGCCGCGAAGCAGGATACGACGTGATCGGATTTGTCGGTGATGATCCGGCCCAGATCGGGAAAAGCCTGATCAATCCGTGCGTGGTCGGGGTAATGCGCAATCTGGAGGCGGTCGTCAGCCAGTATCGCCCTGACCGAATCGTCATCGCGATGCATGACCGGCGCGGCCGACTGCCGCTCGATCTGCTGCTCAAACTTAAAGTGCGCGACGGCGTGATGTTGGATGAAGCCGACGCCTTTTACGAAAAACTGACCGGTAAGATCGGCGGCGAGCGGTTGCGGCTCGGGCAATTGGTTTTCGCCGACGCCTCGCGCTGGGCGCGCCTCTACAGGCGCGCGCGCCGCCTGATGGACGTGGCGCTGGCGAGCGTCATTGGGCTGTTGACGTCGCCGCTGATGCTGCTCACGGCGCTGGCGATCAAACTCGACTCACGCGGCCCTATCTTCTACATGCAAGAGCGAGTCGGACTTCATAACATAACATTCCGAATCATCAAGTTCCGTTCAATGCGCGTGGACGCCGAAGCGAACGGCCCGGTTTGGGCCGGCGAAGCGGATGCGCGCGTTACGCGCGTGGGCCGATGGATTCGCAAACTGCGGATTGATGAACTGCCGCAAGTGTTCAATATCATTCGCGGCGAGATGAGTCTGATCGGGCCGCGGCCCGAGCGCCCGGTCTTCATCGAACAGCTTGAACAACGAATTCCTTATTACTCCGAGCGTCACCTGGTCAAACCAGGGCTGACCGGATGGGCGCAGGTCCGTTATCCATACGGCGCTTCGTTCGAGGACGCGCGGGAAAAACATCAGTACGACCTCTACTACATCAAAAATCAATCGCCGATGCTCGACGCTCTCATCCTGCTCGAAACAGCGCGCACTGTGCTCTTCGGGCGTTTCTCGCGCTGAAGCGAGGAAGTTGTTCGGGGGATTTATGAACAGAAGTAAGTTGATGAATCATATGGAACGCATTTGCCTGGCGGTCGCGCTGATCGTGTCGGCGTGCGCGCTCCAACGCCCGCAGGTGTTCGCGCAAGCTCCGGCGCCCGCCGACGGGCAGACTTCAGAAGATGATCAATTCTTCAAAGGCATCTACCTGGAGTTTTACAACACGTATCGGCTCGGCCCCGCGGACGAGATCGCGATTCGCGTGACCGGGCAGCCGGATTACACGCTCGAGCGGGTGAAGGTCTCGCCTACGGGCAGCGTCTACCACCCGCTGCTCGGCGACGTGGAAGTGGCCGGGATGACCATCCCGCGACTGACCAAGCGACTGACCACCGACCTCAGCGAGTACTTGATCGACCCGAAGGTGAGCGTGGCGTTGCTCGAAGCCAATAGCGCCAAGATCGGCGTGCTCGGCGACGTCATACATCCCGGCATCCTGATCATGAATAAGCCGATGAACGTGCTGGAGGCCATTACCGCTTCCGGCGGCGTCGCCGACACGGGCAACAAGTCCGGCGTGGTTGTTCTCCGCCAATCGCGCGACGGCCGCGCCCAAACGTTCAAGGTTAACGTCAAACGCATTCTCGAAGGAAAGGCCGGGCCGGAGGAGAACGTCTCTTTGCAGGCCGGCGACACCGTGATCGTGAACGGCAACACCAAGAAGAAGATGACTTATATCCTGTCTCTCGCCGGATTCGGAAGCTTTCTCTCGTTCATCGCGGGAGGGCGATGAAAGGAACCATACTCAATTTGCTACGACTCACTGGCGCCTTCGCCCCATTCCGATGGGCGCGCCGCCGTCAGTCGCTGATTATCACTTACCACCGCTTCTGCGAGAGTGAAGGCGGAGTGTGGATTTCGGCGCGGTCTTTCGCCGAACAGGTGAAGTATCTGGCGGCGCATTACACACTCGTCCCGCTTTCGCGGTTGGCGGACTGTTTGCGATGGCGGGAGATTCCGCCGCGCCTGGCGGCGATCACGATTGACGACGGTTATCGCGACGCTTACGAGATCGCTTTCCCGATTCTGCGCAAACATCGCGCGCCCGCCACTGTCTTCGTCGTGGCCGAATTTGTGGATGGGACGAGCTGGCTCTGGACGGACAAACCGCGTTATCTCACCGCGCACGCCGCGCCGCAAGCGTTCGAGATCGGTATCGAAGGCAGCGCGCTGAGGCTGGATTTGAACGGCGGCGCGTCGCGCGCGGTGGCTGCGGGACTGATCAACGCCGCGCTCAAGCCGCTTTCGGAAGAAGCCAGGGAGTCCTCAATCGAGCGACTGGCCTTTGATCTGAGGGTAAAACTGCCTGAGCGGCCGCCCGCGGAGTACTCTGCCATCAACTGGGGGCAGGCGCGTGAGATGGCCGACGGCGGAGTGGAGATCGGATCACATACCTTGACGCACCCGATTCTGACCGGCCTCGGCGACGAAAGACTGCGCGAGGAGGTGGGCCAGTCGCGGGAGCGGATTCAAACCGCGCTCGGGCGAAAGGTCGAAACATTCTGCTATCCGAATGGCGATTACGACATCCGAACGCTACGCGAGGTCGCCCGCGCCGGCTACCGTCTCGCCGTGACGACCGATGTCGGGCTGAACAACGAGCGGAACGATCCACTGGCGCTGCGTCGCATACACGGCGAATTCGATCTGGCGCGATTCGTCAAGAACACGAGCGGTTTCGAGACCTGGCGTGAAAACAAATTGAGCTTTTTATGAGAACGCTTTTCAACACGAAGGGGCAAAGGATCAAAGGTTCAACGGATCGGAAGGAGCGCTCACCACTTCTTTCCCTCCTAACTTTTGACCCTTTGACCCTTCGTGTTGAAAAAGCTCAATTCAGGCGCGGTTCAAAATGAAGAAAGGGCAAAGTGAACAAGACGGACAAAGCGGTTTCGCGCTCCGGGCGGCGTGGCTGACGACGGCGAATTCGATCGCCTTCGGACTCTCGTTCATCGCGCCGCTCCTGTTAGTGCGGACGCTGAGTCAAACCGAGTTCGGCGTGTACAAACAGGTGTTCCAGATCCTGATGTCCACGATCTCGGCGCTAAATCTGCAGGTGGCCTCCACCGCATACTACTTTATGCCGCGAGCGCCGGAGAAGAAGCTGCAGGTGACGGTCAATGTGCTGGCGTTCTACGGCGCGGTCGGCGCGCTGGTGGCGGCGCTTTTCATTTTCTATCCCGAATGCGCGCTGCTCGTCTTCAAAAGCGGCGACCTGCCGGCTTACATGCCGCTACTCGGCGTCACGATTCTGCTCTGGCTGGTGTCGTCGAACCTCGAAGTCGTCCCACTGGCGCTCGGCGACGTCCGCGCGTCTTCGGTCTTCATCGTGATCTCTCAACTGACGAAATCGGCGTTGACCGTCAGCGCGGCGCTAGCCTTTCACAGCGTCAGGGCCATGATATGGGCCGCCGCGATTCAGGGAATTCTGCAAATCCTCTTCATGTTCGCTTATATCCGACGGCGCTTCGGCTCACTTCGCGACGCCTTCGACCCGGCGTTGTTCAAGGCGCAGATCGGCAACGCGCTGCCTTACGGACTCGGCAGCTTTGCGCAAACCGCGCAAGGCGATCTGCACAACTTCATGGTCTCGCGCTACTTCCCGCCGGCCGGATTCGCGGTTTACTCGGCCGGACTGTTTCAACTGCCGCTGCTCGGGCTGTTGACCACTTCGTTCAGCGGCGCGCTGATCCCGGAAGTCTCGCGACTTGCGGCGGCGGGCGATCAGCGCGCCATTATTCCGATCTGGTTGAACGCCGTGCGTAAACTGGCGCTGGTGGTCGTCCCGACCTGCGCGCTGATGTTCGTTTTGCGATACGAGATCATCACGCTGCTTTTTACAAGCGCTTACAGTGGCGCAGCGCCGCTCTTTGGGATCTATCTGTTGAGCGCGCTGCTCCCGCTGACGCTGACCGGATCGCCGATACGCGCGCATGAGGAGTTCAAATACTTCCGCTTCAAACTCCACCTGGCGCTGCTGCCGGTGACGTTCGGCGCGCTCTACGTTGGCATTCACGCGGCGGGGCTAATCGGCGCCGTGAGCGCGCTGGTCGGGCTGCAGACGCTGGAGGTTGCGATAGTCGTGACGGCTGTCGGGCGGCGACTCGGTTTCATAGCCAGCGACCTGCGCCATCTGACGCCGGCGCTGAAGACGGCTCTGGCCACGGGCGCTGCGGCTCTCGCGGCCTTCGCGGTGAAGCTTCCGCTCGCGCAAGCGCACACGCTGGTCAAACTAGTTCTCTGCGGCGCTGTGTTTGGAGCGGTATATATATTCGCCGCATATACGCTGGGCGCCGTGACCGACACGGAGAAAACGGAATTTCGCGACGCGCTGTCGCGCTTCATGTCGCGAGGGAGTCGCGCCCGGCAGAAGTTCGGCGCGACAAGTACGACAATCGATTGAACGGTAGGGGAACACAAAAAGCGCATATCAACCTTCGAGCGAAGGGACCAACCGTCGCTCGGCGGGGCGGCGAAATTGGTCTCATGCTCAAGTCCGGCGCCGGATCGCTTTTCAACCGCCGAGCGGAGAGATTGGACGATGAGGCGGAGAGCGGCGATATCGGTCTCCCGCCCAGATCCGACGCCGGGGCCACGCGCGGTAAACACTGGCTGGCGTTCGCGGGCGTTTATCTCTTCACTCTGATGCTCTATGCGCGCCCAAACGACCTGTTCCCGGCGCTCGGCGACTTTCCGCTGGTCAAGATTTTGGCGATCGGCGTTCTGCTGATTTACATCGGATCGAAGATCTCCGCCGGCGACAGGCTGTCGGTCTGGACGCTGGAGATGACGATGCTCATGGCGATCGCGGCTCTGGGGCTGATCTTCATGCCGATCTCCGCCTCGCCGAAAGACAGCATAGACACGCTCACCGACATATATCTCAAGACGGTGATCATCTTCATATTGATGGTCAATCTGATTGACACGCGCCGACGAATCTTTTCGTTGTGGAAACTGGTCGTGGTCTGCGGCGTGGGCCTCGGCGTGGGCGCTATCAAGAGTTATATGAAAGGCGAGTTCACCGCGCAGGGGCTGCGCATCGAAGGATTGGTCGGAGGGATGTTCGAAAATCCGAACGACCTGGCGACGGCGCTCGATCTTTTACTGCCCTTCGCCGTCGCTCTCACGCTCATCGGCAAGGGATTCGCGCGTCTGTTCTATCTGGTCTGCGCTGCGGTCATGGCCATTGGCGTTCTGGTAACTCTCTCTCGCGGGGGATTTCTGGGGCTGATTGCGTCGGGCGGCCTGTTGCTATGGAAGTTGGGACGCGGCCGCCGGCTGAAAACCATACTGTGGGCCGCGCTGATCTGCGGAATTCTGTTTGCCGCAATGCCGGGCGGTTACGGCGCCCGGATAGCGACGATTTTTAACAACGACCAGGATCAGACAGGCTCGGCCCAGTTGCGTCGCGAATTGATGGAGCGGGCCGCCTCGATAGCCATCAGTCGACCCGTTGTCGGCGTCGGCATGGGCAATTTCCACATCTACTCGATCCGCGAAAAGGAGGCGCATAACGCCTACCTGGAGATCGCCGCCGAGTTGGGCGTAATGGGACTGATCGCCTATTTGATCGTGATCTTGGCCCCATTGCGCTCGCTCCACCGGATCGAGCGCCAAACCAGGGGCATGCGATCGAAGAGAGAACAGGAGATGTATTGGTTGAGCGTGAGCATACAGGCGGCGTTCATCGCATACATGGTTTGCAGCTTTTTCGCCTCGATTCAGTACCTCTGGTACCTCTATTACACCGCCGCCTATGCGGTGGCGCTCAGACAGGTTCACGCCGCTGAAGAAATGGAGAGCTCGTTGCCCAATAAACAAGCTCTAGATGTCACGCAGGCGCCCGCCGCCAAGACCGCCAGAGGCGCTCTCTGGCCGTCTTTCCGGTTGCGCCAAGGAACTGACTGATTAGCTGATTTGCAAGCCGGCCCGGAAGAATGGGGATTCTACACATGTTCGCTCAGTCGCAAACACTTGATGCGCTGATCGCTCAGGTTGTCTTTGTCGCGGCAATGGCGATGATCGCGTTCATATACGCCGGCTATCCGGCGCTGATGTTCGCGCTCAGTCTTATTTTGAGGCGTCCAGTCCGGCGCGATGACATCACGCCGCGAGTATCGGTCATTATCGCCGCATACAACGAAGAGCGCGATATCGAGGCGAAGTTGAAAAACACACTCGCGTTCGACTATCCGCGCGACCGTTTGGAGATCATCGTCGCGTCCGACTGCTCGACTGATCGGACTGACGATATCGTCAGAAGTTTCAGCGCGCAGGGCGTAATCCTGCGCCGGCAGTTTGAGCGGCTCGGCAAGACCGTCGCGCAAAACCGCGCCGTCAAGTTCTCTTCGGGTGAAATCCTGGTCTTCTCCGATGCGACGACGATTTGCGAGTCGGGCGCCATACGCAAGATCGTCCGCAACTTCGCCGACCCTGAGGTTGGGTGTGTCGCAGGCCAACTCATTTATGAGGACGCGTCTACGTCGGCGGTCGGCATAGGATGTCGTTCCTACTGGGGATACGAAAAATTCCTGAAGAGTTGCGAGAGCCAGGTGGGGTCGCTCATCGGCGTGAGCGGCTGTCTGTATGCGGTGCGGCGCATCTCTCACGCGCGATTGCCCAACGACATGATTGACGATTTCGTGATCGCGGCGCAAATCCATCTTCAAGGTTTGCGCACCGTCTATGAGCCGGAGGCGATTGCGGTCGAATCCGTCAACCTGCGCGCCAGGGACGAATTTCGCATGAGGGTGCGCGTGATCAAACAGACATTGAGCGCGCTCCACCGCTATCGCCACATGCTCAATCCGTTCCAGCACAAGATGTTCGCCTTTCAGATGATTGCGCACAAGGCGCTGCGTTATGCGATCCCTTTTCCGCTCATCGCGGCGCTCATCGCAAGCGGATTGGGCAGCGGCTCCGTTGTCTGGCTCCGGTTCGCCTTCATCTGCCAACTGGCTTTGTACGGCGCGGCGATTGCCGGCCTCGTCCGCGAACGTCGGAAGATCGAGCTCAAGCTCCTGGCGATCCCCTATTATTTCGCGCTGGCCAACGTCGCGTCGCTGGTCGCCTTTTTGAAAGTTCTGAACGGCGAGACTTATGTCGTCTGGGAGCCGGTTCGCGACGCGCGTAACGCGAACCGGGCCCCGAAACGAAATCCTGATTCCTAAATCAGGACAGCAAAGATTGGTTCAAACCACGAAGAAGCGAAGAGCGCGATGGTTGGTTTTGAGGCGATATTTTCTGGTGTTCTTCGTGTTCTTCGTTTCTTCGTGGTTTGAACAGATGTACCAATGTTGTTTGGCCTGATTTAGGACTGTTATGTGTGGAATTGCCGGAATAAGTGGAACAGAAATGATGGAGAACGCGGCGTCGCGCGATTTGATAGCGCGGATGCTCGGCGCGGTCGAGCATCGCGGCCCGGACGATGAAGGTCATTACATCGAGCCGGGAATCGCGATGGGCATGCGCAGGCTTGCGATCATTGACCTGGCCACCGGACGCCAGCCGATCTCGAACGAAGACGGTTCGGTCTGGATCGTCTTCAACGGGGAGATCTACAACTACCGTGAACTGCGCGAACTCTTACTCGCGCGCGGCCACAAACTGCGGACCCGAACAGACACTGAAACCATCGCGCACCTTTACGAAGACGAAGGTGAGCGTTGCGTCGAACGATTGCGCGGGATGTTCGCCTTCGCCATCTGGGACCGTCGCGAGCGCCGTCTCTTCCTGGCGCGTGACCGGGTCGGCAAAAAGCCGCTACATTACGCCATGGCGGGCCGGACGCTGGTCTTCGGTTCGGAGATCAAATCGATCCTGCAACATCCCGGCGTCAAACGCGAGATCAACTTGCAAGCGATCTCCGATTTTCTCTCGTTCGGTTACGTGCCCGATCCGGCGACGGCCTTCGACGGCGTCCACAAACTGCCGCCCGGCCACACGATGACGTTCAAAGACGGGTTAATCTACACGCGCCGTTATTGGGATTTCGATTATTCCTGTGACCCGGGCGGGCGTGAGCCGGAGGCGCGCGAAGAGGACTACATCGAGCGATTGCGAGAGTTGATCGCCGAATCCGTCCGGCTGCGATTGGAGAGTGATGTCCCGCTCGGCGCGTTTCTTTCCGGCGGGATCGATTCGAGCGTTGTTGTCGCGATGATGGCGCGCGAGATGAAGGTAAAGACCTTCTCGATAGGCTTTTCCGACGCCGGCTTCGATGAGTTGCGTTACGCGCGAATCGCCGCGCGCCACTTCGGCGCCGATCATCACGAGTTCGTAGTCACGCCCGACGTCTGCCGCCTGGTCGAAGAGATCGTCTGGCATCACGACGAGCCGTTCGCCGACGTGTCGAGCGTCCCGACTTACGTCGTCTCGAAGATGGCCCGCGAGCATGTGACCGTGGCGCTCTCCGGCGACGGCGGCGACGAAGTGTTCGGCGGTTACGAACGGTACGTCGTAGACCGGCGGCGGCGGCGCTACGAACGCATCCCGTCCTTCCTGCGGCCAGCGATGCTGCGAGCCAGCCGGGCTTTGCCACAGCGCGCTTATGGCAAACGATTCCTGCGCAACATCGCATTGGAGCCGGCGGCGCGTTACGTGGACAGCGTCACCTACTTCGACCGCGACTCTCTATTAAATCTCTTCTCCGAAGACGCCCGCCGGGCGATGGCCGAATACGACCCGGCCCGGCGATTCGAGCGAACGTTCGCCGCGCCGGCTTCCCGGTCAAGGCTTGAGCGCCTGCTATATCTCGACAGCAAGACCTATCTGCCTGGCGACATTCTGGTCAAAGTAGATCGGATGAGTATGGCCAATTCGCTCGAAATGCGCTCGCCTCTGCTCGACCACCGCCTGATCGAATTCGCGCAAACGATCCCGGCCTCATTGAAGCTGCGCGGGTTGGAGACCAAGTACATTCTCAAACGAGCCGCCGAAGGGTTGATCCCCGACGAGATCATCAACCGGCCGAAACAGGGCTTCGATGTGCCGATCCGCCGATGGTTCAACCGCGAGTTGCGCGAGATGCTCGACGACACGTTGAACGACCGTCGCGCGCGTGAACGCGGCGATTTCAATCACCGGGCGGTCCTGGCGATTTTGGATGAACACCGGCGCGGCGTGCGGGACCACGCGCGCCAACTCTGGAGCCTGCTCGTTCTCGAACTGTGGCGACGCGCATTCATTGATCGGAGCCCGGAGACGCGATTCACGGGAGCCAAGCGCGCATCGCTCGATCATCTGAGCGATCCCGCCGCAGCGGTGGTTCATTGACGTCTACAGAAGTTTTTGACGCCGACGGCGCGGCGGATATTAGCCGGCGGCGGCGGAAACAGTGCGAAAGTGTCTATCCAACCCAGGAGGGGCGAGAGACCGGCTTGGGTCTATCGCCTTTTCGGGGCAAGGGAATTGGTTGGACGCAATTCCGCCGCCGCCGCCACCGGCTAATATCCGCCGCGCCTCCGGGACGAAAACGTATCTCCCGGCTTTGGGGATAACCGACCAGCAACCGATCGAGATAATGATGAGCTCATTGTTGGACATTGCGGATGTAGAGCTTCCCATGACTCGGGAGAAGAGAAGGAATCCGCGAGTTCTTCACCTGATCACCAGCTTCGATGTTGGCGGCACCGAACGGCAGGCGGTGGAGCTGCTCAAGCGGATTGACCGCCGGCGCTTCGACGTGAGCCTGGCGGCGATTCGACTCAAAGGCCCACTTTACCGGGAGGTGGCGGAGATATTCCCGCGCGCGCCGCAATTCCCTTTGACGAGTTTTTATAACGCCAACGCCGCGAAGCAATTGATGAGGCTGCGAAACTGGATGATCGGTGAGCAGGTGGAGATTCTGCATGCTCATGACTTTTACGCCGGATTGCTTGGGGCTGCGGCGGCGAGGCTCGCTCGTGTTCGCGTGATCGCTTGCCAGCGTCACATGCGTCTTTCAGATCGCCGCGCGCACGAATGGGGAACGCGCCTCACGCATCGGCTGGCGCACCGCGTGCTCGTCAACTCCGAAGCGATTCGCGATCACTTACTGGCCGGCGGCCACGTAGCGCCGGAGAAGATCGTCGTCATCCGCAACGGCTTGAGCGACGCCGCCGAGCGCGCGGCCTTAGACCACGGCGGCCGCTCGAAACGACGCGCGGCTCTGCTGCGAGAGTTGAACCTGGACGAAGGCGCAAAACTGATTGGGCTCGTCGCGCGGCTGCAGCCTGTCAAAGGGCATCGCTACTTCATCGAGGCCGCCGGCCGCATCGCGGCTGTCGAACCGAAAGCGCATTTCCTTCTGGTCGGTGACGGCGCGCTCCGGCGCGAGATCGAGGAGCAGGCCGCTCGACTCGGCCTGGGCGATCGTGTGCATTTGCTGGGCGACCGCAATGACGCCGCGTTGGTCCCCGCCGGATTCGATGTCGCGGCGCTGGCCTCGCTGAGCGAAGGGCTCCCCAACGCGGTGATGGAAGCGATGGCGGCAGGCGCGCCGGTAGTGGCCACGGCGGTCGGAGGAACGGCCGAATTGGTCATTGACGGCGCCACAGGATTCCTCGTCCCACCCGCGGACGCTGAGGCCCTGGCGCGGCGCATTATTGACGCGCTTCGAAACCCAGAACGGAGCGCCCGAATGGCCGCGCAGGGCCGCCAGCGCGCGCTCAGCCAATTCGGTATGGGGCGCATGGTCGAATCGGTCGAGAGACTTTACGACGAGATGGCGGGGGTGAAAAGTTTGTAGCGCCGCCTATAGGCGGAAGACGCTCGCGATGGCTCGCCCTCCCGCCTATAGGCGGTAATACCAACTCGCTTATGAAAGCGCAGAAACAAAGATCGAAACCGATTCGCGCGCTCATCGTGGCCGCGCCGCCCGATTGGCTCGGCGGCCAGGCGGTTCAGGCCGCGCGTCTGCTTGAGGGACTGGCGCGGGAACCCGGCGTCGAAGCCGAGTTGCTGCCAATTCACCCTCGGTTGCCCGGCGCGCTTCAACTGTTGCACGGGATCAAGTACGTGCGCACGGTCGTTTACACGATCGCCTATTACGCGCTGCTCTTACTGCGGCTGCCACGCTTCGACGTCGCGCACGTTTTCGCGGCCTCG
>DASTMP010000467.1:0-3946 GCA_035714085.1 Blastocatellia bacterium
TTGACGCTCCCACTACTGTACCGCTTGACCCCCCTCAATTACCACTAAAGGATTCTGGCGCGATGTAATAGCCACTACCACTATAAGCCGGTTTAAGCCGGATTTTACCCCCGCAAAAAAAGATGTAACTATCCACTTGACAAACCGTGTTGTGGCCCATATATTGCGGGACTTTGCGAAGCAGTAACTTCGCCCCATAGGTGGCGCTAGCGGGTTTTACAGTGCAGAGGCGCCGCCGGGTTCGATGGAAGGATAGGAAACGCTATAGTTCCAGCGAATCCTTTGAGAATGTATTGTGGCGTCGTGATTCCCTCGTGGACCGAGACATGCGGCTTCCCGGCTAAGGGCGTCCTGAAAAGGGGCGTCATCGCTTTGATAATCACGCCACAGAAAAACTCGGCGATTGGGACGCCATAATCTGCACGGCTTTCGCGAACATCCCAAAAAAATCACTGCTTTCGATCAGGCTGGCGATGAGTGTCACAGGCGCGCGCCTTCCGGCGTTTGCGCCGACTGGCGTTCGTAAAGCATTTCGACGCGCCCTCGAAGGGGCGCGCCTCTTTGATGAAAAAAGTCACAAGACTGAGTTATGCCGACGATTAACCAATTAGTTCGCAAAGGACGCAAGCGAGTCAAATACAAGACTTCGAGCCCCGCGCTTCAATCCTGCCCGCAACGCCGAGGCGTGTGCGTACAGGTGAAGACTCAAACGCCTAAGAAGCCCAACTCGGCTCTGCGCAAGATCGCGCGTGTGCGCTTGACCAACGGTATCGAGGTCACGTCTTACATCCCCGGCATCGGGCACAACCTGCAGGAGCACTCGATTGTGCTGGTGCGCGGCGGCCGTGTGAAAGACCTGCCGGGTGTCCGTTATCACATCGTGCGCGGCACGCTCGATTCAGTCGGCGTGGCTAACCGCAAGCAGGGGCGCTCGAAGTACGGCGCGAAGCGTCCGAAAGAGGGCGCGGCAGGCGCGGCTGCGAAGGGGGCCAAGAAGAAATAGTATCAGGTCAGCGACGCGCGCCTAGGCAAGCGGGCCTGCTAATAGACCCTAATAGAGAAGCTTATATGCCGAGAAGAAGAGAAGTTCCGAAACGCGAAATTCTGCCCGATCCGGTTTACAACAGCCCGCTCGTCGCCAAGTTCATCAACACGATGATGTGGGATGGCAAGAAGTCGGTGGCCGAGGGCATCATTTATACGGCTCTTGAAAAGATCAAGGAGCGTTCGCAGGAAGACCCGTTGAAGGTCTTCAAGAAAGCGATTGAGAACCTTCAACCGAAGGTCGAGGTCAAATCGAAGCGCGTCGGCGGCGCCAACTATCAGGTGCCGGTCGAAGTCAACGCCACTCGCCGCACCGCCCTGGCGATGCGCTGGCTGGTGGCTTACGCGCGTGATCGTGGCGAGAAGACGATGGTCGATAAACTCGCCGCCGAGATTATGGACGCCGCGTCGAGCAAGGGAAACGCGGTAAAGAAGCGCGAGGACGTACATCGAATGGCTGAGGCCAATAGAGCTTTCGCGCACTATCGCTGGTAACCTGCGGTACAAAGAAGACGTACAGATAAAGGAGAAGAGGTAATTGGTCGGCTCGCGCGGGTGTCACTCCGAACCCGCTCGATACGACGAAGTTGAGAGGTTTTATGGCAAGACAGGCGCCACTAAGCAGGTTCCGCAACATCGGGATCATGGCTCACATTGACGCCGGTAAGACGACGACCACCGAACGTGTCCTTTACTACACGGGCATCTCTTACAAGATCGGCGAAGTGCATGAAGGCACTGCGACCATGGACTGGATGGTGCAGGAACAGGAGCGCGGCATCACCATCACCTCCGCCGCGACGACCTGCTTCTGGAAGCGGAACGGCGAGGAATACAGAATCAACATTCTTGATACGCCCGGACACGTTGATTTCACCATCGAGGTTGAGCGCAGTCTTCGCGTGCTCGACGGGGCGGTCGCCGTGTTCGACGCCGTGGCTGGCGTTCAGCCTCAATCGGAGACGGTCTGGCGCCAGGCCGACAAGTACAATGTCCCCCGCATAGCCTTCATCAACAAGATGGATCGTCCAGGCGCCGACTTTGATCATGCGGTGGACACTATCCGCAGACGCCTGGCGGCCAACCCGGTCTCCATCCAGATGCCGATCGGCGCTGAAGACAAATTCAAAGGCGTGATTGACCTGATCGACATGAAGTCGATCGTGTGGAAAGACGAGACCAAAGGCGCCGAATACGTCGTCGAAGACGTCCCGGGCGATTTGAAAGAGCAGGCCAAGGCCGCGCGCGAGAAGATGATCGAACTCATCGCCGACGCGGACGACGATATCGCGACGAAGTATCTGGACGGCTCCGAGATCGGCGCCGAGGAGATTCGCGCCGCGCTTCGCCGTGGTTGCATCGCCATCAAGTTCGTGCCGGTCGTTTGCGGCTCGGCTTTCAAGAACAAGGGCGTTCAGCCGCTGCTCGACGCGGTGATCGATTACCTGCCGTCGCCGATCGACATCGCGGCGGTCCAAGGAGTCGACCTGAAAGGCAATGAGGTCGAGCGCAAGGCGGATGACAAGGCGCCGTTCTCGGCGCTCGTCTTCAAGATCATGGCCGACAAGCACGTAGGCCAGCTTTCGTTCGTGCGCATCTATTCCGGCACGCTCAAATCGGGTTCCTATGTCCTCAACTCGACCAGAGGCGTCAGGGAACGCGTCGGGCGCATCATGAAGATGCATGCCAACAAGCGCGAGGACGTGGACGAAGCCTACGCCGGCGAGATCGTGGCGGTCGCCGGCCTCAAACAGGTCACGACCGGCGACACGATCAGCGCCGAATCGCATCCGGTAATCCTCGAAGCGATGGAGTTCCCGGCGCCGGTGATCTCGCTCGCCATCGAGCCAAAGACTCGTCCGGACCAGGAGAAACTCGGCATCGCGCTCGGCCGTCTGGCTCAGGAAGACCCTTCATTCCGCGTCACGACCGACAGGGAGACGAATCAGACGATCATTTCGGGAATGGGCGAGTTGCACTTGGAAATCATCGTCGATCGGCTCAAGCGCGAGTACGGCGTCGAGGCCAACGTCGGCAAACCGCAGGTCGCTTACCGCGAGACGATTCGCAAACCGGCCAAGGGCGAGGAGCGATACGTCCGCCAGACCGGCGGCCGCGGCCAATACGGCCATGCCGTGCTGGAGATCGAGCCGAACGAACCGGGCGCCGGTTTCGAGTTCATCAACCAGATCGTCGGCGGAGTGATCCCCAGAGAATACATCCCGGCTGTCGAAAAAGGCATAGTCGAGGCGATGGAGGGCGGCATCCTGGCGGGCTACGAATTGGTGGATATCAAAGTCCGGCTGGTCTTCGGCAGCTTCCACGAAGTCGATTCGTCGGAATTGGCGTTCAAGATCGCGGGTTCGATCGCATTCAAGAACGCCGCCAGGGCGGCCAGCCCGGCGCTGCTCGAGCCGGTGATGAAGGTCGAGGTCGTTACCCCCGAGGAGTACATGGGGTCGGTCACCGGCGACATCAACTCGCGCCGCGGACGGATAGAGGGAATGGTCTCACGCCCCGGCACGCAGATCATTACCGCGATGGTTCCACTCGCGGAAATGTTTGGCTATGAAACCGATCTTCGCTCGATGACGCAAGGCCGCGCTTCCTCAACGATGCACTTCCATCGCTACGAGGAGGCGCCGAAGAGCGTGAGCGAGGAGATCATTGCGAAAGTTCAAGGAGCATCCAAATAGAGACTAGATAGGAGATTTAGGAGCGACACGAATATGGCGAAAGAGAAATTTGATCGCACCAAGCCGCACGTCAACGTCGGGACTATCGGTCACGTTGACCACGGCAAGACCACTCTGACCGCGGCCATCACCAGAGTGCTGGCCAAGAACAATCCGAAGATCCAGTTCCGCAGCTTCGACTCGATTGACAACGCTCCCGAGGAGAA
>DASTMP010000468.1:0-48968 GCA_035714085.1 Blastocatellia bacterium
CGTTTGCCGTCGACCTGATGCGGCACGATGCGACCGTAAGCTCGGCGGGCTTCTTCGGCAAACCAGCGCAGGTGATCAACTGCGAATGCGACCTCGGTCTGGCTTTGAGCGAGCGGTTTGCCGTTTTCGCGCGTCATCGTGCGTGCGATCTCTGCCGAGCGGCCTTCCATTTCGTCGGCGATGGCGTGCAGAAAGAGGCCACGCTGTTTGCCCGTCAGCTTGCGCCAGGATTGAAATGCCACCTGCGCATCACTTATTGCTTGTGCTACACGTTCGCGGTCAATGGTCGAAACCCGAGCAATCGTTTCGCCAGTCGCGGGGTTGACGACGCGTTGAAATGTGTCGGAAACATACCAGTCGCCGTTAAGATAAAGAGGATAGGTTTTCATGCGCCGCTTCTTCTCCGGTAACGTGCTTTAGGTTTCGTTTTAAATCGTCAAGAACGATCCCGATCGCGGCGTCCACATCCGCCGCGATGATGTCTTCTCTTGGGTAGTCAATACGGCTGCGAGGAATGCCTCTATCGACCATTAACATATCGTCGCTAATGTGCGCCGGTTGACCATTCTCATCTTGTGGAAAGGTGGGCGTCAATCGGAATAGCTCTAATTCCCAGACATGGCAACGGAAGTGATCCTTTACTTCCGTATCCTGAAGCAACTCTATTCTGATTGACCAGGAATCGTCGCCGAATCGAATATCTAACTCTACGGTCTTCACCACCTCGAAAATCGGACTCGTAATGGCCGAATGAGAAATTTTCATATCGGTTCACACTCAGGATGACGATCCGACCGCCGACGCGCTCCGGCGGCCATTCCGATTATACATCAGCGGAGTGAGCGACCCGATGCGCTCGTGCGCAACATCGCGCGTGTTATTTGTCGGCGGACTGACGCTGATTCGAGGTTGCGGAGGCGAAGGCTTTGACCAGGCGATAGAGATATTCCTGGCCTTCGTAAAACGATTTCACGCCGATGCGCTCGTCCTTGCCGTGAGCTCGGCCGTCGTCAATGTCGCTGAAGATGCCCGACGTGCCGTAGACCGGGATGCCCGCCTTGCGCAGGTAAAGGCTGTCAGTCGCGCCCGTGCTCATCACCGGAACGACAGGCACGCCGGGCCACATCTGCTGCGTGACCGTTTCAATCGGCTTCATGACTTCGGCCGTGAGCGGCGACGGCGGACTCGGCTTCGGTTGGCGGATCCGAGTGATCGCGACGCGGCTATCGTTGACAACTTTGGTCAGAGTCTCGCGCGTCGCTTCGGCGGTCTCGGTCGGCAGGATGCGGCAATTGACCGTTGCGCGCGCCGCCTGCGGCAGCGCGTTTTCGGCATGCCCCGCTTCGAGCATCGTCGCCACGCAGGTCGTGCGCATCGTCGCATTGTAGGCCGGAGCATTTTCGAGATAAGCGAGGCTGCGGGCGTCTGGCGGGTTTTGAATCATGCCCTTCATAGCCGCCGCAGTTTCGCCGGATTCCAGCTTCGAGACGCGCTCGAAATAGGCCCGCGTGACTTCGTTGAGATTGACCGGGAAGTCGAACCCGGCGAGGCGCTGCAAGGCGGCGGCGAGTTGATAGATAGCGTTGTCTTTCACGGGCCGCGAGCTGTGGCCGCCCTTGTTCTTCACTTCGAACAGAAAGCTCTGGTAGACCTTCTCGCTCGCCTGCACCGCGTTGAAGAGTCTCTTGCCGCCGCGGATCGCGCCGCCGCCGCCTTCGTTGATTCCGAACTCGGCCTCGATCAATTCAGGGTGATTCTTCAGCAACCATTCGACGCCGTTGTAATCGCCGCCTTCTTCGTCGGCGGTCAACGCGACGATGATGTCGCGGTCGGGTTTGAAGCCTTCTTGCCCTTCTTGTTTAAGGCGGATCAGATTGGCGATGAAGATCGCGGCCATCGCCTTATCGTCGGAGGTTCCGCGGCTGTAGTAGTAGCCGTCCTTTTCGAGGAACTTGAACGGATCGAATGACCAGTCCTCTCGCTTCGCCTCGACGACGTCGAGATGAGCGAGCAACAAAATCGGTTTACGCGCGCCCGTCCCGCGCAATCGCGCGACCAGATTGCCCTTGCGCGGATTCGGCCCCAGAACTTTTACGTCTTCGTCAGGAAATCCAGCGGCTTTCAACCGCTCGGCCATCGCCTTTGCGGCGGCAGTGCAATCGCCCACTGAATCGGTCGTGTTGATTTCGATCAGTTGCTGAAAAATTTCGCGCGCGAGGCGCTGGTCTGCGGAAAGATCTGTCGACGCGGTCTGAGCCAGAGCCGCGCTCAGCGCGAATGCGACAACGAATGACGCCAGTGACATTCTGATCACTCTCATAGCTTCGGTAGTTCTCCTCATGAGATCCCTGGGTACGCGTCGCTTACAGCGCGCAGTCTCGGCGGAAGACCAGATTTAACGGAATCAGACGCCCCTGGGCTGGAAGCGATACCTACCAAGGTCGAGTTCCTATAAATACATCTTTCGCCGAGACTGCGCGCTGTAAGCGACGCGTACCCAGCGACGCGTTTTCATCTGATTACGGATCTAATTCAGCCCGAATACTTCGAGATACTTCAGGCCTGTTCCCGTATTGAAAAGGACGATGCGATCAGAAGACGCGACCCGCCCTGAAGCCAGCAATTTCTTCAACGCCGAGAAACATGCCGCGCCTTCGGGCGCGCAGAACAATCCTTCAGCCGCGCCGATCACAGACGCGTCGGCGACCATCTCCTCATCGGACACGGCCAACGCGCCGCCGCCGCTCTTGCGTAAAATGTCGAGCATGATGAAATCGCCGATGGCGCGAGGAACGCGAAGGCCGGAAGCCGCTGTATGAGCGTTCTCGAACTCCGGCGCTTCGTCCCAGCCATTGTCGAAGGCCCGGACGATGGGCGCGCAACCGGCTGCCTGCACGCTGAACATTCGCGGGCGCTTCGAGCCGATCCATCCCATTTCTTCCATCTCGTCAAAGGCCTTCCACATGCCGACGAGGCCCGTGCCACCGCCGGTCGGATAGAGAATCACCTCGGGCAATTCCCAGTCGAACTGCTCGGCCAACTCGTATCCCATGGTCTTTTTGCCTTCGATGCGGTAAGGCTCCTTCAAAGTCGAAACGTCGAACCAGCCTTCGGCCTCTTTGCGGCGCGCCACCTCGGCGCCACAATCGGTGATCAGGCCGTCGATCAACGTGACGCGCGCGCCGAGGCTCTGGCACTCGATTCGATTCGCCGCCGGCGTGTCGCGAGGCATAAAGACGTAAGCTTCCATCCCGGAGGCCGCCGCGTAAGCCGCCATCGCGCCGCCCGCGTTGCCGGCGGTCGGAATCGCGACTTTCATCACGCCCAGCTCTTTGGCCATCGAGATCGCAACGCCCAAGCCGCGAGCCTTGAACGAACCGGTCGGATTCGGCGATTCGTCCTTGATGAAGAGTTCGGGCAGGCCCAATCGCCCGCCCAGGCGTTTGGCCCGCAGCAGCGGCGTCCAGCCTTCGCCGAGCGTGACGATGTTTTCGTTATTTATCACCGGCAACACTTCGCGATAACGCCATAGCGACGAGACGCGTTTTTTCAGACTCTCTTTCGTCAGAGTCCGCGCGGCCTTTTTCAGGTCGTAACGGACGAGCAGCGGTTTGCCCGCTTCAGACAGGTTGTAGAGTTTGTTGGGTTCGTATCTTTTGTGGGTTTTAGAGCATTCGAGATGAGTAACGTACATTCAGAAAATTCCTTTTCATTCATCGTTGAAATCATTGCCAACGCGATTGAGATATAGAATTCAAGAAGATGTATTGTCGGATACAAACAGGATTAAACCACGAAGAAACGAAGAAATGAAGAAGACGACGATGGACGAAAATCGGGGATTGAGGATCGAGGGTTGAAGATAGCGTCATGCTGTGTACAGTGATTCTCTATCTTCGATCCTCGATCATCATTATTTCGAGGCCGGCTTGCGCAGTTCTGGCTTGAACTCGATCACAATGCCACGTAGTGGCGCGTCC
Source organism: Blastocatellia bacterium (assembly GCA_035714085.1). Classification (GTDB taxonomy): domain Bacteria; phylum Acidobacteriota; class Blastocatellia; order RBC074; family RBC074; genus JAJVID01. The sequence continues at coordinate 3,981 of DASTMP010000468.1, forward strand.
CCGACATTCTTTACCGTGTGGATCACAGGTGGGTTAAAAGCGGCGCGGTCGGGCGTTATGTCCACGTAAATCTCCGGCGCTCCTTCTGGCCATTGCTGGAGGCGGGTCCGATTCAATTGCATTACAACGCGCTGGCTATGGCTGTGCCTCGGGCGCATGTCGCCGGGATCCAGCTTCTCTTCGAAGATAAAGAACCGCTCGCCGTCGTAACGGACGGCGTTCTTTTCGGGCGGAATGATTTCACGGGGCGACTCCACAGGCGGGTGATTCGCCTTGATGGCCACCTCGAAGAATGGGCCTCCTATCGGCGGCGCGTAAGATTCGCCGGGCTTGAAGACCGCGATGTCGCCACGGGTCATCTTCCGCCGTGTGTCGCCGAACCGAAGCTCGACCTCGCCGAGCGCCACGATCACGCGATCTCCACAGCCCGGCGTCGTGGCCGAAGCGCATGGCGCCGCGTCCCGCGTTACAAATACATACTCGTTCTCGAGCGCTACTGCGCGCGCCTGAAGAAGCCAAACGACCAGTAGAAACGCCATGGAACCTCCCGAAAGAGGGAGTGGGGAGTGGGGAATGGGAAAAGTATCTTAAATTGTCTCTTCGTCCCCCATCTCTCACTCCTCACTCCCCACTCCCTATTCCCCACTCCCCCTTTGTTCGGCGCTTGCCTTGACGCCGCCCGATGGGAAGAGATCTTTGAACGCCGCCATGAACCTGGTCATTTCCGGCTCAGTTCCGATCGACACGCGCAGCCAGTTATTCATCGGGGGAAACTTCCGCCCCACGAGGATGCCGCGTTTACGGAAATCTTCGATGACCGGAGTGATATCGCGACCGACGTTCACCATAAAGTAATTGGCTTCCGACGGAATCACTTCATAGCCCCATTCGGACACTTCCTTCGTCGTCTTGCCGCGCAACGCGATCGTCATCTGCCGGATCTTATTTTCATAGGCCGTATCTTTGAGAGCCGTCACGCCGCCATACTTCACGATGGCGTTGATGCCACCGCTGCCGAACGAGCGCATTCTCTCGACCAATTCTGTCGGAGCGAGGCCATAGCCGAGACGCATGCCGGCGAGGGCGGCGATCTTCGAGAAGGTCCTGGTGACGATGACCGGACGTCCTTCGAGCACGTAAGGCGCCGAAGTGGCATAGTCCGCGCTCGTGACGAAGTGATGGTAGGCTTCGTCAATCAAAACCGGCACATCGCTCGGCAAAGAGTCGAGCAGAAGTTTTATCTCCTGTTTGGGAATGATGTTGCCGGTCGGGTTGTTCGGGTTGCAGATGTAAACGAAGCCCACGTCGCGATAGTTCATCTTCGTCGCCCGGACGATCCCCGAAATGTCCATCCGGTAGTCTTTCAGCAACGGAACCTTGATCGCATCGGCTTTGCTGTTTGTGGCATAGCGAAAGACTGAGTCGTAGGTCGGGTCCACGCCGACGACCTTCTTGTGATCGATCAAGAACGTGTCATTGGCGGCCTTCAGGATTTCGCGTGACCCCGCTCCGATCATCACATTCTCCGGCTTGACGCCGTGATGGGCGGCGATGGCTTCCACGATGCCGCCGTCCGGATAGCCATAACGGTTGGCGTACTTCAGCGCATCCGTCATGGCTTTAAGGACTGCGTCGGAAGGCCCCCAGCAATTCTCGTTGTTCGCGAGCTTGGCCAGGGTGTCGTAAATTTTGGGATCATCCACTACATCCGCTCCTTCCCGGCCTCGTCTAGTTTGCGCGAAAAGGTCGAGCGAGGGACCAAAACCGACGTAACTTAGAGCGGTCGCCACCCCGCCCAGGAATCTTCGGCGTGTCGCTGATTTCTGTAGCATATGCTCCTCCGCTTTTGATGGTTATTCCCACCGAAAATAGTGGGCAGTATGTAGTGGGCAGTGGACAGTTTCGATCTCTTTACCGACCACTACCCACTGCCCACTGCCCGCTTTCATCCTACTTCTTGACGTACTTCTTCAGCGCCCGCGGGCCGACTTCCGCCCCGTAGACGTTGCCCAGGGCATCAGCCGCTACGCCTTCGGCAGCGCTCGTAGCGGATTTGTCTGGGTCCTTTTCAGGGTCCGGAATGAAGGCGATGAGCTTGCCGTCCCTGGCGCTCCCGACACGGATGCCGCGCTTCCAGCCCAGGTTCCGCCTCGCATTCGACTCTGAGTCAGTCACATAAATAACGTCGTTTTTATCAATGAAAATCCCGCTCGGTCGGCTGAATTGTCTCCATTCTTCGAGGAATTTTCCATCCTGGTCGAAGATTTGGATGCGATTGTTATTCCGGTCGCCGACGAAGAGGCGCCCTTTTGAATCCAGAGCGATGGCGTGGGGAATGTCGAACTCGCCCTGACCCGATCCTTTCTTACCCCACGTTTTGATGAACTTACCGTCCTTTGAAAACTTCACGATCCGCGCGTTCGAATTCCCGCCATGTCCGTCCGCGACGAAGATGTCGCCGTTGGGCGCGGTGACGACATCAGACGGCTGATTGAACGTGTCCGGCCCGTCGCCGGCGACTCCCACCTTGCCAAGCGTCATCAAGACCTTTCCCTCCGGACTGAACTTTACGACAATGTGGCCCTTCCCGGCCATCCCTTCGGCCGCGGGGCCAGGGGGGATTCCGTCGGTCACCCAGACGTTTCCATTTCTGTCCACATGAATGCCATGAGGGAATATGAACATCCCCTCGCCAAAACTCTTGACGAGCTTGCCTGACGCGTCAAACTTAAGGATGGTCGGCAGGTTCGATCCCACGCAGGTGTTTGCGCCGCATCTTTCGGCGACCCAGATCGACTTGCCGTCGGGATCAATATCTACCGCGCTAGTCGAGCCCCACGTCCTGCCTTCCGGCATTTTCGCCCAGTTCTCGACCGTCGCGTACGGATTGGGCAGGTCATTGACGGGTTGGATATCGCCCTGGGTGTATGCGCCTCCAGCAAACATTGCGAGCGCCGCAACGATGGCTGGCGCCAGCATGAATCTCACACGATTTGAACGCGACATCACAGTTCCTCCTTTAGACTTTCTCTTTAATCCCCCAACTGCCGTTGTGGTGATTGATGCAACGATGTTTCATCCACCGTCTCCAAACCCTCGCGCACAACGGCCTTGTCCTTATCTCTTTGTTCCGCCCTGCGACGGAGCGCCCGGGAGACCAGCCAGACAAGGGCGGCAAGGATCATCGCCAGCATCAGCCAGCGCATAGCGGCGGCCAGAAGCGCGGCATTGAGCGCAGGGCGCCTGAATTGCCTCAACCGTCCTGCGCGCTCGGTCATCCAATGCCAGCCGGTGTGGGCTACCAGCGCCGAAAGGATGATGGTCCCGACCCGTTCAGCGACCACGAACCGGAACAAGAACACCAGCGCGGGAATAAGCAGCGCGAGCACTAGCAGTTGCCCAAGCTCGACGCCGACATTGAACGCGAGCAGCGAGACGAGCAGGTGGGAGCCGGCGAACTGCAGCGTCTCGCGCAAGGCGAATGAAAAGCCGAACCCGTGAACCAGACCGAACCCGAAAGCGATCATCCATCTACGCCGGAGGCTGAGTCGGAGGCCGTGTTGGAGGCCGCTCCCGACGATGTTCTCGAGCGCCATGTAGACGATGGAAATCGCGATCAGCGTTTCAATGAGCGGCGGAAACCATAACGCGTCCGGCCCGAGGTTATATGCCGACGCGATCAATGTGATCGAGTGCGCAATGGTGAATGCGGTGACGACCACGATGAGCGAGCGGAAACGCCTGAACGGGATCACTAGGCACAACAAGAACAACAGATGATCGGTCCCGTCCAGGATGTGGAAGAACCCCGCCTCGACGAACCGTAGCGCCGCCTGGCTCCACCGTGGATCGAGCCTGACCAGACCCGGATCGCCAGTGAACTCGAAGGCGCGAACAACGCCGCCGGGCGGCAGGAACCGCACAACGGTGACTACGCGCAAGCCCAACTGCGCAAGTCCCGTCTGGATCGAAAAGTCCGCCGCCTCCGAATGAATCGGGTACTCGAACAATACGTCGAGCAGCCCCTGGTTCCAATAGAGTTCAGTGTCGTTAGGCAACCGCGCGCCCGTGACGCGCGCCAACGCCTCTTCATAAGATGCGAAGGACTTGTCGGACTCCAGCGATACGCGCGTTTCGACAATACGCGGATTCGGCAGAGCGCGATCGCCTTCGTAGAGCCGAATGGCGTCGGAAATCCATTGTGTCGCCGCATCGTGAAGTGAGGCGTCGGCGCGCGCCAGATCCAGATAGCCCGGCCCGCGTTTCGGGAAATCCACGTCGCGACAGGCCCGGAGCGGCGCGCGAACGAGCAGATGCAGTCGTTCGCCATCCGGTTTGACAAACACCTGAACCGTCACATCGTTCGGGATGTCGTGAGCGACCACCACTGACTGCATAGCGAAAGCGAGCGCCACCGCCAACACCAACCCGAGCGCGACGCGCGATGTATTGACTGGTTGATCGCGCATCAGCATGAAAATTTCTTGTCGCTGTCGTTTGATAGTGCTAGCCTGCGCATATGTCGCGAACATTTTTCCTTAGCGGTGTGGTCTTGATGCTGGGCGGCCCGTTTTTCTCGGGCGCCCCGGTCCTGACGACAGAGAGATCGTTCGGACATGCCGCCGCAACTCAGCCTTCCCAGCCGATCTATCTTCAGTATGACGGCTATGTGAAGAACGAAGGCGGCACGTACACGCTGTCGTTCGGATATTTCAACCAGAATCAAGTCGACGTCAGCATCCAGCCGGGCGAAGACAACACCTTCACGCCGGGGCCAGCTGATCGAAACCAGCCAACGCTTTTTGAGAAAGGCCGCCGCCGCTTCGCGTGCAGCATGGTGGTCTCATCCGACTTCGATGGCGCCCTCCAGTGGACTGTGCGTTTTGCCGGAAAGACTTCCACGACAACCGCCAAAACGCTCGATCCGCTCTACGAACTCGAACTGAATAGCGCCAGGCGGGTCACCAGCGGCCTCGACCTGGCGACGGCGCCCAGAGGTTTTTGCGTCAACCGCGCGCCGTCTGTGCAGGTGATAAATCCACTCGCGGACATCAATGCCGGCGCCGATACGTTGGCGGCCACCTCCTTCGCCATACGCCCGGATCAGGAACTCTCGCTCGGCGGGAGTGTCGAGGACGATGGGTTGCCGAGAGGCGGCAAGCTGACCGTCTCCTGGAAAAAGATCAGCGGGCCCGGAGAGGTCGCCTTTTCTGATACGAGCCAGCCTGTCACGCGCGCGCGTTTCAGCGCAGTGGGCGTCTACGAACTCGAACTATCCGCTACAGATACCGAGCGCGCCAGCAGCGTAAAGATCAAAGTGATAGTCAACTGAATCAACCACGGGGAACACTTGGATCACGGGGAGGTCCGGGGTCGGAGAGAGAAAATCCCACTTATGTGAAGAGGAGCTTGCGAGTCTTCATCTTAACATCTTTTCTAGTTTTCCCCGTGATCCCAGTGTGCCCCGTGGTTTGTTCCGTATAAATGATAGTTGTTCCGATTTAGACGGCCCGCAAGTGTTATTGCGGGTTTATGCTTGCCACCGATCCCGGTCGCGCCTCTTTCCGCTTCTGAATGTCTGCGTACTCCTGTTCACTGATGTAGTAGAAATCAAGCCAGCCGATGTTCATCTCATCCACTGTCCGGTCGCCCCAGCCGACAAAGGCGGTCGGGTCAGGATTCTCTTTATTGGCGCGCGAGTTGTCGTGATACGCCGTCATGTGCAGGACAGTGTTCCTGGGGAAGGCTGGCGGGTTTTTATACGTATATGTAATCTGCCAGGTCCACACGAAGCGCGCGACATCTGTTAGTAGCTCCACCTCGCCGCTTGGAAGAATGGCTTCGAGCGTCATCCGCTTGCCGCGATAGTGCATGTGCGGCTGGAAGCTGACGAGCCTCGCCGGCTCATCGAGACGAAAATAGGCGTCGCTCCGAGCGTTCGGCTCACCCGGAGGAATGGCCAACGTCGTCGGAGACGATATCCCCCTGGTCGAGATCAAGTACTTGGGCGTATAACCCTTCGGAAAGAACTTGAAGCCGATTTTCGCGTGTTCGTTGACCGGCGTTTCGCCATTGGGATGGTAGTGAAAGCTGAAGCGAAGCTTTCCGCCGGCCTTGAGGAGTTTGGCCGTGCCATCGGTGAATATGTCGCCATCGTTGCCCCGCGCGTACTCAGTGAGCAGTGAATTCGGTCGCTCTCTGCTTCCAGTTCCGGGGCCTCGGCGCTGTTCGCCGAGCACAGCGCCAGTGGCCGCTTCGCCCTGGATCGCATAGATGAGGACATGATGAAGAACCTTCGGGTCCTCAGGTATGACCTGCATCCACTTGATATAACGGTCTTCAGTCAGCCCCGTGGGAACATCTATCTTGGGATACTGGTCGGCGGCCACTGCAGGCACGTTGAATCCGGAGCTGGTGACCACCAGGTCCGGCTCCTCGCCGAAGACCCACGAATTGGCCGGCGGAAATACTCGTGGCGCAGGAGTATCGGACGGATTGCCTTTCGGCGCGCCGCCATCTACCCACCTTGTGATGATCGCGATCTCTGCGTCGCTCAACGACGGGTCAGGAGAATACTCGCCCACAGTGCGGTCGATGTGCCACGGAGGCATGTACCGCGTGACGACTTTCTCCTTGATCGAGCGCGCCCAAGGACGAGCCTCCTCATAGGTCAGCAGCGACATCGGGGCCATCGCTCCTGGCCGATGACACTCCTGACAGGACTTCTGTAAGATCGGAAGGACGTCTTTAGTAAAGGTCGGCTTCGCCGGGACGGCGCTTTCTTTCGAATCGTCGGTAAAGGCAGCGGGCGGGGCAATGCTGACGGCGATAATCGCCAACGCCACGACACTAGCGAGTTTCCAGGTCGCGCTCATATCAGCCTCCTTTTGAGATTCATTCTAAACAGGCTTGAGCTTCTTGCGCTGGAACTGTAGCACCGCCGGATTCGGAAGTCCAAGAAAACTTGAGACAGGTTCCGCAACGAATCGTGTATTTGGAGGGGATCGTGTATACTGCGCCCCGCCGAGAGAAATCCTGAGTTGTACCCTTCAAAATCAGCATCTGTGGGACGCGAGCCTGGAGCGATCGTGACCACGCGCTCGCATCCGAAAAGAGAGGCTTCACATGAGCAATATGAAGCGCAGTCTTTATATTGGCGCCACCTTTGTCGCGATCCTCGTCGCGCTCGGAGCCAGTCGAGGCGTATTTAAGAGGACGACCGCGCAGGGACGGGTCGGAGTCCAGGCCCCTATCTTCAAAGTGGACCCGCTGTGGCCGAAGCCGCTGCCGAACCACTGGGTCCTAGGTTCGGTGACCGGCGTGGCCGTTGACGGCCAGGACCACATCTGGATCACGCATCGAGGCGCCGATTCGCTCGGCAATAATGAAAAGGGCGCAATCCTCAACCCGCCGACTGGCTGCTGCGTCCCGGCTCCACCAGTTTTAGAGTTCGATCAATCAGGCGCCTTGATCAGTCATTGGGGTGGCCCCGGCGAGGGATATGACTGGCCGCAGTCCACCGGCGGAATTACGGTTGATCACAAGGGGAACGTCTGGATCGTGGCCTCCGGCCTGCCCGAACCTGCCGCTGGTCGAGGACAAGGCGCCGCGCCAACGACTCCTCGCCCCCAGGACGCCCACGTGATTAAGTTCTCGCGCACAGGCCAATTCCTGTTACAGATTGGACACGCAGGCAAGGTCGAGGGCAGCGACAGCAAGGCGGGGTTGAACAGGCCGGCCGGCGTCAGAGTCGATCCAGCGACGAACGAAGTCTACATAGCCGATGGATTCGGCAATCACCGCGTTGTCGTCTTCAACGCCGACACCGGCGCCTATAAGAGGCTCTGGGGCGCTTACGGCGAGAAGCCCGATGACGCGAGCCTCGGCCCTTACGATCCGAATGCGGCGCCGGCAAAACAGTTTCGCACGGTGAGCTGCGCCGCGATCTCGAAGGACGGTTTGGTCTATGTCTGCGACCGCCAGAACGACCGGATCCAGGTGTTCCAGAAGGACGGCAAGTTTGTGAAAGAAGCGTTCGTCTCGAAGACAACCCTCGGCGACGGGTCGGTGTGGGAGATCGCGTTTTCGCATGATCCGCAGCAACGCTTTCTCTATGTCGCAGATGGTCATGACAAAAAGGTCTTCATCCTGCGTCGCGACACGCTTGAAGTCGTCTCGAGCTTCGGAGACGGCGGGCGTATGCCTGGCCAGTTCTACGGCGTGGGCAGCGTCGCCGTGGATTCGAAGGGTAACATCTACACCGGCGAGACCTACGAAGGGAAGCGCGTCCAGAAGTTCGTATACAAAGGCTTGGGGACAGCGCTTCAAACCACGGGGAACACGGGGAAACACGGGGAAAGGCAATAGCCATAATTATCCCCGCGTTTTCCTTTGTTGATTGACGTTCAATGTCTATTTTCTTTTCCACGTGGCGCCCAACTGTTTAAAAGGTAGTCGGGATGCTCGATTTCAATCCGAAAATCATTTTGCCCGATGGGTTGATTGATTGCGACGAAAGATTGATAGGTATGGTTCTGGACGCCGTGACTAATGTTCATCGGCAATTTGGGCCAGGATTGCTGGAGTCTGTCTATGAAATGGCGTTGATGATTGAACTGGCGGAGATGAAAATCCCCGCGGAACGACAGGTTAGGATTCCGGTGAAATATCACGGGCGCGAGCTTGGCACAGGCTTTCGCGCAGACGTTATTGTAGCTGACTGTTTGTTGCTGGAGAACAAAGCGGTAGATCAACTGTTGCCTATTCATACAGCGCAGGTGATCACCTATCAGAAATTGCTCCGATTCAAACGAGCCTATCTACTCAATTTCAACCAGAAGTTGATGAAGAATGGGATCAAGCGTATTTCGATCTGATGTGATAATCATACCACAGGTGCACGGTGGACGCGGGGAAGGACATCAAAATGTGATTTCATCGGTCTTACTTCGAGATATTTCCCTATCTGACCCCGTGCTCCCCGTGCTCCCCGTGGTTGATTTTTCTTGAGGTGATGAAGGGTATGAAAGAAAAGCGTAATGTCTATCTCGGCGGCGCCTTTCTCGCGCTCCTTGTCGCGCTGTTCATTGGCCAGAGCGCGCTGGAGAAGATGACGGCCGTTCAGGGAAAAGCCGTAGTCATGGCGCCCAAGTTCGAGGTCGATCCGCTGTGGCCGAAGCCGCTTCCGAATCACTGGTACATCGGGATGACCATCGGCGTGGGAGTTGACGCGCAGGATCACGTCTGGATCGTTCATCGGCCCGACACTCTCTCGCCGAACGAAGCCGCCGAAGATCAGAAGACCGGCGCATGCTGCTCGAAGGCGCCGCCCGTTCTAGAGTTCGATCAGGCCGGTAACCTGATCGGGCACTGGGGCGGCCCGGGGCAGGGCTACGAATGGCCGGAGTCGAATCACGGGATCACCATTGATTACAAAGGCAACGTCTGGATCGGCGGCAACGGCCCGAACGACGCCCACATCCTGAAGTTCACTCAGGACGGTAAGTTCCTCGCGCAGTTCGGTCATAGGGGCAAGAACGCCGGCAGCAACGATACGGAGAATTTCGGGAGAGTGGCCAAAATCTTCGTTGACCCTAAAGCCAACGAAGCCTACATCGCCGATGGCTATCTCAACAAACGCGTGGCCGTGCTTGACGCCGACACCGGCAAGTTCAAGCGCTACTGGGGCGCGTATGGCAACAAACCCGACGACGCCAACCTCGGTCGCTACGATCCGGACGCGCCGCCCGCCCAACAGTTCCGCAATCCGGTGCATTGCGCCGAGTTGTCAAATGACAGGCTCTTGTACGTCTGTGACCGCGTGAACGACCGGGTTCAGGTCTTCCAACCTGATGGCAAGTTTGTGAAGGAACAGTTCATCGCGAAGAGATCTCTGGCTGACGGGTCGGTGTGGGATATCGCTTTCTCGAAAGACCCGCAGCAGAAGTACCTCTACGTCGCCGACGGTCGCAACCAGAAGGTCTACATCCTGCTGCGCGAGACGCTGGAAATCCTGACCAGTTTCGGCGACGGCGGGCGCCAGCCAGGTCAGTTTTACGGCGTGCACAGCATCGCCACCGATTCGAAGGGCAACATCTACACGACCGAAACCTACGAGGGGAGGCGGTTGCAGAAGTTCGTCTACAAAGGACTCGCGCCAGTGACGAAGCAGGATCAGGGAACCGTGTGGCCAACCTCAAGCTCAAAGTAGATGCGAGCACATGACGATCTAGCGTTCGGCTACCACAGAGGGATCTATGAATGACCGACGGTTTTCCGCCGACGTCCGGCCAGACAGTTATCAACCGCCAACCAGCGTTGAAGAGTTACTCGCGCGGTACGCAATTGGCGAGCGGTACTTTGAGGAAACTGATTTACCGGATGGTTCAAATCTGGTCGGAGCTACGTTGGCTGGCGTGAACCTGCGGCGCTCATTCATGTTCGACGCTGATTTCAGCGGCGCCGATCTTCATGGCGCAATCATTGAATCCTGCAATATCAAATGCGGCCGGTTCCAAAATGCGAACCTTGAGGGCGCTTCATTGCGACATTGTGCGGTTGAATCAACGGAATGGGATGGCGCCAATCTTGAAGGCGTGAGTTTTGAAGGATGCGGAGCTTATGGATACACGTTCAAAGAAGGCGAGCGCCCGTAATCCGCCTAACGCCGCCATACCCGTTGTTCATAACAAAACGGAGGTGAACCATGTCACGAGTTGTATGTCGTTCCATCCCAGCGTTGGTATTACTCGTCATCGGGCTAGTGTGGATAACGATGGGAGTGTCGGGCCAGTCAGGGGCCAAGAGCGGAAAGTCAGGCCCTTCGACCAAGAACGGCGAATGGCCGCACTACACCGGCGATCTGGCGGGCACGAGATATTCGCCGCTCGACCAGATCAACGCGGACAATTTCAACAAGCTCGAAGTCGCCTGGCGCTTCAAGACCGATAACCTGGGCACGCGGCCCGAGTACAAATTGGAGGGGACGCCGCTCATGGTCAAGGGCATGATTTATGCGACAGCCGGAACGCGGCGGTCGGTGATCGCGCTCAAGGCTGACACCGGTGAACTGGTGTGGGCGCATGCCGAGTTTGAAGGGCAGCGAGCCATAAACTCTCCGCGGCAGTTGTCGGGCCGCGGGCTGTCGTATTGGACTGACGGCAAAGGCGACGACCGCATCCTGTATGTGACCACGGGCTATCGCCTCATCGCTCTGGACGCCAAGACCGGCAATCGAATACCGAGCTTCGGCAAAGACGGCATGGTGGACCTCAAGGTCGGAGTGGTTTACGGGTCCGGCCAGCAGATAGATTTGGAGAAGGGCGACGCGGGACTTCACTCGACGCCGATTGTGGCGGGCGACGTGGTCATCATCGGCATGGCCATGAAGGAAGGCATGACGGTCGTGTCCCATAACAACGTCAAGGGACAGGTTCGCGCATTCGACGCGCGGACTGGCAAACAACTTTGGGCCTTCCATACGATCCCGAGGCCGGGAGAGTTTGGCAATGACACATGGCTCAACAATTCCTGGGCTACCAATGGAAATACAGGCGTCTGGACGCAGATCACTGTGGACGAAGAGCTCGGGTTGGCTTATCTGCCGGTGGAATCGCCGACGTCGGATTTCTACGGCGGGCACCGACCAGGGAACAACCTGTTCGGCGAGAGCCTTGTTTGCGTAGACCTGAAAACCGGGAAGCGAAAATGGCATTACCAGATCGTGCATCATCCGATCTGGGATTACGATCTCTCCTCCGCGCCGATCCTGGCCGACATCAACGTGAATGGCAAAGCAATCAAGGCGGTGGCGCTGCCAACAAAGGAGGCCTTCCTCTACGTATTCGACCGAGTGACGGGCGAGCCGGTTTGGCCTATCGAGGAACGCCCGGTACCGAAGGGCGACGTACCGGGCGAATGGTACTCTCCCACGCAACCGTTTCCGACCAAGCCTCCGGCATACGCTCGCCAGGCCGTCACGGAAGACGACTTGATGGATTTCACGCCCGAGTTGCGGGCGCAAACACTCAAGGCGATTGAGCCGTTCAAGAATGGTCCGATCTTCAACCCACCGACTGTGAGCAAGCTCGGAGGCCCGGTCGCGGGGCTGACTATCGGAACAACCAACGGAGGAACGAACTGGCCGGGAGCTGGTTACGATCCCGAGACGCACACCGTCTTTGCGCCGGCCTCAAATTCCAGCGTCACGCCGATCGGTTTGGTCGAGCCGCCAGAAGGATTCTCGGATATCAAATATGTGTTGGGCAGGGCCGGGCAACCATTCCGAGTTAGCGAAGGCCCCGGTTTTGGCAGCGCCGCTGATTTCCCGCAAGAGCCCAGGCGTCGCGCGGCGCCTGCAACGTCATCAACGCCAACTGGGGCCGGCGCAGCAGCTGCTCCTCCTGCCGGCGGCGGTGGTGAAGGCCGCACGTTGGTCCAAGGTCTGCCAATCGTCAAACCGCCGTATGGACTCCTCTCGGCGATCAATCTGGACAAGGGCGCCCTGACATGGCAGGTCCCGCATGGCGACACGCCGGATGTGGTCCGCAATCACCCATTGCTCAAAGGAATGAATATTCCCAAGACGGGTCAGAACGGCGCCGTCGGATTGGTGGTCACCAAGACGCTGGTCATTATGGGCGACCCCCAGGTCACTACCATGCCTGACCGTCCGCGGGGCGCGATGCTGCGGGCTTACGACAAGGCGACCGGGAAAGAGGTCGGCGCAGTATACATGCCAGCGCAGCAGAGCGGATCGCCGATGACCTACATGCTCAACGGCAGACAGTACATCGTCGTCGCGGTGAGCGGTGGCGCTTACTCTGGCGAGTACATCGCGTTCGCGCTTCCCCCGGAAGACCTTCCAACCAACGCAAACGAGCGACGCTAAGCGGCTGAGGCATGATGAAGATCAAGATCAAAGTCAAATTCGCGGTTGTGGCCGGCGCCTGTTTGGCGACGCTCGTGGCGTTCCGCTCGGCGACTGGAGCGCAAGAGGCGTCGCGTTCAGTGTGGGATGGAGTGTATACAGAAGAACAAGCCAAGCGCGGCGCGGCGTTCTACGGCCGGGAATGCGCGTTGTGCCATGGAACTGATCTGACCGGAGCCGACGAGGTACCCGCGCTCGCCGGCCCGGCTTTTCTCGCAAACTGGGATGGTCTGACCGTAGGTGACTTATCTGAAAGAGTTCGCCGATCGATGCCGCCAAACAAGCCTGGACAGTTGAACAGGCAGCAGATCACCGACATCCTGTGTCACGTGCTGAGCGTCAACGGCTTTCCGGCTGGCAAAACAGAACTCGAGCCAAAGACCGAATTGTTGAAACAGATTCGGATCGAAGCAACCAAAGGGAAAAGTGGGAATGGGGAGTAGGGAGTGGGGATAAGGAGACGAGTAAGTTACTTCCTCTATTCCCCACTCCCCATTCCCCACAGTCATATCAAATAGCCGGCTTAATCTCCCCACTTTTAGCCATCCGAATGATGTGTTCCGACGCGCGATAGGCCAGCGCCTGAATTGTGCAAGTTGGCTGGCCGCGTCCAGAAGTAACTAGACTGCTACCGTCACAGATGAACAGGTTCGGCACGTCATGCGCGCGGTGGTATTTGTTGACGACCGAGTCCTTCGGGTCGTTCCCCATGCGGCATGTGCCGAGCAGATGAAATGCGAATGTCTGCTCTTTGACGGGGCGCGTCCAGACCTTGCTCGCTCCGGCGGCTTCGAGCAGTTCCACGCTACGATCTTGCAAGAACTTCATCATCCGGAGGTCATCGGGGTGATCTTTATAGGTGACCCGCACGGCGGGCAGCCCCCAGGCGTCTTTGACATCGGGATCGAGCGAGATGTTGTTTGTATCGAGCGGCAGCGAAGTCGTATGAGACAGGGCGCCCAGTGTGTGAGTGTAGGTTTCTTTGAGCATCCGCTTGTACTCGGCGCCCCAACGCGGCGCATCCGGCGGCAACCCCTGTAGCGCAAAATTGATAGGATAGGACACATAGCGCGTGTCAATTCCTCCGCCGCCATAGAACCCTCGCCGCGGGTCGCACTCATAAAAATCATGGATTACCCGGCTCACCACAACGCTCTTGAATTCATTGAGCGGATGCTCGAACAAGGCTCTGGCTGAAGCGCTTCCATTGAACATTAGATACTTCCCTACCTTGCCGCTCGAATTGGCCAGCCCCTTCGGAAAGAGGTTCGATTTCGACAGCAGCAACAGGCGCGGAGTCTCTGCTCCGTTCGCGCAAAGCACGACAGCCTTGGCCTTTTGAAAAACCTCGCGGCCACTTTCATCAAAGTAGATCACGCCTGTGACTCGACCCGCTTTATCAATCTCGATCTTTCGCACGTAACTGTTCGGCCGAATTTCACACAGACCTGTCTTCTCCGCATCCCTGATCACTGTGGTCAGCGTGGACGACTTCGCTCTAGCTTCACAACCGAAGTACTGGCAGAAGCCGCAATGGAAACAGGCGCTGCGCCCCTGGTAACGCTCGGAGATGATCGCCATCGGCGCCGGAAAGGCGTGCCAGCCCAGCTTGCGCGCGCCGATCTCGGCGAGTGCGCCCGAGGATTTGATCGGCAGCGGCGGCAGCGGGTAGGGCTTTGATCGCGGCGGATCGAATGGACTCGAGCCGGCCAGCCCCGAAATGCCCAGCTCCCATTCGGCTTTCGTATAGTATGGCTCGAGCTCGCCGTAAGTGATCGGCCAGTCGGCGAAGCCCGTCCCCGCGATGGGGCCCAGTCGGCTGCGCTCGACGAAATCTATTTCGTGAAAGCGCCAGTAATTGGCGGAGTAGATGACCGAACCGCCGCCCACCATCCTGCCGTAGATGATCGCGGGCTGCGTTTTTGCCTTCTCTTTTTCGGAACTGCGGAAGGTGTTCGGCTGGCGTTTGTAGTTGTTGGAGACTGCCCATTGCCGCACGTATTTCAGCTCGTCGTGCTCAAAGTTCTGCTCTTTCAGATATGGCCCTTGCTCCAACGCGAGGACGCGAAATCCGGCGGCGGATAGTTCCTTGGCAATGATGCCGCCTGACGCGCCCGTACCGATAAGCACAAAATCAATTTCCGTAGTCGCGTCAAACCTGGTCTGTTCTTTTACCATCACGCGGCGCCTCCTTTTCCCTGTTCGGCTCGATAGTCGCGATCGTAAAAACCGAAGGGCGGCTTGTAGAGAAACTGATCCTCAAATCCGATCAGCTTCCAGCCAATCTGGTCGTAGTTGCCGCCATGTTCGGGATTGGCGAACATCCCAATAATGGTCATCGTGCGAAGAAGCTCAAAGAACGGGCCGTTTTCAATGGCCTTGAGCAATTGAATCTGCTCGTCTGAGCTCAGCTCGGAGAATCTCTTTTTCGTCTTGAACAGCTTTTTGACTTTCGAAGGGAGCTCTTTCAAGCCCTTCGCGACAATTGCGCGTTCCTCAACCGCGAAGGTCGCCAGCGCTCGATCAATAAAATAAATGACGCGGGCTTCACGCGCGCCGGGCGTATCGTCGGTGGGAATGATTTGCGCCGCGATGGCTTCGATCTCGGCCGCCTGTTCGGGAGTGAAATATTCAAACTTGACCGGCGCCGCTGATTGCGCGGCGCGATGCGCATGCTCCTGAGCGGCGAGAATCTCAGCCGAGTGTAAAAGCAACCACGCGGAGCCTATTCCAGCTCCCGATTGGATCAGGAAAAGTCTTCGCGAAATCTCTTGATCTTCCATGTGATTCCTCCCAGTAATAGTCTGTAAACTAAGTTATCTGGCATTTTGAGTTTTAGAGCTTTTGCTTTGAGCCTGCGGAGCAGGCGACAGCATAAAGCCTGGGGCGTAAGCCCCAGGGGCACGGTAGTAAAGCGCTAGGAGCCCACGGAGTGGGCGACAGTCAGCGGCTGCCGCCCGTTTCACGGGCTTGATGGCGCTCCAAAACTCACCTGGGGTTGCGGCCTTCGGCTACACCCCAGGCTTTATTCTGACGCCCGCTCCGCGGGCTTGAAAACACCTAAATACTTAGTTTACAGAGCAGTAATGGGGTCGAACCAAGGGATCAGGGGACGAATTTGGAAAGAGGTCCCGACGAACCTTTCCATTTTTCTTCCATGTTCGCCGTGACCCTCTTGGTTCTTCCGCTCAACCAAAGATCAGAAGCTCGGTGTGGTGGAGTAGACAATTTTACCGCCAACCATCGTCATCCGGATATTTCCCTTGAGCAGCTTGCCCGGATCGGTTGCGCCGACGGACAAAGGATCAATATCCATGACAGTGATGTCGGCCCACCGCCCGGGCGCGATCACGCCGGTCTCTTTCTCCCAAAACGCCGCGTAAGCCGCCCAGGTCGAGTATGCGCGTACAGCCTCTTCCGGCGCCATACGCTGTTCGGGATACCATCCGTTCGGCGGTTGCAGTTGCTTGTCACGCCGAGTAATAGCCGCGTGCAAGCCATAGAAGATGTTGTGATCCGATCCGATCAGATCGGAATTGAAGATCAATCGCGCCCCGTTGCGCCGCATTGTGCGCCACGCGTAAGCGCCTTTGACGCGTTCCGGTCCCAGACGATCTTCAGCCCAGGCTTTGTCCTCCGCGCAATGTGGCGGCTGCATCGAAGCGATGATGTCGGACCGGGCGAAACGTTTGAAATCGTCAGGGTGAACCACCTGCGCGTGCTCGATGCGGTTGCGATTGCTCTTCACTTCCGGCTTTTGCGCGATGACCGATTCGATGAATTCGAGCGTCTCGCGATTGCCCGCGTCACCGATGGCGTGAATGGCGACCTGGAACCCGCCTTTCATCATTTCGGCCACGAGCTTGCGGTCGAAGCCGGCCCCTTCGCCGCTCACGCCGCGATGCCCCGGTTTGTCCGAATAATCGGCCAACAACATCGCTCCGCGCGAGCCGAGCGCGCCGTCGTAAAAAGCTTTGACCGACCTGACGGTGAGATTATCCGCGGCGTCGAGCTTCGGTCCTTTGGCCATCGACGCGCGGCACAATTCCGCGTCGCGCGCCGAGAGCATCGCGTAAACCCGAATCGGCAATTTGCCTTCGGCCGCGAGCGATTCAAATGCGCGCATCAACCGCGAGTCAGCGCCCGCCTCGTGAACCGCGACGTAACCGTCGCGCGCCATAACGTTCAAACCGGCGAGAACGTATGCTTTCAACTGATCGTCGGTTGGCGGCTGGACCGCCGAGGTAAGCAGCGTCGTGGCGCTGTTGAGCAGAACGCCAGTCGGCTCGCCGTTTCGATCTTTGACGATAGTCCCGCCGGCGGGCGACTGCGTGTCCCGCGTGATCTTCGCGCGTTCAAAAGCGGGCCTGTTTCCCCAAACCGCGAAGCTGTGCAAGCCGCCCAGCAGGACCGGATGGTCGGGCACACGCTCGCTCAGCAGCTTCATCGTCGGATAGCGGTTGGCCCACGCGCCTTCGTCCCAGCCTCGCCCGACGATCCATTCGTCTTTCGGGACTTTCGCTGCGAATGCGACGACGCGCGCCACGGCTTCTTCTTCGGTTTGAACGCCGATGAGATCAACGCGGCTTTGTTTTTCGCCGAGCCCGACGATGTGCGTGTGAGAATCAACCAGACCTGGAATCGCCGTCGCGCCCTGCAGATCAATCACGCGAGTCTGGGGGCCGCGATATTTTTCAGCGTCGCGCGAGCTCCCGGCAAAAATGATCCGCGATCCGCGCACGGCAATCGCTTCGGCGTCAGGTTTCCAAACCCCTGATGAATACGGCGCATTCTTCGACGGCGCGCCGTCGGTCGCGGGATCGTCCCAGTTGAAGGTGTAGACCTTGCCGCCCGTGAACAAGATATCGGCCGATTCATCGCTCGCAGCGCTCCGGCAGCCTGGAAGAAGCAGACCGCAAATGATGAACGGCGATAATGCGCGAACGAGTGACATCATCTTCAGCCCTCCGGTTGTCAGCAGATGGGAGCGTCCTCCGTCTTGCCTGTTTGTGAATACGCTCTTGTCAGTACGAGTCTATGGCAGGTAAAGTGCTCTAACCGCAGTTTCGGTTATAGCAGTACCGGCCCGATATGGTCAATTGAGGCCAATCTTTTCGGAACTGGAAGAGCTATGAGAGAGCCATTGCTGGACTACTACAACAAATTTCGATATGCGATCCATTCTGGAGTGGCTATGAAACGCATCAACCAGCAGTCGATAAAAGTTGTATCCTTGTTTCTCGTGGTCCCCTTTCTTGCCTTTGGGCAATCTTCGCCTCCGCCCGCTCAATATGAATGGCGATCTTACGGCGCCGATCCGGGCGGCATGCGGTACTCTCCGTTGAATCAGATCAATCGGAGCAATGTGGCCCAACTCCAACGCGCCTGGACCTATCACACAGGAGAAATCGCATTGGGCCTGGACAAAGAAGCTTCGCGAGTGGCGGCTTTTGAAAGCACGCCGCTCGTAGTCGACGGAGTCTTATACATCTCGACCCCTTCCAATCGTGTGATGGCTTTAGACGCCGAGACCGGCGCGGAGTTATGGCAGTTCGACCCGCAGGCGGGGACAGGTAAGCGCCTGTTCCAATCGCACCGAGGCGTCGCATACTGGGAAGGACCTTCCATCAGGGGAAATGGCATTGAGAAACGCATCTTATTCGGCACATTTGATGCGCGTCTAATCGCTCTCAATGCGGCGACAGGCCTTCCTTGCCTTGATTTTGGTAGCGCGGGCGCCGTCGATCTACGGAAAGGGGTGGCAGACAATTGGCCGCCAGCCTCTTACGGAGTGACTTCCCCGCCGGCAGTCTACAAGAATCTTGTGATCATAGGAGCGCGAGCCCCGGAGGGGACGTCGAAGGGCCCGAGCGGCGATGTGCGCGCTTTCGACGCTCGCACTGGTAGACTCGTTTGGCGCTTTCATACGGTCCCGCGTCCAGGGGCCCCAGGGCATAACACCTGGGAAGGCGATTCGTGGCGGGAACGCACAGGCGTAAATGTCTGGTCGATCATGACGGTTGACGTTGAGAGAGGAATGGTCTTTCTGCCCATCGGATCGGCCGCCTATGATTTTTATGGCGCTGACCGAAAAGGACAGAACCTTTATGCGAATTCTTTGGTCGCTTTAAATGCGGCGACGGGCAAGCTCATCTGGCATTACCAGATGGTGCGCCATGACATTTGGGATTATGACCTGCCGGCTCATCCGAATTTGATTACAGTCCGCCACAACGGCCGCGAGATTCCGGCTGTGGCTCAGGTGACGAAGATGGGCCTGGTCTTCGTGCTGGATCGGCGTACAGGCAAACCGCTCTTTCCTGTCGAAGAAAGGGTCACTCCGCAAAGTAAAGTTCCCGGCGAGGCGACCTGGCCGGCTCAGCCGGTCCCCTTGAAGCCGCCGCCGCTGGCCCGCAATAAGCCCCTCACCCGCGAGGAACTCAACCAGGTCACGCCCGAGTCTAAGAAATATTGCGCTGAATTGTTCGATCAGGTTGTCAGTGGCGGCCTGTACACGCCGGCCGGGTTGGAGTTGACGCTCTGGTTCCCCGGCACGCTAGGCGGGGCGACATGGTCTGGCGCGTCCTTCGATCCAACGACGGGCTATCTCTACGTCAACGTGAACGAGCTTGGCGCCGTCGGAGCGATGAAGCCGCAGGCGGCAGGCGCGGAGACTGCTTACCGGCGCTCGAGCCCGTGGGGCGAGTACGCCCGCTTCTGGGATCAGAACCAATACCCCTGCCAGCAGCCTCCCTGGGGCACGCTCAACGCCGTCAATCTGAATACGGGAGAAATCGCATGGCGCGCGCCGCTCGGCCAGGTCGATGAACTGGCGGCGGAAGGAACGCCGCCGACGGGCACGCCCAACCTGGGAGGGTCGATCGTGACGGCCGGCGGCCTGGTTTTTATCGGCGGCGCAAACGACAGCCGTTTCCGAGCCTTCGACGCTCAAACTGGGAAAGAACTCTGGGCGGCCAGGCTCGACGCAAGTGGACATGCCACTCCGATTACTTTTCAGGGCAGGAAGAGCGGCCGGCAATTCGTCGTCATCGCGGCCGGCGGCGGCGGCTATTTCAGCAAGACTTACGCTGACACCCTGATCGCATTCGCCCTGCCGAATCAGTACCGCGAGCGGTAGCAAGCCTGGCTCACGATACTGGCTATCTACAGGAGCCACGCCCGCTTCCGCTCGCGGTACTGATTCAGATCATAATCCGTGAACAATGATCGGCGCTCAACGTAAAACTTATCGTTCCCGAATCAGACATCGAAACGAGGTACACCCATGCAGCAACCCTGTAAAAAATGCGGCTATGAATCGCCGGAACCGGATAAATTCTGCCGTCAATGCGGCGACCAGCTCGCCATTGAGAGCGAATTTTCGGCCGCTGTGACGCTCAATCACGGCAGAGTGGAGCCAAATCCGCCAGTGGCGAGCGTCGGAACCGGGCGTTTTCCTCCGAGCGTCGGCGACACGATTGCGGGTGATACGGAGCGTTACTACTCTGCGCCGCCGCAATACGCTTCGGCGCCGGCAAACATTGAACGTCCTCCAGTTTATGCGCCGCTCAATCCCCCGCCGCCCTCGCGGTTGATGACGTTTTCCGGATTCATGAAGGGAATGTTTATGTTCCTGCTCGTCACCGCATTGCTCATAACAACCGTTATGGCGGTACGTTTCTCAATGGAAGCCGACCAGGCTAATAGGCGATTGGATGAAAGAGACAGGTCGCTGGACGGGAGGGAACAAGCCGACGGTCGCGCTCAAAACGCTTGGGATCAAATGGAAGAAGCTTTACGACTGACGCATCAAGCGGCGGAGAAAGCCGCCAGCGCCGGCGCGACGCTCACGATCAGCGGCGAAAAGCCGATCGATCTCAGCAAATACGCCTATCCCGGCGCTCAGGTGGAAGCGATGATCGACAGCAACAGCAACGAGGCTCTCTCATTGCTCTCTAACGAGAATCTCGATAACGTTCAGAAGTTTTATGAACGTCTACTCGGCAAACCGGTCCTGCAGGTGGCGGTCAATCACTACACTGGAAGGCAACTAAAAAAGCTGCTCTACCAGTCCCCTACTCTGCCTTCGATTCTGGTCAAAGTCGAAGAGATTGAAAAGTACAAGGTAGACAAAAGTGTGTTCGTCGTGAAGATCACGATCCTGCATTCGTTCTTACGGTTTCCCAGGTTCAATGAAGTTCAAGCCCAAAATCTGAAGTGAAGGTAGAGGAATTCAACCTTCTAACTAAGCAGCGGCAGCCAAGCTATGCGTCGTTTGATGCCTATTGACGATCCGCCGGTGTTCGGGCGGGAGCGTCTTGACCCGCGGAATAGACGAAGCTATGCTAGCGCCCGGCTTGCAGGACGCCACCAGTCCGCGGACAGGACCGAGTCCACCTGAGCGATATCTCAAAGCAAGTTTCATACGAACTTCCTTTTCGCCCGATGACGAGCGGAGCCCGGGCTATTACCATGAAGGAGGTCCGTCATGTCCGATCGTCACTTTCCAGTCCGTCCAAATCTCGATCAACTCAAACACCAGGCCAAAGACCTGCTTAACGCCATCAAGCGAGGCGATATTGCCGCAATCGCGGAGTTGCGGAAACATCACCCAAAGAATGTCGAGCCCGGCGCCGCCAAGCTCGCCGACGCGCAGTTCGCGCTCGCCCGAAGCTACGGCCTACCGAGTTGGCGGCGCCTCGCGCTCGCCTGCCGAACAATAGACGCGATCTGGCGCGATGACGCCGACGCCGTACGCGATCTGGTGTTGAAGCATCCGCAGCTGCTGCGCGAGATGGCGCGCGGAACCGCAACGTGCAATTGGGGGCCGCCGATGTCGTACGCCGCGAACTTGGGGCGGGATCGGATCATCGCAATGCTTCGCGATCTTGGCGCGGAGGACGTGCAATTCGCGTTCGACCGAGCCTGCCTGCAAGGGCGGCTCGACACCGCCCGGCAGTTGTTCGCGATGGGAGCGCGTCCCGTCCTCGATTCCGTGATGGGGCCGGCGGAAGCGCAGAACGGCGCAGGGATGGAGTTTTTGCTCGATCTGGGCGCCGAAATCAGCGACGCGAAGGGCGACCGGTTCGCGCCTGTCGCGATGGTTCTCGAAACCTATAGCCGTAACCCGAATGGGAAACATCAATGCCTCGAACTCTTCGCCCGACATGGCATCGAGCTGCCGGACACGGCGCCGATGGCGGTTCATCGTGGCCGGATTGACCTGCTTGAGGAACATCTGCGTCGCGATCCCGCATCGATCACTCAAACCTTTTCACATGAGGAGATCTACCCACCTGAGATGGGCTGTCACGCCGATCATTCGCTGGCGCTGCATGGAACGCCGTTAGCCGGGGCGACGCTGATACACGTATGTGTTGATAACGACGAGATCGAGATCGCGCGCTGGTTGATCGAACGCGGCGCCGACGTCAACGCCAGAGCCGCGATTGACGCAGACGGCTTCGGCGGGCACACCGCGCTGTTCGGCTGTGTTGTCTCGCAGCCCTACCGCGTCGGTCTCCGGCGGGACGACGGATTCGCCCGCCTGCTGCTAGATCACGGGGCCGATCCGAACACGCGGGCGTCGTTACGGAAGCGACTGCGGTTTGTCGAGGATGAAACGATGCGCGAGTATCGTGACGTCACTCCGTTGGCTTGGGGCCAGCGGTTTCACGATCAGGATTGGGTGAGCAAGCCAGTAATGGCGCTGATAGCCGACCGGGTAGGACGATCGAGTTAAGGCGCGGCGGGAACAATTCACGCAAAGGAGCAGATCTATTATGAATATTCAGGTTCGCCGAGCGGAGTATCGAGACGTCGAAGCAATGCGGGGACTGTATCGTCAGGAATTGAGCTGTCAGATCATTCGCGACTCTTTCCTGTCGCGCGGACTGGCCGATCCCTATTTGATCCTGGTTGATGGTCGGCTTGGAGGATACGGAGCAGTCTCGAACAAGTATGACAAGGGACGGCTCACGGAGTTCTACACGCTGCCTCACGCGCGCAGACTTGCGTTACCGATGTTCCGCGAATTGCTGACCGCCTGCCAGGCGACGCATATCGAGGCGCAGACAAACAACCCTTTGATGCTGTTGATGCTCTACGACTGCGCAAAGAACATCACCGCCGAAAACATACTCTTCCACGACGCGTTCGCCACACATCTCGCCTGCCCGAATGGAATTTTCCGCAGCGCCGCGCCTAGAGGCGCAGGGGCGATATTTCCACATCAACGGGAGCCTGTTGGCGACTGGGTCATCGAAGCGCAAGGGACCGTCATGGCCACCGGAGGATTTCTCTGCCACTACAACCCACCCTACGGAGATATTTTTATGGAAGTCGCGGAACCGGCGCGGCGACAGGGCTTCGGCAGTTACATGGTACAAGAGTTGAAACGAGTCTGTTACGAAGCGGGCAAAAAACCCGCCGCCCGCTGTAATGCGGACAACATCGGCTCGCGAAGGACATTGGAGAAAGCCGGCTTTCTTCCTTGCGGGCGGCTGTTAGCGGGCGAAGTAAATCTGTAGGCTCACCTTGCGGTTGTGTAGGCCGAAAGTCGCTGAATTTCCAGGCCGAAGCGCTGTGGGTTTTCGCCCAGAATCGCCGCCGCAAAAAAGCGCGGCGCATAATTTTGGCTTTCGGCGCTCAGCGGAACAGAGAGCCGCGCGTTATTCTCGAGAAGCGTCCAAAAGCTGATTGGCCGGAAGTTCATCGCTTTGAGTTCCGCTATATCGCGGGTAACGCACTTTTCTCCGCAATTGTAAGCCAGCATTGCCAGCGTCATTGCGTCCGCGTCCTGGCCAAAGAGTCTCGTCAAATCCTCCAAATAACGCGCGGCCGCCTTTGCGATTTTGCGCGGATCGCAACGCTCATCCTCCGGGATCAGCTGCAATCCATAGCGCTCGGCGGTTCCGGGCATAAAGCTGAACAAGCCTTTTGCGCCAACGCCGGATTGCGTGCACGGATGATAGTCTGTTTCGTTCATCGCGATATAAAGCCCTAAGATCGGCGGCAGGCGCCTGGCGTGAAACGCTTCAATGATGAACGGCGCATAAACGCTTGCGCGGGCATAGACGGCTTTGACACTCTCTTGCCCCGGCGCGGTCGAGAGGCTATTGCGCTTGGCCGCGTATGCTTCGACATGCTTTTTGATCGACGCGATCTGCTTAGGCGTAGGCGCCGAAGGATTGTCGCCCAGCATCTCCGCAATGTTTTGCGTCGCGCCTAGGATAAACGCCGTCTTGTCGGTTTCGCCGAGTTCCCAGTAAAGTTTTTCCGCCGGAACCCGCGCCTGGACGAAGGAATTTTGCGAAACCGCTGTGGGCGCGACGAACACGGATTTACGCCATACGACCATCCCAATCAGCGAGGTGATGAAAAGCGCCGCAGCCACGGCCCATCTTCTCACGCGTCTGGTTACTTCATTCGGCCGGCTTCTTTCCAAAGCTAATTTGACCTGACTGACATCGGCGAGAAAATCCCGGGCGCTTTGGTAGCGATGATCTAACTCTTGCGCGAGGGCTTTTTGGAGGATCGGCCGAAACAGTTTCTGTTCGTCGCTGAGTTTCAATTCGGCCATTGATTGCCCGCCCACAGCGCGTATGATTTGCTCTATCGCTGCGCCCGCAAACAAAGCTTCCCCGGTCAACGTTTCATACAATGTCGCGCCCAGGCTCCAGAGGTCCGAGCGGCCGTCTAGTGTGGCGCCACGCGCTTGCTCCGGCGACATATATCCCGGCGTGCCGAGAATCAGGCCATGTTGGGTTTGGCGCCGCATTCGTGGTTGAGAGCTTGCAAAAGTTGAGGCCGACGGCGCGCTTTCTTTGAGGCGCAGCGGCTTGGCCAATCCGAAATCCAGCAGCTTCACGTAGCCGTCGGGGCGCAGCATGATGTTTTCGGGTTTGACGTCGCGGTGGATGAGACCTGCCGCGTGGGCGGCGTTGAGCGCCTCGCCGATCTGTTCGGCAATGCGCAAAATTTCATTGTTCGAGAGGTTTTGTTCGGCGATCGCGGCGCGCAGAGTCTTCCCTTCGACATACTCCGTCGCAATAAAGGCGCGTCCGTGGTCGCTGCCGATTTCATACACGGTCAGGATGTTGGGATGATTGAGCGCCGACGCCGCGCGCGCCTCGCGTTCAAAACGCGCGAGTTGCGCTTCGTCTTGCATGAAAATCTGCGGCAGGAACTTGAGCGCCGCGTGTCTGCCGAGAGTTTCATCCAAGGCGAGATACACTTCACCCATGCCGCCCTCGCCGAGACGGGCGAGAATGCGATAGTTTCCGTACTTTGCGCTCGGTCGAATCTCTTCGGCGCTCATTGCGCTGTCGGCGAGTCGTTCCGCGGCCAGACCGAGCGCGTTGATTCGCAAAAAACTGTCCGAGTCCTGATCCGCCTGCAATAGCGCCTTAACATCATCGCAAATCAGCTCGCCTTCGACGCGCGTTATTTCGGCAAGATAGGCGCGGCGCTCGGCCTCCGGCATCGCCAGCGCGCGCTCAAACAACCCGCTGATTTTCTCCCATTCTTCAACCCGCATGATTCAGATGGCGGAACAACCATGCCTTGGCGACGCGCCAATCGCGCACGACTGTGTCCGGAGCGACTTGCAACACTCGCGCAGTCTCTTCGACGCTGAGTCCGCCAAAAAAGCGTAACTCGACCACCCGACTACGACGCGGATCGATCTCAGCCAGCTTTTCCAGCGCCTCATCTAGCGCAATAACATCCGGGTCGAGCGCAGGCTCCGCGACCGAGGCGTCAATGTCTTCGATGGCGACGCGCGTGATTTCCCCCCCACGTTTCGCCCGTAAATTGGCGCGCGCGTGATCAACCAGGATGCGCCGCATCATTTGCGCCGCAATCGCATAAAAGTGCGAGCGATTTTGCCAGCCCTCCTGCGGATTGCCGAGCAGGCGTAAGAACGCCTCGTGGACCACTGCCGTAGTTTGCAAGGTGTGCCCGGCGCGCTCGCGGTTCATATGGCGATGCGCGAGTTTGCGTAGTTCGGCATATACGAGCGGCGTCAATTGTTCCAGCGCACGCGCATCACCTTGGCTCCACGCGATAAGTAATTGCGTCAATTCACCAGGGGTTCGTTTTGCCGGCTCGGTCATCGCAAGTTCCTGTCTATTCAGTCGTCCGCGCGGATTTTTTTCAATCGGCGCGTCGTCTTCATGCCGTTTTTGTCGCGTTAGTTCATGAGGGCGGCGAAGAGCATAGTGTAACAAATCAATAGCAATGCTCAACCGTAACTTTTTTGGAATCGCTTAACGGCCAACAGCGGCCTCAATTGACCAGCCTCGAGGTGGTCCAAACACGAATAGGAGAACTCAACGCATGAAACGATGTTTTGCAATAGCAATTTTTTCCACTGTCTGTTGTTTCCTCATTTCCTTGGGACCAACCAACGTGATGGCGCAAACTTTTCAGCAGCGCTCGGCGGATGAAAAACAAGCCTATGTGAAAGAGAAAGCGCTCCGCATCAGCGCCGCGATCACCGGACGTTCGTCGGATTTGTCGCCCGCTTACCTGGCGCTCATCGCTGCGCGCGTCGAAGCCTATGCCGAGCGCATCGGCGCCAACACCCAAGGCGCCGGCCAGGAAGATTTGCGCCTGGTTTTGGAACGCGGCGCTAAGTATGCGCCGGCATTCGCTAAAATCTTCCGGTCGCGCAATGTTTCGCCGTTGGTCGGCATCTACTTGCCACTGATGGAATCGGAATATCGCAATGAATTGGTAAGCCCAGCCGGATCGTCCGGGATGTTTCAATTTATGGAACAGACGGCGTTGCGTTTTGGACTCACCGCCGAAGAACGCAACGACCCGGTTAAGGCCGCGGATGCGGCGGCGATCTATCTTTCCGAATTGCAGGGACGTTTTGCGGGCGACTTGTGGTTGAGCGTTCTCGCGTACAACCAAGGTGAAAGAGCCGTCGAAAGGCTGCTCGGCGCCGTCAGCGAAGCGCGCGGGGCCGCTTGTAGCATTTGCCTCTTGACCGAAAAGAAGGACGCGCTCGGCAAATCCTTCCAAGGCGAAGGCGTTAGCTACATACCAGCGCTCGTCGCCGCCGCTATCATCGGCGAACATCCGCAGGATTTCGGCGTCAAGATGCGGCCTCTTTCAATGTTCACGAGTAGCCAATAAGAACACTCAGTAAAAATAAGTCTGTTCGCTGATGAGCGTGACGAACCGGAACCAGCTTTTAACCAGTGGGGCGCAGGTTCGAGTTCGTCACGTCTCATTCAAGGCGGAGTTACGCTCGCCCTCAGCGCCGAGCCGCACTCGCCGATGGCGGCGTCTTCTTATCAGATCTGTGTCTTCATTGCTGTACTAACAGGCCAACCACCTCTGATGGAGTTTACATAAACTTCATAGTGATCTTACAAGAAGTTATCCCCACGCTGCTAAGTTTTTGCGCGCCCAGCTCAAATTAACTGAAGGCAGCGCAAATAAAAAACCTGTGCGATCAAACTTTGATTTGCGCCAACCTGCGTATACGGGGCGAGCTTCTCGAATTATGCATAGGCTTCACAACTTAGAAGGAAAGACAAAATGAAACGTATCCATGGTATAGCTCTGGCTGTTATTACTCTTTTCAGTTCTGCTTTTGGGGTCACCCCTCCTGCGGGAATTACACTGGTTGGCAAAGGCCTGGTTCCCGGCGCCGCGCTCGATAAATCCGGCCTTACAGGCAATATATGCCAGGCGGGAAATCCTGCTAATTGCGTTCCCAAAGCGCTGTTTGGCGGCTTCGGTTCCGCGCTGACATACACAGGCCATAACAATGTCTATATTGCGGCGCCGGATCGGGGCCCGTTCGACGGTCTGACCGATGTCCCCTATCTCGATCGCATTCACTTCCTCAAGATCACAACCGACCTGGACGCCTCATTCCCGAACATCAACGTCGCGCTGTTAGACACACGTCTACTCAGGAACGAACGCGGTCAAGCTTTGGTCGGCGCGGCTGGAGCTTTTGACCTGAATAACGAACGTGGCGCCTTGCGGTTCGATCCAGAGGGAATCCGGGTCGGATTGTTGGGAACCTTCTTCATTTCGGACGAGTATGGTCCGGATGTCTTTGAGTTTGACCTCTTCGGGCGCCTGTTGCGTCGCCTTAATGTTCCCTCGAAGTATAAGATCAGCAATCCGAGTGAAGACCCGAACGAAGAATTGCTGCTCAATACATCGGGACGCCAGGCCAATCGCGGTATGGAGGGACTGGCGATCAGTCCCAACGACAGGTTTCTGTTCGGGATGATGCAGAACGCCCTGATTCAGGATCACGGGCTCAATCCGGGGACGACTGACCGCCTAGGCCTAAACAACCGCATTCTCAAGATCGATCTCCTGACGGGAAGAAAACAAGAATACGTCTACGTGTTAGACGCGATCAATCGCGGCCAGGGGGTGAGCGAGATTCTCGCAATCAACGATCATGAATTTCTGGTCGTCGAACGAGACAACAGGTCTAACCTGCAAACGCCGCCTCAGGCCCCGACGAGGAAAACAATATATAAAATTGATATCAACGGGGCGACTGATGTCTCGGATGTCGACTCCCTTCCCGCCGGCGCGTTGCCTGCGGATATAACGCCCGTCAAAAAGACGTTGTTCATTGACCTGCTGGATCCCACCTTCAACCTTGCGCCGACAATCCCTGAGAAGCTTGAAGGACTTGCCTGGGGGCCAGACCTACCTGACGGCAGGCATTTGCTCTACGTCATCAGCGACAACGATCTTACTCCGACCCTGGATACTCAACTCTATGCTTTTGCGATTCCACGATCACTCATCGACTTCGAGAGGCAGTTCCTTCCTCTACCTTTGTATCCGCCATGGCTGGTCCCAAGGGACTGAAATGGGGCTGGCAAGAAGGCCAAATAGGGTCTGACATGTGATGTCGGGACATATTTGAAAGACGAGCCTCTCGTTGACGATGGCCAGGGAAACAAAAAAGGCAAAAAGGGTAAAAACATTAAAGCTTTAGCCTTTTTGCCCTTTTTGCCTCTTTTGCTTCCACCTTAGCGGTTAGGTGGGGTAATCGCCACTGATTCGTCTACCGACATTTGATTGCGATACCATTCGATTGTCTGCTTCAGACCTTCGTCAAACCCGATCCGCGCCCGAAAGCTGAATTCACGTTCGGCCCGCGGCCTGCGCGGATGGCTGTCGGGTTGTGAGGCGTCCCACTCCAGAGATCCCTTGAAGCCGGTCAACGCGGCGATTTTTTCAGCCAAGTCTTTGATCGATATTTCAAAACCCGCGCCAAGATTGATCGGTTCCGACTTGTCGTATTTCTCAGTGGCCAGCAGGATGCACCGCACGCAATCGTAAAAATACCTGCCCTGGTTAGCCCGATTCGCGCCGATGCCGACGACGACCACTGCGAGGTGAATGATGAGGTCGGGATTCGCATCATTACAGGTCAATACAAATTGACGCGCAAGACCGGCTAAGCGCCGACGACCGCGTTCGGAAAGTTTGGCTACCTCGTTGAAGCGCAGGGAAGTGTCTGCGGGAATCACGCCAAAGAAACTTTAGAGAGACATATTGTTGACACTGCGAGGGCTATATGCTATATAGCGGGCTGTCAGGAATTAGTTGTTGCCCTATAGACACTCAAAGTAGGTGTCTAATTTGATGTGCAGTGAACTGTACAGCCAAAAAATAAAAAAACCGTGGCCCTATTGATGTCTCAAGGGGTAGTCTTGAATCTGCCTTGACTTTTGATGGGTTAGCTCCCCCAAAGGCGCATATTCCTTGAGACAACAGCAGAGCCAACTTTGTTAGTCGTGGGAAAAACAATATTATTGATCAGCTAACTTCAGTCAATCAATAGTGTGAGCGATCCTACAGCTAATCGCGAGCCAAAAAGCTAACACAATTCCATAAAGAATTAGGAAATGCATTGGAGTGACGGATTTCCTCCCGCAAGAGCTCTTCCAGAGGCTAATTTCTATCTAGGTAGTTATACGCTCCCGACTATCTAGGTAGTTGTACGCTCCCCCTCATCCGGGTAGTTGTACACTCCTTAAAATGCCCCCTTTGATTCAGCCTGGCGTGTGGCGTGGTGAGCATGTCGAAGAATAGGAACGTCTCTTGCCTAACATAATTTCCATACGAATCAAGCGCGTCGCTTAAGGGAAGTAATAAAGATTGATTTCCCGCTGACAACCGATGCAAGGATGCAAATTGAATATTAATTTGTGGCTTCCGGTCAGTGTGGCTGATATCTACACTCAGTAAGGCTTGGATAAGTGGTGAAGGATCTGTATCCGGAACTTTTCCTTACCTCCGCCGCCCAAGAAGAAAATAAATAACCTGTCAGTTAAGCGGGTCGCCACGACGTCCCAGAGGGCTAGTCTTCAGATCAACCAGGATGCTGCCTCGTCATGAGGTTTCCTTTACGGTACGCCCTACTGGGGATTGGTGCGCCTAAACCATTTAGCGCATTTCACAGCAGCGCAAAGGACAGCAGCGCAAAGGTATGATACGGCCCAAAAATAGTTTCCCCATTCTAGTTCAAATAGGCCAATTGGCCGATGTGGAATCTTCCACGTAAGCGTATTAAACAGAAGGGGCAGGTAGAAATTGCCCCGACTTCAAATATAAGCCCCGAACTTCTCCGCCACATCGTGGCTGCTTTTGCCGGCAGCCTTTACAGTAAATACCATGGGCAGGTTTTCCGCCACATCCGTCTCCAGAGTCTGGATGTGTGAGATGAGAATGGCGGAAACATTACTTAGATACAACGCCAAGCATCAATCTCTACTCTAATTCTCTACTCTGCGAAACTCTATTGTGGACGCCCGTGGTATAACAAGGGCACATCACCAATGTTGAGGTATATCCACCATATGTTACGGATCTCAGTCAAATTTTGCGGTACGTTACTTCTACTCATCCTTCTCTCCCTATGCGTCAGCCATCCGGTGTCAGCGCTCCTTCAATCCTCAACGGGAGCCGGTCGCGCGGAACAGCCAGCGGCAATCTCCGACATAGGGAAAAAAGCGTTGGTCCAGGACGCGCCCGGCGGCAAAAGTAAACAGAGTTCGTTCATCTCGCCCGAGATCGAACCGCTGATTCTGCTCTTATTCGGCCTGGCTCTGTTTTCTGTGGCGACGGGCGTCAAGTTGAAGCTTTTGAAGAGGTAGTTATGGAAAGCATGAGACCACGAGGCCTGATAGAATATTTCGATATCTTCTGGCGACAGAAGGCGCTGATTTTTCTGGTGGCCGCTCCGGTAGTGATTGCGGCGTTCATGGTCATACGCCGCATTCCCAACGTTTATGAATCGCACGCATTGATCGTCATCACCAATCAGGGGAATGGCAATGACGATCGCTTGTTGCCGGGAGCGTCGCTCGCCGCTTTGACGCAGCAAATGACCAGTTACGGAAACCTGGCGGCGATCATCCGACATCACGACCTCTATCATCAGGCCGCCGGGCTGGTTCCTGATTTGAACGGCCAGGTCGAGCGCCTGCGCCGTAGCGTCAAGTATGATATCAAATTGCGCAACTATTACCCCGAGGCGCCGGAGTCGCTGACGATCAGTTACCGTTACACCGATCCGGAGATCGCCCGACGCGTGGCGGCCGATCTGGTTTCGACCTTCGAGAAGGCGAACGTCACGATGCGGCAGCAGGCCACGACGGAACTCGGACGTTTCCACGTCAAGATCGCGGAGATCGAAGGGCAGTTGCAGGAACTCGCGCCGCGCCGCGATCTGGCGCTTCTCCGCGAAGAAGCCTCCAGATACCGCGACGGCGCTTCCTCGGCGGCCGACGCGCAGCGTCTCGCCACCGCCGACTCGATCGATTCGCTCAGCGACAAGGAGTTCATGTTCGAACGGCAGATAGACGAGCAGAAGTCGCAGATCGCGGAACAGGAGAAGTTGGTCAAGTCCGCCTCGACTGCGAGCGGGCTTGCGTCGAACAGCGCTTACGGCGTCTTGCTGACGCGCAGGGCCGACGTTGAAGGGCAAATCAAAGAGATCTCCACATTCGCCACCGAGAAGAATCCCAAGATGATTCAGGCGCGGGCCCAATTGGCCGCGGTCAATCAGGAGATCGCACGGCTCGAAGCGGCCAGTGCGGCGCCCCCTGCCGAGGCCGCCAACCCGGCGTCGCCCGAAGCGCGTGAACTTCGCGCGATGCGACGCGATTTGCAGCGTCTCGAAACCGAACTTGAGGTTACGCGGCGCGACCTGAGCCGCAAATCGCGGAGTATGATCGCGATTCCCGGCGAAAAGCCTGAGGAGACCGCCCCCTCCGGCCGATTCAATGAGGCGAAGACCGAATACGATCGTTTGATGGGGCGATACAACTGGCTGATGGATAAGCAGGACTCGCTGCAAAAGCTGACGGGCGACGACGGTCAGAAGATAGTGATGTTTCAAGTGATCGACGCGCCTCTGGCGCAGCTCGCCTCGGTCGGGCCAAACCGTATGTTGCTCAGATTGATCGGATTGGGGATCGCGCTGGCCTTGGGGTTGCTTGCGGCTGTGGCGCTGGAGTTCCCACGACTCTTCCTGATCCACGACGACCGCGACGTTGAGTATTATCTTGGGGCGCCCGTGTTGGCGCTGATCCCTGAGACGTTAACGCCATTCGAGCGCCGCCGCCGGCGGCGGTTGTGGGGGCTGCGATGGCTGGGGTTCGTGATACTGGCGGCGGCGATGATCCCGGTCTTCCTCATAGCGCTCGACCGCGCCCAGATTTTTCAGATCCTGGGGAGTCGATAACCGATAAGTTCGGAGCGGACGCATGAAATGGAGTTGAAAGGCGCAAGCAATGGGAATACTCAACGGAAATAGAGTCACGAGAGATCTCAGCGGACATCATCAGAACGGGCATGGTCAGGAGCCGGATGACATCAAGCGCTACGCGCTGTCCGGGCCGTCCTCCGAAGCGGTCTCCGGATCGGGAGAGATAATTCGCATGGGCGGCGCCGCAGTTGATGTTCGCCAGACGATCTATCCGGCGCGTGAAGTGGATTTGAAGCCGGGGTGTCTCGATCCGCGTCTGGTCGCGTTTCACGATTTCGATCCGCAGGCAGTCGCGCCGTACAACCGGCTTGTCATCTCTCTGATCTCCGCCGCCGCCTCGCGAAAACTCAAGCGAGTATTAATCGCTTCGGCGCAGCACGGCGACGGCCGGACCAGCGTAACGCTAAATCTGGCCGCGGCGCTCGCTCGCGCTAGACAGAGCGTGCTGGTCGTCGAGAGTGACTTTCTACGGCCGTCGGCGTTGCGCCTGCTCGGATTCGACGCTGATACGGGACTGGCCGAAGCCATCGCGAGAAACTTGGCGCCCAGCCTGGCGCTGGTCTGGCTACAACCAGTGGGGTTCAATCTTTTGCCGACTCGCGCGCAGGCCGAGAACTCGGCGGAGTTGCTGGCCTCGCCCGTCTTCGAAATGATGATGCGGACGTTGATGCCGGAATTTGACTTCGTCCTGTTCGATTCCGCGCCGCTATTGGAGGCAGCCGACGCCAGCCTACTCCAATTCCACACGGACGCCACGTTGCTGGTGATACGCCCCGGCCACGTCTCCACCAGTCAAATGTCCAAAGCTGTCGCCTTGCTCGATGAACAGATGCTCCTCGGCGCCGTGCTCAACCGCGCCACGGTTTAGCCGGATTTGACGATGATGTCGAAAAACCTCACCCGACCACTCGCCCTGCTGATCCTCGAAGGGTCGCTGGTATATTTGTGTGGCGTAATAGCGATCTATATCCGGTTTGGCGTTGAGGCTCCGGAAGCGCTCGGCGCCGAGCGCGGATGGCTGAAGACGCTGCTGGCGACCGTCCTGGTTCTGGCGTCGTTCTATCTCTTCGACCTATACGATTTTCACAAGATCCGGCGCCGCGCCGTGCTCTTTCTGCGGCTCTCGCAGGCGCTGGGGATTGGGGGCATGGGGCTCGCGCTGATGTTTTACGTCTGGCCGGAGATGCGGCTGGGCCGTAGCGTCGTTCTGCTCAGCCTGTTGCTGATGTTGACGCTCATGGCCGGTTGGCGATTCCTGGCCGGATGGCTGCTCGGCCACCCACGACTGGCCGAGCGCGTGCTCATCCTGGGCGCGGAGCTGGACGCCGTCACGCTTGCGAGAGAGATACTCGCGCGCCGCGAAGCCGGGTATGACGCGCTCGGATTCATCGGCGATGATCCGGCCCAGATCGGGAAAAGCCTGATCAATCCGAGCGTGGTCGGGGTGATGTCAGACCTGGAGGCGGTCGTCAGCCGATATCGTCCCGACAGAATCGTCATTGCGCTGCCCGACCGGCGAGGGCGATTGCCCCTCGATCTGCTTCTCAAACTGAAGGTGCGCGACGGCGTTACGGTGGATGACGCCGACGCCTTTTACGAAAGGCTGACCGGCAAGATCGGCGGCGAGCGGTTGCATCTCGGGCAGTTGGTCTTCGCCGACGCCTCTCGCTGGACGCGACTCTACAGGCGCGCGCGCCGCCTAGTGGACATCGCGCTGGCGATAATCATCGGACTGCCGTCGTTGCCGCTGATGCTGCTGACTGCGCTGGCTATCAAACTCGATTCGCGCGGCCCCATCTTCTACCTGCAGGAGCGGGTCGGACTCCATAACGCCATATTTCGGATCGTCAAGTTTCGCTCGATGCGCGTAGACGCCGAGGCGAACGGCCCGGTCTGGGCCGTCCAGAGCGATTCGCGCGTGACTCGCGTCGGCCGGTGGATTCGCAAACTGCGGATCGATGAGCTGCCGCAACTGATCAACATCATTCGCGGCGAGATGAGCTTGATCGGGCCGCGGCCGGAGCGACCAGTCTTCATCAAACAGCTCGAACAGCAAATCCCCTATTACTCCGAGCGTCACCTCGTAAAACCGGGGCTGACCGGGTGGGCGCAGGTACGCTACCCGTACGGCGCTTCGATCGAGGACGCGATGGAAAAACACAAATACGACCTTTACTACATCAAAAATCAATCGCCGATGCTCGACCTCCTCATCCTGCTCGAAACAGCGCGCATTGTGCTCTTCGGGCGTTTTTCGCGCTGAAGGTAATGAGATTGTTCGGAGAAATTATGAACGGAAGCAAGTTGATGGATTATACGGAACGCGCCGGCCTGGCGACCGCGATGGTCATATTGGCGTGCGCGGGCGGGGCCTGGCGAGTCTCAGCGCAAACGCCGCCGGGCGCCACTCAAATACAAAACGGCGCTCGCCCCTCCGGAGAGAAGGCGCATTCCGCGACGCAAGCCGCCGGCCAGATTTCAGGAGACGACCATTTCTTCAAAGACATTTACGAGGAGTTTTACGACACCTACCGGCTCGGTCCCGCCGACGAGATCGCGATTCGCGTGACCGGGCAGCCGGATTACACGCTTGAGCGGGTGAAGGTCACGCCAACCGGCAACATCTATCATCCGCTGCTCGGTACCGTGGGGGTGGCCGGTGTGACCATCCCGCAACTGGTCGAGCGGCTGACCAGAGACCTAAGCGAGTATCTGATCAATCCGAAGGTGAGCGCGGAGTTGCTCGAAGCCAACAGCGCCAAGATCGGCGTGCTCGGCGACATAATGCGCCCCGGCATCTTGGTGATGAACAAGCCGATGAACGTGTTGGAGGCCATCACCGCTTCCGGCGGCATCACCGACATGGGCAACAAGTCCGGCGTGATTGTGCTCCGCCAATTGCGCGACGGCCGTGCTCAAACGTTGAAGGTCAACGTCAAGCGCATCCTCGAAGGAAAAGCCAGCGCGGAGGAGAACATCGCGCTGCAATCCGGCGACACCGTAATCGTGAACGGCAATAAGAAGAAGAAGGCGAATTACATCTTGTCGCTGGCTGGGTTCGGCGGGTTTCTCTCCTTCATTTCTACGGGAAGGCGCTGACGCCTTGGTGAACGATGAAAGGACCTGTACTTAATCTGTTGTATGGCGCAGGCGCATTCGCCCCGTTCCGATGGGCGAGCCGCGGCCAGGCGTTGATCCTCACCTATCACCGCTTCAGCGAGCGCGAGGGCGAAGTTCCGATTTCGGCGCGGGCCTTCGCCGAACAGACGCAGTATCTGACGACACATTATACGCTCGTCCCGCTTTCGCGGTTGGCGGAATGTTTGGGTAAGCGCGAGGCTCCGCAGCGTCTGGCGGCGATCACGATTGACGACGGGTATCGTGACGCTTACGAGATCGCCTTCCCGATTCTGCGCAAACATCGCGCGCCCGCCACGGTCTTCGTCGCGACCGAATTTGTGGAAGGGACGAGCTGGCTCTGGACGGACAAACCGCGTTATCTCACCGCGCACGCCGCGCCGCAAGCGTTCGAGATCGATATCGAAGGCAGCGCGCTGAGGCTGGATTTGAACAGCGGCGCGTCGCGCGCGGTGGCGGCGGGACTGATCAACGCCGCGCTCAAGCCGCTTCCGGAAGAGGCCAGGGACGCCGTCATCGAGCGCTTGGCCTTTGATCTCGGCGTGCGGTTGCCCGGGCAGCCGCCCGCGGAGTACGGCGCAATCAACTGGCGGCAGGCGCGGGAGATGGCCGACGCCGGAATGGAGATTGGGTCTCACACGTTGACGCACCCGATCCTAACCTGCCTCAGCGACGAGCGGCTGCGCGAAGAGGTAGTCCAATCGCGGGACCGGATTCAAAGCGCGATCGGGCGAAAGGTCGAAACATTTTGCTATCCGAATGGTGATTACGACCTGCGGGCGCAATGCGAGGTCGCCCGCGCGGGCTACCAGCTCGCCGTGACGACCAAAGTCGGGCTGAACAGCCGGCGGAGCGACCCACTGGCGCTGCGCCGCATACACGGCGAATACGATCTGGCGCGCTTCGTAAAGAACACGAGCGGGTTCGAGCCGGCGCGGGAACGTTGGCGACATCGGCTGTTGCGGCGCGACCGGCGCGCCAGCGATCCGGCGTGGGAATAGGCTGGCAATACCGGCGACGGGTTGGCCGATCCAGGAGCAAAGGCGCAATGAAGAAAGGGCAGAGCGGAGAGGGACAAAGCGGTTTCGCGCGGCGGGCGGCGTGGCTGACGGCGGCGAACATCATCGCCTTCGGACTTTCATTCCTTGCGCCGCTCCTGTTGGCGCGGACACTGAGTCAAACCGAGTTCGGCGTCTACAAGCAGGTGTTCCAGGTTCTGGCGTCCGCGATTGCGGCGCTCAACCTGCAGGTGGCGTCCACCGCCTACTACTTCATGCCGCGCGCGCCGGAGAAGAAGCTGCAAGTGACGATCAACGTGCTGGCGTTTTACAGCGCGGTCGGCGCATTGGTGGCGGCGCTTTTCATTTTCTATCCCGAATGCGCGCTGCTCGTCTTCAAGAGCGGCGAACTTGTGACTCACATGCCGCTGCTCGGCGTCACGATTCTGCTCTGGCTGGTGTCGTCAAACCTCGAAGTCATCCCCTTGGCGCTCGGTGACGTCCGCACGTCTTCGGTCTTCATCGTGGCCGCTCAACTGACGAAATCGGCGCTGACCGTCAGCGCGGCGCTCGTCTTCCACAGCGTCGGCGCCATGGTCTGGGCCTCGGCGGTTCAGGGGTTACTGCAGATCCTGTTTATGATCGCCTATATCCGGCGGCGTTTCGGATCGCTTCGTGGAGCCTTCGACAGGGCGTTGTTCAAAGCGCAGATCGGCAACGCGCTGCCATACGGGCTCGGCAGCTTCGCGCAAACCGCGCAGGGCGACCTGCACAATTTCGTGGTCTCGCGCTACTTCCCGCCCGCCGGATTCGCGGTCTACTCGGTAGGATTGTTTCAACTGCCGCTGCTCGGGCTGTTGACCACTTCGTTCGGCAGCGCGCTGATCCCGGAAGTGTCGCGACTCGCGGCGACTGGCGATCGGCGCGCCATTATTCCGGTCTGGTTGAACGCCGTTCGTAAACTGGCGCTGGTGGTCGTCCCGACCTGCGCGCTGATGTTCGTCCTGCGATACGAGATCATCACGTTGCTGTTTACCGACGCTTACCGCGAGGCCGCGCCGATCTTCGGGATCTATCTGTTCAGCGCGCTGCTCCCGATGACGCTGACCGGATCGCCGATACGCGCGCACGAGGAGTTCAAATTCTTCCGCTTCAAACTCCACCTGGCGCTGCTGCCGGTGACGTTCGGCGCGCTATACGCCGGCATTCACGCGGCGGGGCTGACCGGCGCCGTGATCGCCCTGGTCGGGGTGCAAACGCTGGAGGCGGGGATAGCCGTGACGGCTGTCGGGCGACGACTCGACTTCGTCGCCGGCGACCTGCGCCATCTGACGCCGGCGTTGAAGACGGCTCTGGCCGCGGGGGCCGCGTCTCTCGCAGCCCTCGCGATGAAGCTCCCGCTCGCGCACGCGCACACGCTCGTCAAGATGGTCCTCTGTGGCGCCACGTTCGGAGCGGTTTACATATTCGCCGCCTACGCGTTGGGCGCCGTGACCGATGCGGAGAAAGCGGAATTTCGCGCCGCGCTCTCGCGATTCTTGCCGCAAGGGAGCCGCGCCCGGCAATTAATCGCCGGCCAATGAATTTCGGCCAAATGGGCCCGGATTCCATTGACCGATGCGCATCGCCAATTGCCTTGTAGAGGGGCCTTACCAAAAACCTTCCCTGCAAGACAATTGGCAATGCGAAACTGGTAATGGGCAATGCTCTTATCCCAGCTTAAAGCCATGCCCCGAGAGCTGTAATCGATGTCCCTTTCAGAAGAGCGCTGAGATAGAGACTATGAGAATGCGACCTCACCATTTCAACGGCCAAACCCGGCCCGGGACGCTTTTCAATCGCGGAGCGATAAAATCAGGCGGCGCCTCCAAGGCTCAGGCTCGGCCCGGGGCGCTCTTCAACCGCCCGACGACGGCGAGCCCGAGCGCCGTCACGCAGAGGGGCGAAATCTTCCTCTCGCTCGAGGCAGGAGACGGGCGCGGCAAACACGGATTGGCGTACGCAGGCGTTTATCTCTTCACGCTGATGCTCTATGCGCGCCCCAACGACCTGTTCCCCGCTCTCGGCAGTTTTCCACTGGTCAAGATTGTCGCTATCGGCGCTCTGCTGGTTTACATCGGATCGAAGATCTCCGCCGGCTACAGGCTGACCGTTTGGACGACGGAGATGACGATGCTCCTGGTTATCGCCGGGCTGGGCGTGCTCCTCATGCCGGCCGCCGCCTCGCCGCAGGACAGCCTGGACACTCTCACCGACACATATCTCAAGACGGTGATCATGTTCATACTGATGGTCAATCTGATCGACACGCGCCGACGACTCTTTTCGTTGTGGAAACTGGTCGTGATCTGCGGCGTGGTGCTCGGCGCGGGCGCGATCAATAGTTATATAAAGGGCGAGTTCACCTCGCATGGCCTGCGTATCCATGGATTGGTCGGCGGGATGTTCGAAAATCCGAACGACCTGGCGACGGCGCTTGACCTGCTGCTGCCGTTCGCGATCGTGCTCACGCTCGTCAACAAGGGGCGCGCGCGCCTGCTCTATCTGATCTGCGCGGTGGTCATGGCCATCGGCGTTCTGCTCACGCTCTCTCGCGGCGGATTCCTGGGATTGATCGCGATGGGCGGCCTGTTGCTGTGGAAGTTGGGGCGCGGGCGCCGGCTGAAAACTACTTTGGCGGCGGCGCTGATCTGCGGGCTTTTGTTCGCAGCCACGCCTGGCGGCTACGGGAACCGGATGGCGACTATCTTCAATATCGACCAGGATCAGACAGGCTCGGCGCAGTTGCGTCGCGAATTGATGGAGCGGGCCGCCTCGATAGCCATCAGTCGCCCAATCGTTGGAGTCGGCATGGCCAACTTCCACATCTACTCGATCCACGAAAATCTGGCTCACAACTCCTACCTGGAGATCGCCGCCGAGCTGGGCGTAATTGGACTGATCGCCTATTTGATCTTGATCTTTGCCCCGTTGCGATCGCTCCGCCGGATCGAACGTCAAACCGTGGGTATGAGCTCGAAGAGCGAGCGGGAGATGTACTGGCTGAGCGTGAGCATTCAAGCGGCGTTCATCGCATACATGGTTTGCAGCTTTTTCGCCTCGATTCAATACCTTTGGTACCTCTATTACACCGCGGCCTATGCGGTGGCGCTCAGGCGGATTCATGCCGCCGAAGAAATGCAAAGCTCGTCGTCCAATAACCAGGCTCTGGCGCCGGCGCCCGTCGCCAAACCGGATCGAGGCGCTCTCTGGCAGTCTTACCGGGCGCCTCAAGGAATTGGCTGATGACCGGGGTCATTCAGTAAGTCAAAGAAGAGGAGTTTCAATAAATGTTCGCTCAGACTCAAATAACTGAGGCTCTGATCGCTCAGATTGTCTTCGTCGCGGCCATGGCGATGATCGCGTTCACTTACGCCGGCTATCCTGCGCTGATGTTCGCGCTCAGTCTCGTGTTCCGGCGGCCGGTCCGGCGCGACGACATCACACCGCGCGTGTCGGTCATCATCGCCGCATACAACGAGGAGCGCGACATCGAGGCGAAGTTGAAAAACACGCTCGCTCTCGATTACCCGAGCGATCGGATGGAGATTATCGTCGCGTCCGACTGCTCGACGGATCGGACTGACGAGATCGTCCGCAGCTTCAGAGCGCAGGGCGTAATCCTGCGCCGGCAGCCGGGGCGGTTCGGCAAGACCATCGCGCAAAACCGCGCCGCCAAAGCCGCGTTGGGCGAAATCCTGGTCTTCTCTGACGCGACGACGATGTACGAGCCGGATGCGATACGCAAAATCGTCCGCAGCTTCGCAGACAACGAGGTGGGATGTGTCGCGGGCCAGCTCATTTATATGGACACGTCGTCGTCAGCCGTAGGCCGTGGGTGCCGTTCGTACTGGGGGTACGAAAAATTTCTGAGGCGCTGCGAGAGCGACGTGGGGTCGCTCGTCGGCGTGAGCGGCTGCCTGTACGCGGTGCGTCGAATCTGTCACGCGCAACTGGCGAGTGACATGATTGACGATTTCGCGATCGCGGCTGAAATCCATCTTCGGGGTTTGCGCGTCGTCTACGAGCCGGAAGCGATCGCGGTCGAAGACACTAACCGGCGCGCCAAGGACGAGTTTCGCATGCGGGTGCGCGTGGTCAAACAGACGTTGAGCGCGCTCCATCGCTACCGCCACATGCTCGATCCGTTCCGGCACAAGACCTTCGCCTTTCAGATAATCGCGCACAAGGCGCTGCGTTATACGATCCCTTTCCTGCTGATCGTGGCGCTCGCCGCCAGCGGATTGGCCGGCGGTTCCGTCGACTGGCTCCGGTTCGCTTTCCTGGGCCAATTGGCCTTGTACGGCGCCGCGATCGTCGGCGGCGTCGGCGAACGCCTGAAGGTCAAGCTCGGGCCCCTGGCGATTCCCTATTACTTCGTGCTGGTCAACGCCGCGTCGTTGGTCGCCTTTTTGAAAGCCCTGCGCGGCGAGACTTATGTGACTTGGGAGCCGGTTCGCGACGCGCATAACGCGAACAAGACCGCGTAACGCGAACAGAGCCCCGAAAACGCCGCCGAGTGTTCGCGGCAAGGAACATATCAGTAGAACGAGAACGCGGATGACGCGGACTAGCGCGGATCATCGCGGATAAAACCGAAAAGGATCTGCGTCAATATGTGTGGCATTGTCGGAATGATTGGCCCGGAACTGATGGAGAACGCGGCGGCGGCGCGTGATCAGATCGCGCGGATGCTCGGCGTGATCGAGCACCGCGGCCCGGACGACGAAGGTCATTACATCGAGCCGGGAATCGCGATGGGCATGCGCCGGCTTTCGATCATCGACCTGGCCACGGGGCGCCAGCCGATCTCGAACGAAGACGGCTCGATCTGGATCGTCTTCAACGGGGAGATATACAACCACCGCGAGCTACGCGAGACGCTGCTCGCGCGTGGCCACAAGCTGCGCACCCGCTCCGACACTGAAACCATCGCGCACCTTTACGAAGACGAAGGCGAGCGATGCGTCGAACGGCTGCGCGGGATGTTCGCATTCGCCATCTGGGACCGGCGCGAGCGCCGTCTCTTCCTGGCGCGCGACCGGGTCGGCAAAAAGCCGCTGCATTACGCCATGGCGGGCCGGACGCTGGTCTTCGGCTCGGAGATCAAATCGCTCCTTCAACACCCCGGCGTCAAGCGTGAGGTCAACATGCGAGCGATCTCCGATTTTCTCTCGTTTGGTTACGTGCCCGATCCGGCGACGGCCTTCGTCGGCGTCCACAAACTGCCGCCCGGCCACACGATGACGTTCAAAGACGGGCTGATCAGCGCGCGTCGCTATTGGGACTTCGATTATTCAGGCGACTTGGGCGAGGGGGAGGGGCGCAAGCCGGAGCCGCGCGAAGAGGACTACGTCGAGCGATTGCGCGAATTGATCGCCGAATCCGTCAGGGCGCGATTGGAGAGCGACGTCCCGCTCGGCGCGTTCCTCTCCGGCGGGATCGATTCGAGCGTCGTCGTGGCGATGATGGCGCGCCAGATGGGGCGGCCTGTGAAGACCTTCTCGATAGGCTTTTCCGACGCCGGCTTCGATGAGTTGCGTTACGCGCGGATCGCCGCGCGCCACCTCGGCGCAGATCATCACGAGTTCGTAGTCACGCCCGACGTCTGCCGTCTGGTCGAAGAGATAGTCTGGCATCACGACGAGCCGTTCGCCGACGTGTCGAGCGTTCCGACCTACGTCGTTTCGAAGATGGCCCGCGAGCACGTGACCGTGGCGCTCTCCGGCGACGGCGGCGACGAAGTGTTCGGCGGTTACGAACGGTACGTCGTCGACCGGCGGCGGCAGCGTTACGAACGCGTTCCGGCCTTCCTCCGCCGCGGGCTGCTGCGCGCCAGTCAATCCCTGCCACAGGGCGCTTACGGCAAGCGATTCTTGCGGAGCATCGCGCTGGAGCCGGCGGCGCGCTACGTGGACAGCGTCACCTACTTCGACCGCGACTCTCAACTCAACCTCTTCTCCGAGGACGCCCGCCGTGCGCTGGCCGGATACGACCCGGCCGAGCGCTTCGAGCGAACGTTCGCCGCGACGGCTTCTCGATCCAGGCTTGGGCGCCTGCTCTACCTGGACAGTAAGACCTATCTGCCCGGCGACATTCTGGTCAAAGTAGACCGGATGAGCATGGCCAATTCGCTCGAAACGCGCGCCCCTCTGCTCGAT
Organism: Blastocatellia bacterium; assembly: GCA_035714085.1. Classification (GTDB taxonomy): domain Bacteria; phylum Acidobacteriota; class Blastocatellia; order RBC074; family RBC074; genus JAJVID01. Next base: position 47,019 of record DASTMP010000468.1, read on the forward strand.
CATCACCTGATCGAATTCGCGCAGACGATTCCGGCGTCATTGAAGCTTCGCGGGCTGGAGACCAAATACATTCTCAAACGGGCCGCCGAAGGATTGATCCCCGACGAGATCATCAACCGGCCGAAACAGGGATTCGATGTGCCGATCCGCCGATGGTTCAACCGCGAACTGCGCGAGATGCTGGACGACACATTGAGGAGCGCGCGCGCGCGCGAGCGTGGCGATTTCAATCACCGGGCGGTCCTTGCGATTCTGGACGAACACCGGCGCGGCGTGCGGGACCACGCGCGCCATCTTTGGGGCCTGCTCGTATTGGAACTTTGGCGACGCGCATTCATTGACAGACGACCGGAGACGCGATTCGACGGGGCCAAGCGCGTGGGATTCGATCGACTGACCGGAACCGCGGCGGCGGTCGGAGGATGACTGGATGACGACGGACGCGTTGATGGAGATTGCGGACGCGGAGCCTTCCGAGGTTGCGTTGCGCGAGATGGGTAGGACTAAGAGGACGAGTGTTCTCCACTTGATCACCAGCTTCGAGGTTGGCGGCACCGAGCGGCAAGCGGTGGAGCTGCTCAAGCGGATCGACCGCCGGCGCTTCGACGCGCGCCTGGCGGCGATTCGACTCGAAGGCCCACTTTACCAGGAAGTGGCGGCGCTATTCCCGCGCGTGCCGCAATTCCCGTTGACGAGTTTTTACAACGCCAACACCGCAAAACAATTGATGAGGCTGCGCAACTGGATGATCAGCGAGCGGGTAGACATTCTGCATGCGCATGACTTTTACGCCGGGCTTCTCGGCGCGGCGGCGGCGCGATTGGCTGGCGTTCGCGTGATCGCCTGTCAGCGCCACCTGCGGCTCTCAGACCGCCGCGCGCACGAATGGGGAACGCGCCTCACGCATCGGCTGGCGCATCGCGTGCTCGTCAACTCCGAAGCGATTCGCGATCACTTATTGGCCGCCGGCCGCGTCGCGCCGGAGAAGATCGTCGTCATCCGCAACGGCTTGAGCGACGCCGCCGAGCGCGGTGCATTAGACGACAGCGGCCGCGCGAAACGACGCGCGGCGCTGCTGCGGGAGTTGAACCTGGATGAAGGCGCGAAACTGATCGGACTCGTCGCGCGGTTGCAGCCGGTCAAAGGGCATCGCTACTTCATCGAGGCCGCCAGTCGCATCGCGGCTGTCGAACCGAAAGCGCATTTCCTGCTGGTCGGCGACGGCGCGCTCCGGCGCGAGATCGAGGAGCAGGCCGCTCGACTCGGCGCGGGCGACCGCGTGCATCTGCTGGGCGACCGCAATGACGCCGCGTTGGTCCCCGCCGGATTCGATGTCGCAGTGTTGGCCTCGCTGCACGAAGGGTTGCCCAACGCGGTGATGGAAGCGATGGCGGCGGGCGCGCCAGTGGTGGCCACCGCGGTTGGCGGAACGACCGAACTGATCCTTGACGGAGCCACAGGATTCCTCGTCCCGCCCGCGGACGCCGATGCCCTGGCGCGGCGCATTCTTGATGCGCTTCGAAACCCGGAATGGAGCGCTCGGATGGCTGCGCAGGGCCGCCGGCGCGTGCTCAGCCAATTCGGCATGCGACGCATGGTCGAATCGGTTGAACAGCTTTACGACGAATTGGTTGAGCCGCTCCACAACGAAATGCAGACGTGATGAAATTGGAAAACCGAAGATCGAAACCGATTCGCGCGCTCATCGTGGCCGCGCCGCCCGATTGGCTCGGCGGCCAGGCGGTTCAGGCCGCGCGTCTGCTTGAGGGACTGGCGCGGGAACCCGGCGTCGAAGCCGAGTTGCTGCCGATTCACCCTCGGTTGCCCGGCGCGCTTCAACTGTTGCACGGGATCAAGTACGTGCGCACGGTCGTTTACACGATCGCCTATTACGCGCTGCTCTTACTGCGGCTGCCACGCTTCGACGTCGCGCACGTTTTCGCGGCCTCG
>DASTMP010000469.1:0-1537 GCA_035714085.1 Blastocatellia bacterium
TCCTTAAGCGCGGCGAACTGCTCCGAAAGCCGCTCCAACCGTTCATTGGCTTCGGTGATTTGTTTGCCTATCGAGGCGATCTGAGTCGAGGCGTCTTTACTATTAGTTGAAAGGGTCAACTGCGAGCGCCGGATGGCGGAAACGTTACGGATGATTTGTCTGATCAAGCCGCATTGCTCGCCGCCGGCCTTGTTGATCGCGTCACGCAAGCTCTGCACTTGTTGTTCGAGCGCGATCATCTCGGGCTTCATATCTTCGATTTGCGCCAAGAGGCGATCGAGCATCTCTTTATCTTCTTTGTCGCCGGCGCAGACCGGCGCAGAGACCAAAGACATCAGAATAAAAAGAAAAGCGATTTTGGATGACGACTTTATGCTCATCATCACCCTCCCAGCAAATGGCGAAGTGTGGAATGAAGAACGCGAGGACGACGCGGCGTTCTTCTATTCCACACTCGCCGAGATTATTGCTTTCCGCCACTCCGATAAACGAAATCATCACGGCGATCGTGCGCCCACGAAGGCGCGACATCGGGCGAACCTTCGTTGTCTCCCACCGCTTTCTCAAGACCATAGCTGATCGTATCGATTCGATTTACTTCCACGCCGAGGCTGGCCAGAAAGTCTTTCGCGGCGCGGGCGCGGCGATCGCCCAAGCCCAGGTTGTATTCCTCCGTGCCGCGCGGGTCACAATTGCCTTCGATACGGAAGCTGATTGTGCGGTGTGGGTCTTGGATTAGCCAGTCAGCGATCCGGCGTAGCTTCTCCTGAGCAGCCACAGTGAGATCGGCTTTGTCGAACTCGAAATAGACTGCGGTTACCGCCTTGCCGAATAGTTCGGCGATTGGGGGTTCGGCTTTGCCGGTAGGTTTGGCCGGCTCAGACAGTTTGGCCGCTCGCTCAGTGACGGTGACACGTGCGCTCGCGGCGGCCGTGCCGCCATCGCCGACCGCATTGCCGGTGTAGGTGGTAGACACACGCGGATTGACCTGGCGCTCGCCTGATGCGGCCACATCGCCGAGACCTGTAATGGTTACGGTCCGCGCATTTGCGGTTGACCATCGCAGCCTTGCGCTCTGACCCGATTCGATCGCGGACGGCTCGGCGCGGAGATTGATTGTCGGCGCCGCCGCCACAATGACGTTTACTCTGACAGTGGCTTTATCGCGCGCTTCTTTTTTTCCGCGTTTCGCCACGATTTCGAAGGTGGTTGTCTGTTTCGGCGTCACGCTCTCGGCGCCGATCTTCTCTACCGCTTTCCCATTGAGTTCGACCGATTTGGCGCGATTCGACTCCCAACTGACGGTAACCGGGTCGCCTTGTTTGATCTCCTTGCGCGAGACCTTGAGTTTGACCGCCGGGGGAGCGCACCCCCAGCTCAAACCCACACCGACGATAATGATCATCAATATCCCGAGTCTTCTGATCCTTTTATTCATGGTTTGTTTCCTCAACGGCCTCGCGGCCTAATTTTGTGATTTCTCAGTCATATCTATCAGTCCGGCGAACGGCTAAGCGTGACGGTGGTTACGGCGCTG
>DASTMP010000470.1:0-5772 GCA_035714085.1 Blastocatellia bacterium
AAAAGTCATATGTCATATTGAATATGTCATATGGCTATAGAGATTCGACCAGTTAAAACAGAAAATGAATATCACGCCGTCGAGCGACTCCAGCGTGAAATCTGGGGGGCGCCGGATATCGAGATCGTCGCTTTCGAGATGTTGATGACGGCGAGCAAAAACGGCGGCGTGACGCTCGGCGCATTCGACATTGCTGAAGACGAAGGGCGAATGGTCGGCTTCGTCTTCGGCTTCGCCGGCTTGACGGCGGACGGCCGCCTGAAACATTGCTCGCACATGGCCGGAGCGCTCCCCGGTTATCGCGACCGAGGCGTCGGTCACGCGCTGAAATTGAAGCAGCGCGAGATCGTTCTGGCTCAGGGGATCGATCTGATCACCTGGACTTTCGACCCGCTGGAGAGCCGCAACGCCAGATTCAACATCCACAAACTAGGCGCGACCTGCAACGTCTACCTGCGAAATCTCTACGGCGCGATGCGCGATAAATTGAACGCCGGATTGCCGAGCGACCGATTCCAGGTCGACTGGCGCATCTCAAGCCCGCGAGTCGAGTCGAGGCTGCGCGGCGAAGATGACACCCCGTCCGCTTCCGCCCACTCCGCTTCGGAATTGATATCCGAGGGCGTTCCGCTGATCAATCCTCCGGTCGCGGGCGAATCGCTTCGTCCATCAACCAAGTCGTTGACCGGAGAGGAGCGCATACTCATTGAAATACCCTCCGATTTTCAAAGCCTCAAAGCCAAAGACGGGAATCTGGCGCTCGAATGGCGGCTGCATACCCGCGCGATGTTTGAAGAAGCGTTCGCCAAAGGATATCTGGCGACCGATCTGTTGATGGAAGAAGGGCGGAGCTATTATCTGCTTGAGGCGCGAGAGGACATGAAATACTTTTCCGATTTCAGCATTAGTTGTTTGGGGGAGCATGTTTGAGCATGGAGTTGGTTAATCCAACCTAAAGCCAACAGGGGCGCATATGCGTCTGGACGCTGACGATCCGATTGCTTTTGTGGTGTGCGCCGACTCGACTCCTCGGCCAGATTCATACTTCCTGCGGCCCTGCCTTTGGCAATGCATCAGGCCTCAGGAGCGTGAACGCAATATGGCGGTTGTTTGTCATTCTTCTCTTGAGTGTAAATGCGAGTCGCATTGGAGAGCAGTTCTTTGAATTTCTCGGAATGCTCGGGCGCCTTGCGTTTTATATTCAACAGCTCTCGATCAATGTGGTCGCGAGATTTCCTTGCATCCTTACCGAACGCGCCGGCCTGGCGCGCTTGATTTGTCGCTCCACGGTATATCGGCTCTGGTTCCAGAGCGCTTTGGCGCCAACTCGCTTAAAGCCCTGGCTCAACTTGACCGAGGTCTTCTACCGCCGCTCTCTTGCAATTTTAGATGGTGTGATCCTCGCTAAATATCAGGTTTTTATCGACTTTTACCCTTTTCCAAAGAAGACCAACGCTTTCCCCAACATCACAATAGATGTTCAGCGCCTGAACTGAGGTATATATGACACAAGGATTTCAGAGGTTCACCAAACGTTATGTCAGCGTCTTAGGGGTTCTTGCAGGACTGGCTGTTGTAAGTTCGATTCTGCTCTACTCCGGATGTGGCATGGTAAACAGCCCCAACACCCCGGCGAGTCCGACTCCGACTCCGACTCCAACGCTGACTCCAACCCCGACTCCAACCCCGACTCCAACCCCGACTCCCGCGCCGCCGACTTCGATAATCACGTCCCCCACAGAAGGGGCGACTGTGCCAATCGGAAACCTGTTCGCCGTCACCGGGACTGCGAGTAGCGCCGGCGGCGGGTCGGTGGTCAAGGTCGAAGTGTCGGTGGACGGCGGCGCTACCTACAGCGCTGCCATGGGGACGACCGCCTGGAGCTTTAACTGGACGCCCAGCGCGCCCGGACCGGTGACAATTAAAAGCCGCGCGGTGGACAACTTTGGAACCATGCAAAATCCTCCGGCGGAAATTCACGTCACAGTCAAGGATCTGACGCCGCCGACTTCGATAATTAGGTCCCCAACCGCAGGAGTGACTGTATTAACCAGCCAATTAGTCTACATTACTGGAACTGCGAGCGACGCCGGCGGTGGAATGGTGGCCAGGGTTGAAGTGTCGGTGGACGGCGGCGCTACATGGAATCCCGCTACCGGGACGACCGTCTGGAGTTATAACTGGACGCCCGCCACGCCGGGACAAGTGACGATCAGAAGCCGAGCGGTCGACGACAGCGGAAATGTACAGAATCCTCCGACGGAGATTACCGTCACAGTCATTGACCTGCCGACTTTCGCAGTGATTTCTCCTGCGAATGGAGCAGTCAATGTGAGCGTCGAGACGAACGTGGTTGTGGTTTTCAGCAAAGCGATGGATCCGGCGACGGTGAACGACTCGACAGTAGTTCTTCTGTCAGCCGGCGGGGTGTCAGCCACAGTAACCTATGACGCGGCTTCACGCTCCGCCACGCTGGATCCGATCGAGCCGCTGGTGGCAGGGGCTCAATACACCGTTGGGGTCAAAGCAGGCGCCACAGGGGCAAAGGATTTGGCCGGCAACCCTATGGGCCCCACCAGCGGGTTCTACTTTTTCAAAACTACCCCTGAGCCGCCGCAGGTTGTTTCGACAACGCCTGAGCGGGGCGCGAATAATGTTCCGACCGGCGTGGCGATTGGGGTCACATTCTCGGAAGCGCTCGATGCCCAAAGAGTGAACGCGTCAACAGTCATGCTGACCGACGCGGCAAACAATCCGGTTCCCGTCACCATTTCCTACGCGCCGATCTCTTTCACCATAGCGCTCGCGCCACAGGCGCCGCTACAACCCGCGCATACATATACGGTGACTCTCAAAGGCGGCGCCGGCGAACCTCACATCGCGGATTGGGTATTCACGCCGCTCGCTTCCGATTACACATGGTCATTTACTACCGCGGCGACGCCGGCCACAACCTTCACGATATTTAAACCACCTAACGACGTACCGGCCGATCCTATATTTGAGCAGGATCCGTCCGCTGTGGAACTCGGATTGAAGTTCCGTTCCGACAGAGGCGGCCTCATTACCGGCGTCAGGTTTTACAAAGGGGGCTCCGAGAACGGCGGCGAGCACGTGGGTCATCTTTGGGCCAGCGATGGAACGCCTCTCGGTACCGTGACCTTCACTAATGAAACGGAAAGCGGTTGGCAGCAAGTTTCCTTCCCGACTCCGATCCTGATCGAAGCCAACACAATTTATGTGATCTCCTACTTCGCTCCGCAGGGGAATTATGCGATCACTTCGAACTATTTCCCCTCACCATTTCAGGACAATCCCCCGTTACACGCTCTCGGCGAAGGCAACGGCGTTTTATTCCACGGCCCGGGAGGATTTCCGACAGAACAGTCTCCCGACTCATCGAACTACTGGGTGGACGTGGTGTTTATCGAAACGCCGCCGCAGGTTCTTTCGACTATGCCCACGCCGGGCGCGACGGGTATTTCATACAGCGTCGCGTCAACGGCCACTTTCTCGGAGGCGCTCGATCCCGCGAGCGTGAACGCGTCAACAGTCCTGCTGACCGACGCGGCGAACAAGCCGGTTCCCGTCGATATTTCTTACGACGCGAACGCTTTCAGGGTCACACTCACGCCGCAGCAACTGCTGGAGCCGGGTCAGGCCTATACGGTGACCCTCAAGGGAGGCCCCGCCGAGCCTCACATCACCGATTCGGCGGGAACGCCGCTCGCTTCCGATTACGCCTGGTCATTCATCACAGCCCCACTCCCAAACTCCCTTCCCAGGAATTATCCCATTCTCGTCATTACCACAACAGGAAATAAGTTCACGCAGTACTATCAGGAGATACTGCGCGCTGAAGGGTTTAGTAACTTCACCACCATTGACATAACCAATATTACGCAATTTACGCTGTTTCCAAGGGCATTGCAGGAGTCGCCATTCGAGGTGATTATACTCGGCGAAACGCCGCTCACCCCGGCGCAAGTAACAGCGCTTAGCAGTTGGGTTCAAGGTGGTGGAAGATTGATCGCCATGCGGCCGGACAAGCGACTTGCTCCGCTTCTCGGAATCAGCGACGCCGCGTCTGTTCTGTCCGACGCCTATTTGCTGGTCGACACCAGTCGGGATCCGGGAGCGGGCATCGTCAATCAAACCATCCAGTATCACGGCCCGGCCGACCTTTATGCGCTTACGGGCGACACGCAGCAGGTCGCGGCCATCTATGCCGGCCCCGACCCAGCGCAGGCCACATCCAATCCGGCGGTGACGCTACGTCAGCTGGGAGTACGTAATGGAATGGCGGCGGCCTTTAGCTTCGATCTCGCCCGATCCATCGTCTATACCAGGCAGGGAAATCCGGCATGGGCAGGGCAGGATCGCGACGGCGTTCCGCCGATCCGCCCGAATGACCTCTTCTTCGGCGGCGCCAACCCTGATTATGTAAATATGGATAAAGTGGCGATTCCGCAGGCCGACGAACTACAGCGGCTCCTTGCAAATATGATTCTCTCCATGAACGAGCTCAACTACCCGCTGCCGCGATTCTGGTATCTCCCTGGCATGAAGAAAGCCGTCATCGTGATGTCCGCCGATGATCGCGGCACACCGGACGGAACCCGAACGACATTCGACAGACTACTGGCTCGAAGCCCGGCGGGATGTTCCGTCGCTAATTGGGAATGTTACCGCGCAACGTCCTGGCTGTATACGAGTTCGGGGCTTACAGACGCGCAAGCGCTCGATTATCATAATCAAGGTTTCGACCTCGGCGCGCATGTGACCACGAACTGCGAAAATTGGACGCCTGAAACGCTCGATTCATTCTTCACTGACGACCTCGCCTCGTTTGCGGCGAAATACATGAGCCTTCCAGCCCAGAAAACGCATCGCGCCAACTGTACCCCGTGGAGTGATTGGGCGACTCATCCCAAAGTCGAATTCAACCATGGGATCAGGCTGGATATGAATTACTATTATTATCCTGGGAACTGGGTTCAAAACCGCCCTGGATTCATGACCGGTTCGGGCTTTCCCATGCGCTTCGCCGATATCGACGGCTCGATCATAGACATTTATCAGGCGGCGACGCATCTCGTGAATGAAACCGACAACACCACTGACAGTATTAATAGGTTGCTCGATAAGGCGCTCGGCGCTGAAGGCTACTACGGCGTTTTCGGCGCGCGCTATGACTATAGCGATGGATTCGACGAGCGGCTTTTGGAATTGGCGAGCGCGCGCGGTGTTTCGCTGATATCGGCGCAACAATTGCTGACCTGGCTTGACGGGAGAAACTCGTCATCGTTCGGTGATCGGAGGTCGGATTCGGGGCGACTGACGTTTAAGATAACGGTCGGCGCTGGAGCCGACAATCTCTATGTGATCATTGCCGATCAACATTTCGGCGACCAAGTCACTTCGGTTAAAATACAAGGTACGCCGGTCCCATTCACGTTCGCAACGATAAAGGGACGCGCCTATGTGGTGTTCCCCGCCGTGAACGGATTCGCCGAGGTGAAATATGGCAACTTTTAGATGGTGGCGAGCGAACGAACGAACTGACCGCCGCGAACGGATTCGCCAAAGTGAAATATGGCGCGCCACCTTGATGAAGTTGAAAGCCGTTCCATAAAATGATCGCCTTTTCCGCTTTATGTTTGGCTGCCCGTATGCCGTAGAGCCTGGCGCCGCAAGGAGTTCAATACTTCCGTCATATCCCGAATCAGATCATCTTTCACACTGCTCGGCTTCAACCGGTAATGTTCCATC
>DASTMP010000471.1:0-8219 GCA_035714085.1 Blastocatellia bacterium
GCTCCCGTAGCCATCTTCTCGATCGCGTCGTAGACGCGGATGTCGCCTGCGGGCAGGCGGGGCGCATTCTTGTCTGTTGAGAGGCTTACATAGAGCCCGGAATCCGAAGGACTTGCCTGTTCTCGATCCGCGCCGGTTTCAACTTGGTTTTTCTGAAGCCCCTCGATCAATCTCTCGATCCGCGCCATGCGGCCGGCCGTGTGTTCATTGAAGACGTGTGAACGATCCGAGGCCACTCCTGACCGGCTCTCTCCAGGATCACGCATGTCGCCGGTTTCGAGCCTGGAGCGCAGTTCACGTCTGCGCTCAAACTCGCCCTTCTCGTGGGCGCAGAGCTCAATAAGGATGCGCCTGGCTTCGGCGCGTTCATCAGGGCCAGGCGGGCGAACCTGTGACTCGTCAACCGCCATTCCCGCCGCCTCCGACACTCTGCGCAACATCTCGTCGCGTTCGGGCCGGATCAGGCGGTTGATGTCCGACAATATCCCTTTTTCCGGCACGGAGCCGTCATTGTCCCTTTTATCGTAGAGGTTGGCGCCGTTCTCGATCCTGCGGTCGATCTCGGGCAGCTTCCGCTCAATCAGCCATTCTCTGGTAGTTGCGGTCAGCCCTTCGGGAAAGCGCAGCCGCTCACCGCCGAGATCGACCTTGCGCGCGGCGATGTTGAATTGCCATGCCGCCGCCTCCGCTTCGCGCTCGCCATAAGCCTCTTCAAGAGTGTATTCGTACTCCGGTCCGTCAAGATCGTCCGCGTCATCGCCAGCCTCGTAGATGGGCGCATCGTCGATGAATGACCGCTCTTCCTCGTCGTCGGGCCCAACCCCGCGCTCCGCCACCTCCTCAAGTGAGACGACGGCCTGAGCCGCGCCTGCATATTCTGGGATCTCTGCCTTCTGCTCGACCGCCTGGCGCATCTCCGCGAGCGTTCGCTCGACGGCCTCGAATCTTCCGGCCTCGTTATCCGGAGTCAGCCTGTGTCCGGCGCCGTCCCTCTCCAGTTTGCCGTAGTAGTAACTGAAGACCAGAGTCTCTCTTGGCAGATCTGCTTCCGGTCCGGCGATCGCCCGGGCCAGGGAATGAAACTCGGAGGCTCGCTCATAATCCTGAATGTGCCTGTAGACGTGGGACCGCTCCGAAATTGAAGGAACGATATCGATGCTATCTCGCGTCTCGAGCTTCGCCATCTCCCCGGCCAGGAGCCGCATCTCCGCGAGCGTGCGGTCGAGCGCCTCGACGCGTTCTCGCGCGTAGTCATCGCCGTGGCGGTCGAGCCGGCGCCCCTCGGCGTCGCGCTCGATCAGATCGTAGTAGCGCTTGAAAATCTCGATCTCCGTTCGCGTGTCGGCGGTCTCCCCGGCGATGGCGTGAGCGAGGGAGTGAAACTCTGCGGCGATCTTCCGGTCTCGAATCTTTTCGTAGGCGTGCGAGATGTTGATGACGCGGATGTGAGCGCGCTCGTCCTGAACTTCATGCTCTTCGGCGGGGATGATGAGCAGGTCGCCTTTGATCTCCGCGTCACGTTCGTAAAGGTCGCGCAAGTCCTTGCTGTGCTTGCCCAACCATCCAGCCTGGTCCCGCGGGGCGCGGTAGTCAGTATCGTCCAGACTATGATTTGCGAGAGCATATCGGATGTCGTCAGTAGGTTTGAACTCTTCTACGGGCTTCGGCTCGAGATCCGGCTCTCGCCCGAGCATGTCCAGTGTCAGCTCTCGCCCACCGGGCGAAGGGCTATTGGAGGCGACCTCCAACATACGATCGAGCCAGGGAGGCTCCGCGCGCCTGTGCGCATCCGCCTTCCTGAAGATCTCGGCCTTTATCGCCCTTATTTCTTCACGCGTAATCGGCTTTTTAGTCTGTGTAAGCGCCATAGCGACATCCTCTCTTGCGCGTTCCGCATCTCGCGCCAGTTCCTGCGCTAGTTCCAGCGAGGCGATGAAATGCCCGGCGACACCTCCGGCGACTGACTGGATTGCGCCGCCCCTACCGCGTTCGCTGTGCGGCAGCATTCGCTTAGGGAGGTTTCCAAGCCGGCGTGGCAGGGTCGTTTTGCGGTCAGTGACCTCCTTATGAATGATTATGTGAATGTGTGGATGAGGGGTGTTTAGATGAATGCCCGCGATCCATCGCCAGCCGGCCACGTTCAGATCAGCCTGAATCTCGGCCATCGCTTCACGCGTAGCATCGCGCAACCGCCCCTTGCGTTCGTCGTCATCCGCGCCAAGGCGCTCGAAATCTCCTTCATGGAAGCTGACCGAAAAGTGGCTGAGGTCACACTTTCGCGGAGCGCCGCGCCCTTCAGTCAGGTAGTGGTCGGCCTTGCGGTAGGTCCGGTCGTCGCCAACAGCCAGGTCGTCCTCGCGATCCGAGAACAGGGGGCGTCGCTTGCCTTCGCGTGTGGGATCAAGTTTGCTCTCGGCGATGTAGCGCGCCACGCGAGAAGCGCCCCTGCCGCCCATCGGTTTGACTTTGACTACGGCGCGCATAACTTCCCACGCTACCTCCTGACCAGGTTGATCTGTGGCTGCTCGGTCATTCCGAGAAGAGCCATCTCACGGTACTGCGGCACGGGAGGCAGCGATTTGGCCTCGTCGAGAGAAAGCGGAGCGCCCTTCCAGCGGCGCAGGCTGTCCGGGTAAAGCAGCAGAAAGTGGGTCGCACCCTCGTCGTGTCGAGGCCCAATCGGGATGATCCAGATCGTGCAGACGTCTGCGCTGGCGGGATGGTAGATGTAGTGGTAGTTGGCGACGGATAAGCTGCGCCCGTCCGCTCCGAAGTCGGGAGGCTCCTTATGCTTCCACACGCGGGCTTCCAACTCGCGGAAATCGGCGGGAAACCTCCCGGTCTGGCGGTGATGAGTTCGTAGCGCTTTTACCAAACTATCTGCGGCGAGGCGAGGCGTTTGTTGGCGCGCTTGCCACACCTCGATCAGCGTGGCGGAGGCAAAGCAAACGACGAGCGCGGCGAGCGATGAGCCGAGCAGAAATAAGGAGATTCGCAACGTGGTTTTGCCGATCGCGTTCACGCCATCGCCTCCTCATTGATGCGCTCAAGGCCGGCGTTAGTCGCCGCCGGTTTGGGGGGAACTGATTGGGCTGTCTGGGAGAGGCCAAATTGCCGCTCCTCGATCAGAGGGAAGAGAATGGGATCATGCGGTATGACCTCTTCATCTTTATCAATGCAGTCGCCATCATGATCGGACACGCGGGAAGCCGCACTTGTTGTAAGCTCATCCTGTGATGTCTCAGTCTCTTCCGTCCTATGATTCGCAAATATGGCTTCGGCGTCTGCGAGCGAAATCGGCTGTGCTATCTCGCGCGGCAACGGGTGAGCGAGCGGCCCGCCCTTGGCGCAGTGCGGGAATCCGAACCTGACAGGCGGAGCGCTTCCGATGATCGCCACCGCCTGCGTGTGTTCCGCCATCTGCCGCAGCTCCGCCGCGTCGAGCAGGTCGCGTCCGGTCTCGGAGAAACGGTCCTGGTCGTACAAGTTGCCCGCCGCGTCGACGACAGAATATTGAAGAACGGTGGTCCGCCCGATCCGCTTCGCCGCGTACTGAGCGGTCTCGGCGTCCAGCCCTGGCAGGAAAACCATCGTGCCGATTGAACCAAGGATCGCCTGCGCGCCGTCCCTGCCGTGTTGTTTGTAGAGTTGTCCGATGTTCTGGTAGCCGAGTACGATCCCGCATCTCCGCCCACGGCCGACGCCGAGGGCTTCACTCAAATTGTGCAACGGAATGTTGCCCGCCTCATCCAATGCGAGCAGCACCGGCGCGCCGTTCTCGTTGTCGCTCGTCTTGCGCGTGATCGAGGCTGCGAGGCCGAACAGGATAGAGAGCACTATCCGGTAGCGTGTCGCATCGCCTTCCGGGACGATGACGTAGACGCCGGTTCCTCGATCGCGCAACCTGTAGAGATCGATCTCCCGCAGACCTCGCTCGCGCTCTTCATCCGTGACCGACTGCATTACCGCCATCGCGTGAGGCGAGCGCAGCGGCGCGAGTTTTGTCCCCAACCCTACGAAGACTCCGCCCTGAGTCTTTTCGCGGTCTGCCTTCTTGAAGATGCCCCACTGAACCTGCGCTTCAAGGTCCGGTGAAGCCTTCATCTCGTGGTTGATTTCGTCGAAGCCACGGGCTGCGATGAATTCGGCGACCATCGCGGGCGTGGGGTTGTGCGCTATCTGGGGGAGGTGCAGGAGCAGGGAAGTCATCAACGCCGTTTCGGCCTGCGGCCAGAACGGATCACCGTTGTAGTTCTTATTGAAGTCGAAGCCAACGATGATCGAGGCTATCTCGTGAGAGAGTTCCGCGTCTCCTCTGCAGGCGGGCACGAAGTTCCAACGGTCGGACATCCGCGGGTCGGCCAGGTCGAGGCGATAGACGCGCCTGAAATGCTTCGCCGTGTATTTGAAAAGCTCGCCTTTGGGATCTAGGAAAATGGCCGACCCGCTCCTCGCCCAATCTTTGGCCATCGACATAATGAAACTCGACGATTTACCGCTTCCCGGAGGACCGAAGATCGCAAGGTGAGTGAGCGCCTTCTCGAATGGCAGGGCGAGGTCATACCTGTGCGTCAACCTTCCGAGGCGAAGCGCGCCGGCGGGCAGCGGCAGTCGATTATCGTGTGCCAGCCCCAAACTTTTCAGAGCTGGTACGTCCGCCCAGCGGGCGGAACCATGCGTCAACCGCTGCGAGATGCGGTAGTAAGGAATCACGAGCGTCGAGGCTTCGGCCAGCCCTATCAACACGGCGACTGGCATTCCGAACATCATATAGATGTGTATCTCGACGCCCACTGGCGCCAACACATCAGCGATTTTCCACAACACAAACGCGGTGGCGACACCGGAAGCCACGAGCGCCACCCCTTCGCCGATATCCCGCATCAGACGAAATCCGGCATGAAAAGCATCCAGGTGCAAAGCGTCCGCCGGACGGGGAATCCGATAGCGGGCGTCTATGCGTTTGAAGAATTGATCGAGCGACATCACAACCTCGATGGCGGAATCATTTGAGTGAATGCAAAGTCTCGGGCGACCAGCCCATCGCGATCACCTCGGCCGACGGCGCAAACGGCGCAGGTATCCTCACGTCGCTCAAGGAATGAGCGATGAAGAGTTTGGCCTCGCCCTTGTCGGAAAGCTCATCCGGTATGCGCACAATCAACGCGGGACCGTCTTCCGGCCTGTGGCCAATAGAGACGACCTCGATTCCGAGCGGCGCCGGGCGGTAGCGTACAGATAGAGCGCCATATGAGGAGACAAGCGCGCCGCTTTGAGTGAATGTGACGCCGGGAGGCAGAAGGTTCCGCGCCGTGACGCCGGCGACTAAGTCCCGCGCGTTGCTCTGTGCGTGTCCTTTGATTTGCTCGCTTGCGGCATAGAGACTGGCCGAGAGCGCCAGGGCCGTCGCCTCGCCGATGCGTTCTGCCGTGCGCGCCACCTCTCCGTCAATCGTCGTAGCAATGAAGGTTTGTCTGATGGACGCTTGTTTTGGGCTCGCTACATCGCCCAATTCCACTGTCACACGTGGATCGACCGCGCGTAGCCTGAAATGGCTCGCGACGAGAGAAACTGCAAGGATGAGCGATGCCGTCAGACTGGCAATCAATACTGGTGACACTTTTGAATGATGTATAGTCATGGCGTTGTGCTTCCATTGGTTGGCCAAGCGGCGCGGCGTCTCTCCTTGTGACCTTCACGCCGCCTTTTCCAGCGCATAAGACGTATTCGCAAAAGCCCACTCCACCCATTCGTTGATCTCAATGTCGGCCTGGCAGGCGGCCATTTCCAGCCTTGCCAGCCCCTGACGCAGATTGAGCAATTCTTTGTGCCGCTTGCCCAGGAAGCACAGATATTGATCGATCACTTCCGTTGTGAGCGTCCTGACGCCATCCCTTATAAGCGCCTCCATCAGATCTATCGATTCGCGCAGCCCAGGCTTGTCGCGCACCGCCGGCATGTCGCGCCTGATACAGTTGATGAGCCGAGTCACTGCGCCCACCAGATCGGGCGAGGCCAACGGCGCGCGCGCATGCAGGATTCGCACCTCCTCGCGCGGCGTCGGCTGGTCGAGCCAGGTATAGAGGCATCTCGATCGCAGCGGGGAAGACAGGTCGTGGCGGATGTCGTTCGAGAGCAGGATGACTATCGGCCATCTTGATTGATCACGAACTCCGACGTTTCCGAAGCGCGGCACGTGGGCGCAGCCGCGACCGAGCAGCTGCAGCAGCATGTCCTCGATCTTCTCCGTGAGCTTGTCCGCCTCGTCGAGAATCAACACTGGCGGATCGAAGTACCTGTCCGCGTAATCGAAGGCCGCGAGCGCTTCGCCGAGAATCAGGTATTCGCGCGAGAACTGTTTTGCCTGCGCCTCCCTGAGCGAAGCTCCCGCGGCCAGTTCCTGTCTGACCATCTGTGTCTGCGCTTCACGATCCCATGAATAGAGCACGTCGGCGATGGTCAGATCGTCCATGCCCTGGAGGTAGAAGCTCGTCAGATTGCAGGCCAACGCCAGGCTTTCGGCCAGCGCAGTCTTGCCGCCGCCGCGCGGCCCCTCGATAAGCAGCGGCTTCCGGCTGCGAAGCGCGTGCGCGAGATCAATGAGCGCGCGGCGCTGGATGACGTATCCAGCGCCCGCGAGCAAATCCGCGAGCGCATTGCCCCCCTCGTGTTCAATCACTTCGCGCGGATCTATACTCGGTTTGGAGATGTTTTTCTGAATCATTTGTCCTGCTCCTTCAATACGGCTTCTGCGATGCGCCTCAGTTCGGGTGTCATGCGTGGCATCGCGGCGCGAATCTTCTCTGGTGAATCCGACGAAAGAAGCTCGGCCAACTCTTCATCCTTGAGCGCCTCTACGTTCTCTTTGGCGAGCGAATCGGTGTCTATTCCCCGCGCCTCTTTCGGGAGATCGGTAATCATTACGAAGGCCGGCGCGCCGGCAGACACTTCGACAAACTCACGGCGACTGGCCACGCTCGGAGTTAGCTCTGGAGCGATGGCGCCGGGCAGGACGACGGTCGTCGAGTTCCCGCGCGCGAGCGCGGCCTGTCCCAGAGAGACGGCGCTCGTCGCCACGCGTCCGAGAACGCGCGCCCACCGGCTACTGATCTGTCTTCGCTTGCCCTGCAATCCAGGAGCGCCGTCCGCTCCCAACACTTCGCCATTCACTTTCACAAATCGCTTTGATTCGGGATCGATGAATCCCATGAGCGAGACGTAGGCCCGATCATATTCGTCGCCTTGCTGTTGGCCGATCAGCGTCGTGCCTTTTCGCATCTGCCAGCCTTGCCCGCGCACGTCGCGCATGAGTTCAAACCGCGCGAGACCGGGGCGCAGCGTGTAGAGAGCGCCCGTCGTCCTGATCGGCAGCATCGCGCCGAACGGAGGCGCCACGACAGGAGCCTCGGCGAGCTTGAGGACGGCAGGTTGCGCCTGCCCAGATAGATTTGCGTTCGCGGAAGCGCCTGCGACGGGTTGGCGCGTCGAGGCAGGCGCGGGCGTGGGAGCGCAGCGGATCGAGCGCTCGGGGTTGTGCTCGGAAACGATCCCCGTTGGTCTTGCCGCGCCCGCCTGTGTGCGGGATGCGCCGCCTTGTTGTCCTGCGGCCGCTTCCGTCGCGGGCGATGAAATGGCGGCGCCATCTATGGGAACGGTGACCGGTGTGGTTGGTAAAATGATTGTTCTCGTTCCTCCCGTCGCTCCTGCTGTTCCTATCGACGGAGAGGCGCTCGCAGTGGGCGTCTGAGAAGTGGTTGCGCTGCGGACCTCGGCGATGGCCTGCGCCGTCGCGTCGTCGCCGCCGCGCGGCGTCTGATCGGTTCTCTGCGCGTTATCGCGCACCGGCACGTTGACCTTCGTCTTGCCGCCGCCGAACATCACCCACAGCCCCGCCCCCGCCACGATCAGCGCCAGAAAGAAGATCGCCGCGCCGGCGAGACGTTTTCGCCTGGCGCCTGGTCTTCTCTCTTCGGCTTCTGTTTTGTCATTCCCTCCATCATCAAAGGCGCCGTAAGGGGCGACGAAAGGATCCTGTGTCTCGCCGGTCTCGCGTTCCGCGACGCCGGAGGCGCCGGTATGGCGCAAGTCGTTATTTCCGATTGGATTCATCTTTGACCTCTTTACGCGAGTCAGCGTTTGGATGAAGTCAGGCTCGCAGTCGCCGGTTCGTCGGCCGCGATAGTTTGCCCGACGACCACACTCAATTGTTGCCTGGCGCC
>DASTMP010000472.1:0-63112 GCA_035714085.1 Blastocatellia bacterium
CGATCCGAACACCGACCAGTTGGTGACCATCGGCGGCATAGACAGCGCGCCATCGCCCAACGGTGGCGTGATTCGACCGGTCGGCCCTCTCGGCGTCAACGCCGCCAACGACGTCGGCTTCGACATCTCCGTCGGCGCTGAGGGCGTGGCTTTTGCGACGCTGACGGTAAACAACCAGCCCGGACTCTATTCAATATATCTACCAACGGGCAAGGCCACCCTGGTCAGGGCGCTCAACGTGAAGACGCCGATTGTGGATATCGCCGTCGCGCCGGTGGGCGCGGCGCAATAATCGGATTGCGGATTGCGGGGATTGGCCACAGAGATACAGAGTAAATCAACAGAAGATAGCCTTCTTCTTTCCTTACTCTTCTCTGCGTCTCTGTGGCTCTGTGACTACCCCCTGCCGCAATCCGCAATCAGACAGCCGTCAGTTTGAGATTGATGAGCTGATTCAGTGAAATGCCTTGTCGCGCCGCTTCCATATTTGCCCGTCCCGTGTTTCGCCGACAGGAAAATGCGGAACAAGAGAATATGAGCCGGAGGTTATTGAAATGCCTATCAATGGCGGGTATTCTTCGCTCGGCCGTAAGCGCCATCACTCGATGGAATTTCCTTCAATACTGAACAAGGAGAAATTTATGCACAAGTTTGCCAGGACTCTCTGCGCGATCTCTTTCGCCGCGGCGCTCGCTTCCGCGCTCGGCGCAAACGGTTCGACGACCATGGCGCAGGATCAGCCGTCCGGCGCCCAGGAGCGGCCTTCGCTGCCCTTTCCGACATCCCGCGAGCCTGAGATCAAACCATACGACAGGGTGATCACCAAGGACGCCAGGTCGGATGAAGGAGTCTTCACTGTTCACCGCGTGAAGGAGAAGATTTACTACGAAATTCCCAAGAAGGAGTTCGACAAGGAGTTCCTATGGGTCAGCCAGATAGCGAAGACCACATTCGGCGTCGGATATGGCGGCCAGGCGATGGGCAACCGTGTCGTCCGTTGGGAGCGCCATGACAATCGCATCCTCCTGCGCAATGTGTCGTACTCAGTCGTCGCCGATTCCAAAGAACCCATCTCGAAAGCCGTCAAGGCCGCCAATAACGACTCGATCATCAAGTCTTTCTTCATCGAGGCGCTGGACAAGAACGGGAAAGATGATTCGGTCGTGATCGACGTGACGAGCCTCTTCACCACTGAAGTCGCCGAATTCAGCGCGCGTTCACGATTACGCGCGCGCGGCTTCGACGCCTCGCGCTCGTTCGTCGAGCGCGTCGTCTCGTTTCCTGAAAACATCGAGGTCGAAACCACACACACGTTCAGCAATCCGCCCGACATGCCCTCGTCGACCGCCGCGCCGCCGCCGGTTCCGATCATCATCCAGGGCGGGATGGGGACGGGCAGCGCTTCGGTCGTGATGCATTATTCGATGGTCAAACTGCCCGAAAAGCCGATGACGCCGCGACTCTTCGACGAGCGCGTCGGCTATTTCAGCGTGCGTCAGATGGATTACGGCAAGGACGAACACCGCGCGCCGCAGCGCGCGTACATCACCCGCTGGCGTCTGGAGAAGAAAGATCCCAACGCCGCCGTTTCCGACCCGGTCAAGCCGATCGTTTATTACGTCGACCCGGCCACGCCCGCGAAATGGGTCCCGTACGTCAAGAAAGGCATCGAAGACTGGCAGCCCGCGTTCGAGGCCGCCGGTTTCAAGAACGCGATCATCGCCAAAGAAGCGCCGAAGGACGATCCCGATTGGAGCCCCGAAGACGCGCGCTATTCCGTCGTGCGCTGGCTGCCTTCGACGATTATGAACGCGTCCGGGCCGCACATCCACGACCCGCGCACCGGCGAGATACTTGATGCGGACATTCAGTTGTATCACAACGTTCTGAACCTCCAGCGCAACTGGTATTTCACGCAAGTGGGGCCGCTCGATCCGCGCGCCAGAAAGTTGCCGCTGCCCGACGACCTGATGGGCGAATTGCTGCGCTTCGTAGTCGCGCACGAGGTCGGCCACACGCTGGGATTTCAGCACAACATGAAAGCCAGCTCGATGTACCCGTTCGAGAAAGTCCGCGACGCGAAGTGGCTCAAAGAATACGGCCACACCCCGACGATCATGGACTACTCGCGCTTCAATTACGTCGCGCAACCCGAAGACAACATCCCCCTCGATCTGCTGATCCCGAAGATCGGACCTTACGACAAGTGGGCCACAGCATGGGGCTACAAGCCGATTGACGGAACCATATCGCCCGAAGACGAAAAGAAGACGCTCGACGAATGGGCGCGCGAGCAGGACAAGACGCCCTGGTACCGCTTTTCGACCGCCAGATCGCGCGGCGCCGATCCCGGCGAATTGACCGAGGCCGTCGGCGACGCCGACGCGGTCAAGGCTTCGACGCTCGGATTGAAGAACCTAAGGCGCGTCGCCGATATGCTGCTCGCCGCGACCGAGACCGAGAAGGGCGAGCCGTATGACGACCTGGAAGAGGTTTACAACTCGATGGTCGGGCAGTGGCGACTGGAGATGGGCCACGTCGCGGCGATCGTCGGCGGCTTCAACACTCAGCAGAAACACGTCGGACAGGACGGCGTGCTCTTCACGCCCGTCCCGAAAGAGCGCCAGATCGAAGCGGTGAGGTTCTTGAACGACAACGTCTTCGCCACGCCCGCGTGGATGCTCAATCCCGAAATCCTGCGTCGCATCGAGACCAATGGCGCGCTCACCCGCGTCAGAACGGCGCAGCAAATGATCCTGGCGCAGTTGATGAATCCGGCGCGCTTCACCCGCCTGATCGAACAGGAGGCGATGGACGGCGACAAGGCTTATCGCCCTGTAGATTTCCTCGCAGACCTCCGCAAAGGTGTTTGGGGCGAAGTGAACGGGACGGCCGCCGCGCCGAAGATCGACGCCTACCGCCGCAACCTGCAGCGCGCCTATCTGGACATGATGAACGACAAGCTCAACGGGCGAGCGGCGGTCAATGACGATCAGCGCCCGTTCATTCGCGGCGAGTTGCGGGCGTTGAACGCCGACGTTGCGAGGGCGACAGTCCGCGCGACCGACCGCGCGACGCGAATGCATCTGGAAGACGTGAGGGACCAGATCGCCAAGATTCTCGATCCGAAGTTCGCGGCGCCTGCCCCAAGCGCGTCTCCGCTACCGTTCATTCTCGGCCTGCCCGGCGACGGCGGCGAAGAACAGCAGGATGAGTTGATCTGCTGGCCTGATTATTCGATCCGAATTCGGTAAAGTCTATCCACGAAGCGACACGAAGAAATCACATAGGGGAATCCGTGCCTTTCAGTGTTACTTCGTGTCGCTTTGTGCGTTTTCGTTGATGAATCTATAATTCAGCTCCCCCCAGCTATTCAATAATCTGAAGCCCACACATAAATCGAACCTGCTAAGCCGATAAAAACACCCATATGCCATTTGACTTTGAGACAGCCAAAGCCATATTCAAGAAAGGCGCCAAAAACGTCGGAATTTTCAAAGAGGTCTTACTGCACATGGACTGGCGGTCATTGCTGATCCTGATTCAGACGCCGATGGTTCAGATCGACCTCATTTTTTATCTCGTCTTCAACCCTTCTGAAGCGCCTTTCCCGAACCTGCTCGCGTTATTCCCGCGGCTGAAACAGTTCAGCTGGTACGCGCCAGTTTTCTGGTCGCTCCTCGGCGTCATCTCCGTTATCGCGGTGATCATGGCGGCGCGCGCCATAAGCAAAGCCGTCGAGCCTTCGCAATTGAAGCCGGGCGCGATCAAAGGATTGCTGCCGTTCGGTTATGAAGACGCCGAAGTTTTCTCGCATCTGCAACGCGACCGGGATCTGAAAGAATGTCTTCAGGCTATCGGCGATGAGCAATGGAGGTTCGGCGTTCTGAGCGGCGAATCTGGCGCTGGCAAGACATCTTTTCTGCAAGCCGGATTGTGGCCGGAACTGGAGAAACTGGGTTTTCGATGCGTCTACATCAAATTCAGCGACGCCGATCCGTTCGAATCGGTAAAACGCGCCTGTCTCAAACAGCTGTCGTTCGCCGGTGAAGCCCCGGACGGCGCCGATTTTCAGGGACTGCTCCGGGCGGCCACGGAGCAGGATCAAACGCCGATCGTCTTATTCTTCGATCAATTCGAGCAGTTTTTCGTCCATCGCAAACGGAAGAAAGACCGCGAGCCTTTCACGCAGGCGCTCGCCCGATGGTTCGCCAAGACTCCATCACCGCCGATCAAAATCCTGATCTGCGTTCGCGGCGATTTCTTCGACCGGTTGAATGAGATGCAAAAGTCCATGCGATACGCGCTCGGCCCGGCGCAGAGTTTTCGCCTGGAGCGATTCGATCCGGATCAGGCGACCGAGATATTCCACTTCCTGACCGAAAGCGCCGGCCTGGAATACGACCGCGAATTCATCTCCGAAATGACGCGGCGGGAACTCGCCGACGCCGCGGACGGTTTGATCTCGCCTGTAGACATTCAGGTTCTGGCGCGAATGACCGAGTGGGGCGACCGCGCATTCAACCGCAAGACTTTTCAAAAGCTCGGCGGCGCGCAGGAACTGCCATCGCTATATTTGATGACCGCTCTGGGACCGCTCATAACCCGCTCCAGCCGCCGGGCCGCGATCAATGTCATGTCGGCGCTGATCGACCTCGAACGCGATACCCGGGCGGCCGCGCTGACCTTTGAAGAGTTGCGGAAAAGACTCGGCGACGACACGGCCGGCGCCAGGCTCAAAGACGTGTTCGAATGTCTGCTGCGCAGCGACCTGCCGTTGATCCTGCCGTCGCCGGAGAATCCAGAGAACGAGGAAGAGAAATTCGAATTGGCGCACGAAAGCCTGATTCCGTATTTGCGTCTAATGGCGGGAGAGCAGCTGCGAGAGCCGAAGTTCGCCTACATGCTGCTCGACACTTACGCAAACTTATGGCTCGGCTTTGGACGCTCTTCGCGTTACCTCTTATCGTGGTCTCGATTGCGGCTGATCAAGAGACACGGACTTTTCGACGCGCCGGGCGAACACCCGCGTGAGAAGAAGCGGTTTCTGGCGGCCAGCCAGCGGCTTTTCAGACTGAAGGTCGCCGCCGTGGGCCTGGTGGTTTTGCTCCTTCTTTCCGTGCGGATCCATTGGAGCAGCAACGCCCGGCAAACTCAATTGATCAAGACATACCTGTATAGACAGGCATTCAGGCTGGATAACGCCGAAGCCATAACCGATATAGCCGAAGCTCTTGCATACGCCGGAGATTCACATTCGGCTCTACGGGTCCTGGACCAGCTCGGTAGCGATTACTCAAAAGTCAATGGACTAAAAAGGCTTGCCCAATCCTACTTCCGGCTTGGAGACAAAGAGAAATACAGCGCCCTACTCTCGGACATGACGAGAATGGCTGAACGAATGAATAATGACGACAAAGCCTACGCTCTGGAATTTATCGCTGAGTCTTACATCGAACTCGGAGACAAAGCGCAGGCGGAATCTCTACTATCGGAACAGATCAAGGCGGTGGAGCAGTCCAGCAGGGGGCAAAACAGCGCTTTTTTCACGATCCCTGTCGTCCGATCTTACGTCAGGCTTGGAGACAAGGAGAAAGCGCGCGCCATGCTGGATGAAGCGATCAATATGCTGGAACAATCTGGCGCTGATTGGACCAGGGCCCAGGTTTTGAGAGCGATAGCCGAATTTCATTCTGAGATTGGAACGACGATGAAAGACGACGTCCTGCTGAAGAAAGCGATCAAAATAGCGGGACAGATCAGTGACAATCGGTTTAAAACCGACGCTCTAAGCGATTTCATTCACTTTTGTATCAGGCTCGGAATGGCGGTGAAAGACAGCGCCATTCTGAGTGAAGCGATCAAGGCGGCGGAACAAATCGGCGATTATTCAAGCAAAGCAAAAGCTCTGGAGGAGATCGCCTCGTCTTACTCCACGCTTGGAGATAAGGCGAAAGCGCGCGCGCTGTGGGAGTCTGAAATCAGGACGGCGGAACGTATCAGCAACGGTCGCAGCAAAGACAGTGTTTTGGAAGAGATTGCCATATCTTGCGCCAGGACCGGAGAGGCCATGAAGGAAACCTCGCTGCTGGAGAAAGCTGTCAAAATAGTGGAACGGATCAGGGACAGCGGCGGTGACCTCAAATTCTACGCTCTAAAAGAGATTTCTCTATCTTACTTCAGACTCGGAGAGATGATGAAAGGCAGCGCTCTGCTGGAGAAATCGATCAAAATATTGGAACGAAACGACGCTGATTGGCTCCGTGGCCGCGATTTTAGAGAGTTCGTCAATTCTTACGCCAGTCTCAGAGATAAGGAGAAAGAGCGCGCCATGTTGGCGAATGTCGTCAGGATAGCGGAACGGATCGACGGTCAAAACAAAGACGGCGTCTTGAGCGAAATTGCCCGGGCTTACGCTGAACTCGGATCTGAAATGAGAGACGGCCCTCTGCTGAAAGAAGCCGTCAGGATTGCGGATCGGATCAGTAGCGATATATCCAAATCCTATGTCCTGAGCGAGGTCGCCCGATCTTACGCCGAACTTGGAAAGATGATGAAAGACAGCGCCGCGCTGGAGGAAGCTGTCAGAATAGCGGGACGCATCAATGGCACGCAGTACAAATGCGACATCCTGAGAGCAATTGCCCGATCTTACTTCGAGATTGGAGAAACCGTGAAAGCTGTCGCCCTGCTTGAAGAAGCGATCAAGATCATGGATCGGCCCAGTGATTATTACCGCGATGACAAAGCCCATGCTCTGAGCGATCTCGCTGAGTCCTACGCTAGGCTCGGAGATAATAAGAAAGCGCGCGCCCTTCTGGAAGATGCGATCGAGGCCGCGAGATGGATCGATGGTAGTGAGAAAGCCGATGCTCTGGGCGCGATTGTCAGGTCTTACGCCAGGGTCGCCGAATCGTCGAACGACCCCTCCTTGTTGTATGACGCAACCCTCGAGCTGATCAGCCAGCCTCAGCCCGATTCTGATAGAGATCAAGAGCTTGACGCAATGCTGTCCTCAAAATTGGCCATCGCCGATGTTGGCGGGTTGCAATTGCTGACCAGGTATTACAATGGTGAGGTGGAAAAAACCCAGGCGCGGGCGCGCATTTTGATGGCATGTTCGCATCCCGAATTGATTGGGAAGAATATGAGCGCGGCGCCGTCAAGGCGCGCGCGCCGTTTCCGCCCCTAGCCCGGTATTAGTGTGCGCGTTCAATTCGCAAACTCGCCGCCGAAATTGAAAAGATAGCGGGCTCCCACAACGGCGTGATGGGCGTGGCGATCAAAGACCTGACCACCGGCGAAGAGATTCTTCTCAACGATCAACTCACTTAGCCCGCAACCACCTTCTCCGCGCCCAACCCGGTGTTAGCTCGCACGTTCAGCTCGGTGAACTTCTCTTCGGCCTCAGGCTCGCGCCCGGTCAGCGCTCCGAGCGCCGCGCCTAAAAATCCGAGTGGTATGCTGATGATTCCCGGATTTTCCAGCGGAAAGACGGCGCCGCCCTTCATAATGCTCGGACTGAGCAGGATCAAAATCAGCGAAGACAGCAATCCTGTAGCCAACCCGGCCACCGCGCCCCTGGTGTTGAAGCGCCGCCAAAAAAGCGACAACACGATCACCGGCAAATTGGCCGACGCCGCCACCGCGAACGCCAGCGCGACCAGGAAGGCCACGTTCGAGTTCGGCCCCAGCAAGATGGCGATCAGGATCGAGACCGCGCCGACGACGAATGCCGTGATGCGCGCCACACGAACCTCTTCGCCAGGCGACCGCTCCTTGCCTCGATGCAAAACGTTGGTCCAGAAATCATGCGCGAACGAGGTCGAGGCGCTGATCGTCAGTCCGGCCACAACCGCCAGGATCGTCGCGAACGCGATGGCCGAGATGAACGCGAAGAAGAAGTCGCCGCCGAGCGATTGCGCCAACAACGGCGCGCTCATATTCGTCCCGCCATTTTTGGCAATGAAATCGCGACCGACAATCGTTGCCGCGCCAAATCCGAGGAACGTTGTCAGGATGTAGAAGCTGCCGATGATCAACATCGCCCAGACCACGCTCGCTCGCGCCGTCTTTGCGTCAGGCACAGTGTAAAAGCGCACGAGGATGTGCGGCAATCCCGCGGTGCCGAAGATCAAAGCCATTCCCAGCGAGATCAAATCGAGCGCGCCATAGGGCGGTTTGTAACGCAATCCCGGCGTCAGGAAGTTCTGCGTCACCAGGTTCCCCTGCGCGTCGTGGTAGCTGACCTGCGTAACGGCGGCGAAGAAGTTTCCTAAACTGAATCCGAAATGTTTTAACACCAGAAGGCTCAGCAAAATCGTCCCGCCCATCAACAGAATCGCCTTGATGATCTGCACCCACGTCGTCGCCAGCATCCCGCCGAAAACGACGTAAACAATCATCAGCGCGCCGATGCCGATGACGGCCGTGTGAAAAGTCACGCCTGTATCCTTCAGCAGCAACGAAACCAACGCGCCGGCGCCCACCATCTGCGCGATCATATAAAAAGTGCTGACGGTCAATGTCGACAGCGATCCCATCGCGCGCACCGGGCGGGGGCTCAGGCGGTAGGCCAGCACATCGGCCATCGTGTATTTGCCCGCGTTACGTAACGGCTCGGCCACGACAAGCAGCACGGTCAAATAGGCCACCAGCCATCCGACCGAATACATAAAGCCGTCATAGCCCTGATACGCGATGATCCCGGCGATGCCCAGGAACGAAGCCGCGCTCATATAATCGCCCGCCACCGCTACGCCGTTCTGCCACGCGGTCAACGAACGCCCGGCGGCGAAATAGGCGCTCGATCCGGTTGACCGTCTCGCGGCCCACCACGTGATGTAGAGGGTGACGGCGATGAAAGATAGAAACATCACAAGCGCAGTCGACATCGTTCACTCGCCCCCTTTCACACGCCCTTGCAGCCGCCCTTGCAATTGATGGATGATCTTCCGCGCCATCTCGTCGAAGCGCCCCGCGGCGCGTACGTACAACGCCGCAATGATCCAGGCCATGAAAAATTGCGACAGCGCAAACAAATATGCGAGATTGATCACGCCCAGAACGCGACGGCTCATCAACCCCGGCGCGTATCCGACCAGCGCCGGTAAGGCGAAGTAATAGACGATGAAAAATATCACCGCTGGCGCGATGAATTTGCGCTTGGCCGCGATCAGACTCTTGAATTCGTCCATCGCCGCGACGCGCTCCCAATCGGCTGATCGAATCGTTTCATTCGACCGCTCTTTTTCGTTCGGCTCACTTGCAGTTGACATAGTCTTCCCTCGTGTCAATTCATGCTCTGAATACGGTTATCGAACGCTTATTGAAGAGAAGGCGGGAAAAGCATTGCCTCAAACAGCGGGCGGGATTATATGGCAAGGCGCGCCGCGACGCCAAAACCTATTGCGAATCCATATCGAATCGCCTACCCTGACGCCCCTTAACCCGCGACCATCAGGGAGTGACGACCTGAAGTAATGAAAATAGACAGGATTTACAGGATTTCTCGGGGTTTTGTGAATGGAGATCAATCCTGAGAAATCCTGTAAATCCTGTCTATTCCCCGAGGAGATCATAGTTCAATGAAGATTCCCCGCTCGTTCCGATTGATAACCTGCT
Organism: Blastocatellia bacterium; assembly: GCA_035714085.1. Lineage (GTDB taxonomy): Bacteria > Acidobacteriota > Blastocatellia > RBC074 > RBC074 > JAJVID01. The sequence continues at coordinate 9,625 of DASTMP010000472.1, forward strand.
TGCTATTGCTTGTGGCGCTCGTTTATGGGCAGGACGCCAACCGCGACTTGCTCCGCCGCAAACTCGCCGCCGAAATCGAAAAGATCGCCGTCTCCCACGACGGCGTGATGGGCGTGGCGATCAAAGACCTGACCACCGGCGAAGAGATTCTTCTCAACGATCAACTCACTTTCCCGACTGGCAGTTCGATCAAAATCCCGATCCTGATCGAACTCCTCAAGCAGGCCGCCGAGGGCAAATACAAATTGACCGACCAGCGCTGGGTCGAAAAGAAAGATCAGGTCGGGGGTAGCGGCGTGATAGTCAATTTCGGCGACCACACCTCACAGTTGAGCCTGAACGACCTTGCCACGCTGATGATCGTTCTGAGCGACAACACCGCGACCAATATGTTGATCGATCAGGTCGGGATGGCCAACGTCAATCGCACGTTGGATGAGTTGGGGCTGAAGCGGATTCGGTTGCGCCGCAAGATGATCGATCAGGCCGCCTCGGCCCGAGGCGACGAAAACACCGCCACCCCGCGAGAAGCGATGGCGCTTATGGAGAAACTCTATCGCGGCCAGGTCGGGAACCGCCAGTTGAGCGACGACGCGCTGAAAATTCTCAAGATCAGGAAGGACTCTCCCATTCCGCGACTGTTGCCGGCCGGCGTCGAGATCGCCAACAAACCAGGCGAAATCGAAGGCGTGGCCTGCGACTGGGCGGTCGTTTACGTACCGAACCGCCCTTACGCGATCGCCGTCATGACCAACTACAACGGCCCCGACGGCGCCGCCGCGGACGAGGCGATTGCGAAAGTGTCGAAGCTCGCCTACGATTACTTTGCCAGGCTGTCGCGCTCGACCGGATACGGCGCGCGCGTTCCACTGGAATTATTGAAACATAAGCAGGACTGAGTTATGGCCATTCACAAGCGACGCGAGGAATCGGGACGCGTGGCGGCGCGGCTGCTGCTCGAATCGACGGAGCCGGTCGAGCTTCCGCCCGCCGAGATTGACGAACAGGACGCGACGATCGAGCGCGAAGAGTTCCGCCAATATCTGCCGGAGCTTTTAGACGCGCTGGAAGAAGGCGGCTGGGTGGACCCGGCGCCAATGGTGCAAAGCGATTCGATCTTCGTCATCGAAGGCGAGACGCGCGCGTTCTGGGTCAGGCTGTGGCATACCGACGAAACACGCGCGCGAATCGCGCGAGCTCACGTCTTGAGCTGCCTGCCACTCGCGCCGGCCCTCAAGATCGATTTTGGCGACAATCCGGCGTAAGCAGTGAGGCAATGATTTTGCGGGGAATTTCATTCTCCATTTGTCAGCGGTAGTTTTCACTTTTCTTCTTTGCACAAATCGGCCTGCGAATTCGCCGAGCAGATGAGCTTTTTCAGCGCATCAATTTGTTGTTGCTGCCGTCGAATCTGTTCCTGTAACGCTTCGAGTCGCATTTGCTGTTCTTTGAACGCATTGATGAACACCAGGTCTAAACTGTTTTCCTTCAGGTCTTCGACTTCGCCTTTATCATTGCGCGTAACCAGGAGAGGCTCTACTTCGGCCACGTCTTCGGCGTTCAGCCCGATGTCCCGCATGGCGCCCCCTTTCCAAATGAACGTCACCGGATCGAGCCGTTTGATAATGTCAAGACCGCCCGAAAACGGCTGGGATTCAGTCTTGAGTAGCGACGAAGAAAAGGACGATGTACAGGTAGTAATCACAAGCGCCGGAACGCCTACGTTGCTGACTCTCCAACAGAGATGGGCTGGTGAGCCGAGCTCATTAAACTGGCGAATATATAGATTGTTCGCAATTACGCTGCCGCCGATAACACTGTCGGAAACCTCGAGAGGTGGAGCGAAATTGACGGACCGGCCGGCCCTGACAATCATGCCGCCGGGGATTTGCGTTGTTTGCCCGCTCGTTCCGAGAAGAATTGTGTTGCTCGTCGAAACCTTCTGATTTACGCCTATAACGATCGAGTCATTGACTTGCGCGCCGCTAAGCACGCCGGCTTCGTAGCCAATAAAAATATTCTCTCGGCCAATTGTGTTCGATACGCCCGCGCGGCTTCCAATGAAAGTATTGAATGAGCCGGCGTTATTAAAAACTCCGGCTTGTTCGCCAAAGAAGGAGTTTGAGCCGCCGGAGGTAATTCCGCCGCCCGCAGCAAACCCGAAGATAGAGTTGGAACCGCCCGACGTTTGCAGCCCCCCCGAGCTTTCACCGACAAATATATTGTGGAATCCGGGACTGCGCATAACGGGGAGACCACGAATGTCGTATGAGCCCCCGACATTAATGGCTGGGCCTTGGACATCCAGAATGCCGGGGACTAGCGCCACATCAACGCTTCTGCCCAGGACGACTGCGTTGCTTATGTTGACCACCGCTCCCGCTCCGATTGCCGTTGCGTTGGAGAGATTATCTGATGCGACATTCGCGAATGCGCCGATCACGGTGTTGTTGCTCCCCGTCTTATTGTTGGTACCCGCAAAGTATCCGAGTAACACGTTGTTTTGCCCGGTCGTGTTGCTATTGCCTGCATTGCTGCCGAAGAAGGCGTTCTGGCTGGCCGTCGTGTTATTGAAACCGGCGGACTGTCCGAAGAAGGCGTTCTGCTTGCCTGTCGTGTTAAAGACCCCGGCGTCCCTGCCGAAAAAGGCATTAGCTAAGCCCTCTGTGTTCATAAAACCGGCGGACTGTCCGAAGAAGGAATTGCTGTCGCCTGTCGTGTTTCTGAAACCCGCGTTATCTCCGACGAAAGAATTACCCCCGCCCGATATGTTGCTACTACCCGCTCCGTACCCGAAGAAGGAATTGCTATTTCCCGTCGTGTTGGACAAGCCTGCGTTGGATCCAAAAAAGGCGTTGAAGTTACCTGTCGTGTTGTTGCCGCCGGCCCCAATGCCGGCGAATATGTTCGAGTTCGGCGCTACACTGCCGCTCACAGCCAACACTCGCTTCCCGCCAATGTTATATTGCGTCGTTGTGTCGATCGCGCCGGTCGCGGTGATTGCGGGGCCCGCCCCAATGTTTCTGACCGACAGGGTGGAGTCCGGGCCGGCGCTCGTCAAAGAAAGCGGGGCATTGATCTTTGGCGAGGTCACCGCGCCGTCCGCCAATCCGGCTGAAGTCACAGCGTTTGTGGCGATCTTTTCCCCAGTCACGGCGCCATCAGCCAGATGCGCCGTATTGACGCCGCCGCTCGCGACGCCGAGCAGCGACGCGCTCGTCCCGTCGCCCGTCAGTGTCGCGTCGCGCTCAACCTTCTGTAACCCGCTCGCCATGCCCTCCAATCGAACATCCAACTGCGCTTCATGACCTGTCAGCGAGTTCTCCTTGCTGTCGAAGGTGATGTCGGCCATTTCAAGCAATGTCGCGTCAGCGGGATGGGCCACGAGCGCGAGACCGTGGTTAGGGATTCCGTTCGCCCCCTGCCCGTCATCGCCGAGCCACTGCCGAACGAGCGGGGTGATGTCAATGACAATAAACTTGCCCTCCTGGTCCTTCCCGATCTGGGCCATGGTCACGAGGCTGCCGAGCGGAGGGACATTGTCGCCGGTGATCTCGCTCTCATCCCACGGGCCGAGAACCGGATATACGTCGAGCTTGCCAGCCGCCTTGATGGAACCTACGTAGAGTTTGAGCGTGGCGAGCCCGACCTTGAAGCCGGGAGTCGCCGCCGGCAGCGTGGAAGAGAGATTGAACCTGAGATAGGTATTCGCCTTTGGAGAAACGCTGAGATTCGGTTCGGCGCCGTGATTCGTATCGCCTTGGAACAGTAAGACGTGGGCGTCGTCGGTCAGAGCCGATTGTGCAAGAGTGGGGATCGGCGACATCAGTAAGATGATTAGCGACAAAGGCGCGGTCAAAAGGAATCGCACTGTTCGCAGCCTCCGCGCACTTCCGAACAGCGCCTCGGATATGAAGAATAATTGCGCTCGATATTTATCCCGCGTATCCATGATTTCCTCAGTAGTTGTGGCGGCTGTTGTCAAGCCGCAGTAAGCGAATTGCCAGCAGTTGCGACATGCCCTATTGAATGTCAAAAGTGTATGTTGCTGAACTGTAAGTTGCTGAGCTTCCCGCCATATTACCGCCCGTCCGAAACTTTTCTTCCTGTGCGGAAAAGCGTTCATGCCGGCGAGACTTTTTCGCTTTCTTTAGGCTGCTGTACACGGATTCAAGACCTGCTTTAAACTTCGCGGCGACCAAATCCCAGACAGCGAAGGAGTGACCATGTCTTCATCATTGGCTCGACGAGACTTTCTCAAACAGAGCGCAGCGACCATTGCGGTCGCGTCAAGTGGTTCCCCAATTGGCGCCGCGCAATCGGTCAAAACAAAGCGAGAATTCAACGCCTACCAGCAGAAACGCCGCAAGCTGCTATGGAGCCTGCTCGGTGACCTTCCAGTCGGCCATCGCCCGAAACCGCCGAAGCTGATTAGAACGGAAAAAGGCGAAGGTTACATGCTCGAACACCTCGAACTCGACCTGAACGGCGTCGAGCCTGTGCCCGCGCTGCTGCTCATTCCGGACATACGCCAAAAACCCGCGCCCGGCTTGCTCTACATGCACTGGCACGGCGGCACGTATCCGACCGGTAAGGACGAACTGTTGACTGGGCGTAAAGTGCTGCCAGCTTACGCCCCGGTCGTCGCCGAGAAAGGCATCGTCACGCTGGCGATTGACAGTTGGTGTTTCGGCGAGCGGATGCGCGACAAGGATGGCCGCAACGGCGAATGGGACGCGTTCAAGAATATGATCTGGCATGGGCAGGTCTTGTTCGGAATGATGATCTTCGACGAACACCGCGCGGTTGATTATCTGGTCTCTCGCCCCGAAGTCGACCCGAAACGCGTCGGCGCGTTCGGACTCTCGATGGGAGCGACCAAGGCGTGGTGGCTGGCCGCGCTCGATCCGCGGATCAGGCTCTGCGTCGACCTCTGCTGCTTGACCGATTTCGATGAGCTGATCAAAGCCAATAATCTGAAAGGCCACGGCATTTATTACTACGTGCCTAGCCTGCTCAAACATTTTTCGACCGCCCAGATCAATGAATTGATCACGCCTCGCGGGCGCCTCAGCATGAACGGGCGCAACGATTCGCTGACTCCGCCGGCGGGCGTCGAACGCGTTCGCGATCATCTGGCGCCGCTTTACGCAAAATATGGCAAGACGGAAGACTGCCGGATCGAGCTGTTCGATTGCGGCCACGAAGAACTGCCGGAAATGCGACAGCTGACGCTGGAATGGTTGGATCGCCATCTGGTCAACGCATAATCCCCCGCCCTGACGCGCCAATTCCAGCCGCGCTGATCGAAAAGGTCGCAACTTTACCGCAACATTCTGCGCCTTCCCGCCACTCACTTAACGTAATCAAGCGATGGACATTACCTCCGCGTATTTTCAAATGCGCGGAGGCGGTGTTCTTACACACCATCCCAAATCATTTTCGGAACCGCGTTTTCCAAACCTCCGTATGGAGAGCCGAATAATCGTTGATCGATTCAGGGGTCAAAAGTTAGAGCAGCACGGGGTCGAACAAAATGAAGAAGAAATCGCGCAAGTTGTTGTGGGTATTGGGCGCGCTCGTCATCCTGACCGGATCGGGCATAACCGGATTTGTCGTGATGTCACGCCCGACGAATGAAATTGACTCTTCGCGATTAGCCGCGGTCGAACGCGGCGACATCGCTCGCTCGGTCGTCGCCACGGGCCGCATCGAGCCGATCACCAAGGTCGAAATCAAATCGAAGGCCAACGGCATAATTAAAGAGTTGAAGGTTCAGGTCGGCGACATCGTCGGGCCCGGACAGACGCTGGCCGAACTCGACAAGGAGGACCTGGCCGCGCAGGCGCGCGAAGCCAAAGCCGCGTTAATCGGCGCCGAATCCAACCTGAAGGCCGCCGAGGCCGAAATCGAAAAGAACAAGGTCGAAGCCGAAGGCCCCGACGTGCCCTTCACCAAGCGCAACTTCGAGCGCGCTGAAAAACTGCTGAAGGACGGCGTTCTGCCCCAGCAGTCTTACGATGACACACGAAGCGCGCACGAATTGGCGTTGAACCGTCAGAATGTCGCGCGCGCCCAGCTCATAGTGAGCGAGGCCAAAGTCGCGCAGGCCAGAGCCGCGGTCGCCCAGGCGCAGGCTGCTGTAGATCGCGCCGAGGAAGAATTGAATTACGCGACGATCCGCTCGCCGATCGGCGGGATGGTCTTATCGCGCGACGTCGAGATCGGATCGCCGGTCTCTTCGATCCTGAATATGGGCGCGGCGGCGACACTGGTGATGGTGCTCGGCGACATCAGCCAGGTTTACGTTCGCGGCAAGGTTGACGAGGCTGACATCGGCGTCGTCAAACTCAATCAGCCTTCGCGAATCAAGGTCGAGACGTTCAAGGACAAGACCTTCGACGGCAAGGTCACGCAGATTTCGCCGCTCGGCGTCGACAAGGACAACGTGGTCACTTTCGAGGTCAAAGTCTCGATCAACAACCCCGGCAATCTGCTACGCGCCAATATGACCGCGAACGCCGAGATCGTGCTGGAAGAACACAAGGGCGCGCTGCTCATCCCCGAAAGCGCCGTGATTTACGACAAAGAGCGCAGCGCCTCGGTTGAGATTCCAGCCCCCGGTCAATCCAAAGGCCGCGAACGCAAGCCCGTCAAAGTTGGCGTTAGCAACGGATCGAAGACGGAAATTCTCGAAGGGCTGAGCGAGAAGCAGCAGGTTATTCTTCAATAGGCGCCGCCACGGGAGTGGGGAATGGGGAGTAGGGAGTGGGGATTTTCTTTCGCCATTCCCCACTCCCTACTCCCCATTCCCCACTCCCAAACTTATGAGTGAACTGTTCACACAAACTTACTCCAACCTGATGGCGCACAAGATGCGCAGCTTCCTGACGATGTTCGGCATTATCTGGGGCGTGATCTCGATTGTGCTGCTCTCGGCGCTCAGCGCGGGCTTTCAGCAGGGCAATATGTATGTGCTGAAGGAGTTGGGCAAGAACATCATCATCATTCGCAACGGGCGGACCAGCGCGCAGGCAGGCGGCGAACGCGCGGGCAAACTCATCCGGTTGGACATCAGCGACGTTTACGCGTTGAAAGAGAAAGCGAAGCTGCTCGAACACGTCACGCCGGAGCTGATGCGCGGCGGGGTGAGCGCCAAGAGCGCGTTCAACGCCGGCTCGACGCAGATGAGCGGCGTCTGGCCCGTTTATCAAAACATTCGGACCATCGAGGTTGACCGCGGGCGTCTGATCAATGAGCAGGACAACCTGGAGGCCCGACGCGTCGTGGTCATCGGTTACGACATGTGCAAGCAGTTGTTCGCCGACCGCGACGCCGTCGGACAGCAAATTCAGCTCAACGGAATTCCTTACACCGTCATCGGCCGCGTACGCAAAAAAGAGCAGGACTCGAACTACACCGGCGCCGACAACAATCGTTTGTTCATGCCTTACGAAACGATGCGGAAGGATTTTCCGATGACCGGTGAGAACGTCACGCCGGATCATGTCTCGGCCATCATCGCGGCGCCTTATGAACACGTCGCCGAAGAGTTGAACCGCATAGTCGAACGCGAAGGCAAGATCAATTTCGAGAAGATCGGCCCGGTCGAATCGGAGGTCCTTTCGATCATCGCCGCGCGCCACGGCTTCGACCCGACTGACCGCGAGGCGCTGTCAATGTGGAACACGGCGCTCGAAACCGTCTTCTTCAACAAGATGATTTCGAGCATGCGTGAATTCTTCGTCTCGGTGAGCATCATCACGCTCGCTCTGGGCGGTATCGGCGTGATGAACATCATGCTGATCTCTGTCAAGGAACGGACCAGGGAGATAGGCGTCCGCAAAGCCCTGGGCGCGACTTCACGCAACGTGCAGTGGCAATTTTTCAGCGAGGGGCTGTTTCTGACGCTGCTGAGCGGAACGATCGGATTGGGCGTCGGCGCCGGGCTGTGCAAGCTGGTCAACCTGCTACCGCTGCCCGCGCGGTTTTCCGGAATGATCATCACGTGGCAGACGGCGGCGTTCGCCGTCTGCGTCCTGGCGCTGATCGGGATTGTCGCGGCGACTTATCCGGCGCGCCGCGCGGCGGACATGCCGCCGATTGAGGCGCTCAGATATGAAATGTGAAGAAGAAATGACGAGATAGAAAGGCGCCACTGATCCCGGCATTGAGTGAAACACATTATGATGGCGACCGCCATTCATTATGAGGTTAAGGCGAATGCTCATCAAAGAAGTCTTCATACAGGCCCTTCAATCCCTCATAGGTCATCGTATTCGCGCCGTCATGACGATGACCGGGATCGCCTGGGGCATCGTCGCTGTCGTGTTGTTGATGGCGTATGGCAACGGATTTCACAACGCGATCATGACCGGATTTCGACGAGCTTTCAGCAACGGCACGGTCGTCGTTTGGAATGGGCAGACGAGTATGCAGGCTGGCGGCGAACGCGCGGGCCGCCGAATCAGATTGAAAGAGGGCGACGTCGAAGCGATTCGACAATTGGGTCTGATCAAATACGCCAGTCCAGAATACGTTGAATACATGCCTTTGACTTACGGCGTGAAGCAGACTACGTCCGCTGTGCGGGGCGTCGCGCCCGAATACGCAGAGATGCGGAGCGAGGTCGCGGAGTTCGGACGCTTCATCAACGCCGAAGACCTTGAAAAAGAACGGCGCGTAATCTTCCTCGGCTCCGAGATCGCCAAAAAACTTTTCGGCAATGCGCCCGCGGTCGGAGAAACGATACGCGTCAACGGGTTGTCGTTCGACGTCGTCGGCGTGTTGACGCAGAAGGTAAGCTTCTCGAACTACTATTCGCCCGACGAATACTCGGTCTTCATTCCCTACACCGCGTTTAAACAGATCTACATCCAGGACTATCTCGACAACCTGGTCTTTCAAACGCTGAGCGTCGCGCAGCATAACCAGGCGGTCAAACAGGTTCGCGAAGTTCTGGCTTCTCGCCACAACTTTAATCCGAAAGACGAACGCGCCGTGTCGTTCAACGACTCGGTCGAAAACGCGAAGGTGATCGGCGGGATCACCGGCGGATTGAAGATCGTGCTGAGCGTCATTGGCGCGCTGACGTTAATGATCGGCGGCATCGGCGTAATGAACATCATGCTGGTCAGCGTCACTGAACGGACGCGCGAGATCGGCGTGCTAAAAGCATTAGGCGCAAAACGCCGTCACATTCTGATTCAATTCCTGCTCGAAGCTCTGGTGATTACCTTCCTCGGCGGCCTGCTCGGAATTCTCCTCTCTTACCTGCTCGTGACCTTCGCCGGACATCGCCCGTTTCTGGCCGAGTTGCTGGAAGACCCGACCCGCCAGACCGACATCTACTTGATCCTTTCTGGTGATGTTGTTTTGACCGCGACCGGCATTCTAATGATCGTCGGCGTCTTCAGCGGATTGTGGCCGGCGCTGCGGGCGTCAAAGACCGACCCGATCGAATCTCTACGCTACGAGTGAAGTTTGTGGTCCCGCCACCCGTCAAACCAACCGCCCGTCCGCGCCTGACACCTGACGCCAACTACTTTATACTTATCCCCGCGTGGATGAACTAAATGGCGCAATCGCGGAATATCGCCGGCAGGCGGATGAGATAAATGAGCTTCTTTCAAATTGTCCAGCCGCAGCCGTCGTTTGGCCTCCTGGCGTCGACCGGTGGTCAATTTTGGAGATTGTCGCGCATTTGGCCGACGCCGAATTGCTGGCTTCGGCGCGCATCCGCCGAGTCATCACACAGGACCGCCCCGAAATGCACGGATATAAGCAGGAGTTGTGGGCGCAAAGTCTGGCGTACAGACGGCAGAAGATAGAGGCCGTGTCGGCGCGTTTTGCCTTGTTGCGCCGCGAAAACGCCGCGCTGCTCGAAATGATCGGCGAGGAAGTTTGGCGGCTGAAAGGACGGCGCGATGAATACGGCGATCTTACGTTACGAGAATTGATCGAAGATTACATCACCCACACCGCAAAGCATCTGGATCAAATGCGCTCGGCGGCGATGGCTTATGAAGCTTCAAACAATAAACCGCAAGCTTGATTGCGCGTTTGAGAGGTATGAAATGGCAAAGATAAAAGACAAAGTCCCTAGCCCTAGCCAGGCGAAGGACAAAGAGACTAAGGACAAAGAGACTAAAGGCAAGAATAATCTGGTAGGGCGCGTCAAGAAAGTCATCAAAAAATCGCGCCGCAAGCTGGGTGAAGAGAAGTTCGAGAAGGAATTGCGGCGAACCATCGAATTTCTCGCGCAGTTGCAGACGAAGCTCGGCAATTCGCATGGCCCTAGAGAGAGTGGTAATGCTCTGGCTAAGGTTGTAAAGAAGCCGGCGTCGAGAGCCGGGACGAAGGTTGAAAAGAAGGTCGCCCGGAACGCTCCGAGGAAGGCGCAGCCGGACAAAAAGAACGGGAAAAAGCCCGCCGGCAATGGCGTGGGCAAAAAACGCAAGGGCTTGCATATCAAGGACGCGGCCCCGGCGGCTGAATCCCGCGCCGCGCTGCAAGCCGAAGCGCTGTCCACAGATCAATAGCGCGGCAAAAACGATACATGGCCATATTGATTGATTCTTTCTACAACGGCGTGCGCGGCCCCGTACGTTACTGGCGCCGCCACTGCGGCCATCTGGTATCAGACACATCGCTCGAAGAATTGCATCGATTCGCCGAGAGTTTGGGACTCCGGCGCGAGTGGTTTCAAGAGAAATCTATCCCGCATTACGACCTGACCGGCGATGTTTACGACCTGGCGCTGGAGCGCGGCGCGACGCTCGTCTCCTCGCGCGAGATCGTGCTGCGCGCGGTGCGGATGGACGGGAAACCGAAAGTGAGATTTAAACGTGACTGAAGTATGGTAATTACTTCGGCGCCTCTGCCGTAGTAACGGCCGGAAGTCCTGAGCAGTTGCGAAGTATGAAGAGCTCCAAATTGACAGCGCTTTAAACCGCGTGCTACTTTGGCCGTTCTTTTTAGCATCCTCAATTCACAGGAGATCGGTCATCAGGCATGGAATCTCTTTTCACAATTCAAATCGGCGATCTGATTTTCTATTTCATCGCTTTCATCCTCTCGCTTTCAGTTCATGAGTCGGCTCATGCTTTGACCTCATACTGGTTCGGCGACGACACCGGACACTTGCAGGGGAGAATCTCGCTCAATCCGATGGCTCATATTGATCTCATCGGGACGATCCTGATCCCGTTGATGGGATTTTTATCGGCCGCGCAGGGGCTGCCGCCGATGATCGGATGGGCGAAGCCTGTTGAGACGAATCCACTGAGATGGCGCAATAAAGACATGGCCAACATCTCTGTTTCGGCCGCGGGACCGATCAGCAATTTTCTGCTCGCTTTGGTGACCTTCATCGTAATGAAAATCATGCTCCTGAGTGGGATGGCGGATCGTGGCTATATCAAGCCATTCACATTCATCCAGCCCGCGTTAGGTCAGCCTGATTGGATGCTGCCGGTTTGTACGTTTCTGAGTTTGATGTTGATGCTCAATGTGGCTTTGGCGGTCTTTAACCTGATTCCGATACCGCCTCTGGACGGCAGCCACGTTCTAGAAACATTGCTTCCCGACAGTCTCAAAGACGTTTACGAGCAGATTCGGCCATACTCATGGATCATTTTGCTGGGATTGCTCTGGCTCGGAGCCTTCGGTCTTATTTTGGGCCCTGTGCGTAATCTAGTGATCGTCAATTTGCTTTGGGGATACTGATTTGATCGGATATGAAAAGAATCGTTAGCGGAATGCGTCCGACGGGCCGTTTGCACCTCGGCAATTACGAGGGCGCGCTTAAAAACTGGGTCAAGCTGCAGGACATATACAAGAGCTACCATTTCATCGCCGATTGGCACGCGCTCACCAGCGATTACGCCGACACCTCGAATATCAACGAATACACGATGGCGATGGTCACTGACTGGCTCGCCGCCGGACTCGACCCGAATAAAACGACCATGTTCGTCCAATCGCTCGTGCCCGAACATGCCGAACTGCACATCTATTTTTCGGCGGTCACTCCGCTGGGTTGGCTCGAACGCGTGCCGACCTACAAGGAGCAGCGCGAGAACATCACCGACAAAGACATCGGCAATTACGGCTTTCTCGGCTACCCCGTGCTGCAGGCGGCCGACATTTGCATGTACAAGGCCGACTACGTGCCGGTCGGCCAGGATCAGGTCGCGCACGTCGAGTTGACGCGCGAGATCGTTCGCCGCTTCAACAATTTTTACGGCGAGGTCTTTCCCGAACCCGATGCGCTGCTGACCGAAACGCCGAAACTCATCGGCACCGACGGTCGCAAGATGTCGAAGAGTTACAACAACACCATCGAGCTTGGCGATCCGCCCGACATGATTCGCGCGAAAGTGCGGCAGATGATCACCGACCGCACCCGCGTCAGGCGCGTGGACCCTGGCCATCCGGAAATTTGCGACGTCTGCCAGATGCATCGCCTGTTCGTCCCTGCGGCGGTCGCTGATGAATTCGACGACGGGTGCCGGAGCGCTCGCATTGGCTGCGTCGACCACAAGGGCGCGCTGGCCGACGCGCTGATCGAATATCTGGCGCCGATCACCGAGCGGATGAATTATTACCGCGGGCGTCAGGACGAAGTGCGCGACATCCTGATGAACGGCACGGGACGGGCGCGTGAAGAGGCGGGGCGCGTAATGGGCGAAGTCCGCAAGGCAATGAAGATAAGCTGGTATTGACCGTAGCGCCTGGCGCTCGTCATATTGTCAAAGGGTTTCCGGCGCAATGTACTTGGCACGTTAATGGCAAAAACACATTCTCAAAAGAGCAAGAATCCTTCAGACGCGACGAGCGCCGCCCTGGCCGAAGCGCCGGACCGGCCAGAACTTGACGACGAGGCGCGGCGCGACACTTACCGCGTCAAGCTCGAAATTTTCGAGGGGCCGCTCGACCTGTTGCTCTATCTGATCAAGAAAGACGAGATCGACATCTACGACATCCCGATCTCGCACATCACCGAACAATACCTGGCCTATCTGGAGCTGATGCAGGAGCTGGACATCGCCGTCGCGGGCGATTTTCTGGTGATGGCCTCAACGCTGATCTACATCAAATCTAAGATGCTGCTCCCGCCCGAACCGAAGGTCGGGGGAGAAGACGACCTGAGCGAAGACCCGCGGGCGGAACTGGTCGAGCGACTGCTCGAATACCAGAAGTTCAAATCGGCGTCTCAGATGCTCTATTCGCGCGGCGAGATCGAGTCGGCCTGTTACACGCGCGGCTCGCTCGAAACCGACAGCAGGAACCCGGAGGTCTCGGCGACCGTCTTCGACATGCTCCGCGTCTTTCGTGAAGTCCTCAAACGCGCCGAAGCCCAGATCGAGATGGAGATCGCGCGCGATGAGATGACGATCGCCGAAAAGCTGGCGCAGATTCACGCGCTGCTCGAAGAGCGCGAGCGGATCAATGTGCGCGAACTGTTCGAGATGTCGCGCTCGAAGCGCGAGCTGATCATCACTTTCCTCGCGCTCCTCGAACTGGTTAAGGCGTGGAAGATTTATCTGATCCAAAGCGAATTGTTCGGCGACATTTACGCCGGCAAACGCGTCGACGCGCCGCAGGAGGTCGAGGAAGAGCCTGCCGAACAGAGCGTTGAAGAACAAACGGCCTAGCGAAGGGACGCGCAAGGCGCGGAACAACAGCGATATGATTGAAGATAACCAAGAACACCAAGAGGCCGCCCTGCTGGCCGAAGATTCGCCCACTGGTCAGCAGGGCGACGACCAATCCGATGAAGGGCTCGATGAGCAGGCGCTCGCCGATATCCTCGCGGAAGACGAATTGATCGAAGACGAGTTTCTCTCCTCAGACGCCGAAGACGAGACCGCGGAGAAGCTCATGAGCATCGCGTCGGAGTCGCCTTCCGAAACGGCGACGGAATCGTTGAACGGAACGTCTGAGGACTCTTCAGGCGCGGGTGATGACGAGATCAGCGCGACGCGCGACGAGTTGAAGCCGGTCATCGAAGCGCTGCTCTTTGTCGCCGACGAGCCGCTGCCGTTCAAACAGCTTTGCAAGATTCTGGGCGAAGTCCCCGAAGAAGACGTGATGTGGGCGCTCAGCGAACTGGTCGCCGATTACGAGCAACGCGAGAGTGGGCTTGAGGCGCGCGAGATCGCGGGCGGATGGCGAATATCCACGCGCCCGCAATATCACGAGTTCATACGCAAATACCTGAAATCACGTCCCTCGGCGCGGCTCTCGCTTCCCGCGCTCGAAACGCTCGCGGTGATCGCTTACAAACAGCCGATCACGATCCCCGAAATTCTAGAAATTCGCGGCGTCACTTCTTCTTCGGCCGTCAAAACGCTGCTCGAAAAACGGCTGATTGTCACCAAGGGCAGAAAAGAGACCGTGGGCCGCCCGATGATGTACGGCACTTCAAAGGAGTTTTTGATCCAGTTCGGGCTGAAAGACCTCACGGAGTTGCCGAGCATCGAGGATTTCGAGGATCTTGCGCAATAACCTCAATGACGAATAATTAGCTGGATTACTGGATTATGCGAGTGAGGGCGTCTGCCAGACATTTCTCGATGATCCGCAGTTTTCATCTCGCCGATCTCTTCACCATCGCCAACGGACTTTGCGGCGTAGCGGCGATCTTCGAGGCGATGAAGTTTCTACACGCCGGCGATGAGAGACATGCTTACGCGGCGGCGACGTTGATCCCCATCGCCCTGATCTTCGACGTGCTGGACGGGCGGGTCGCGCGTTGGCGCCACATGTCCTCGGCTCTCGGCAGAGAACTCGATTCGCTCGCGGATATGATCTCGTTCGGCGTCGCGCCCGCCGCAATCGCATTCGCGGTCGGCCTCAATACCGGGCTGGATCAGATCATCCTGATCTATTTCGCTATTTGCGGATTGAGCCGCCTGGCGCGCTACAACATCACCGCCGAGTCGCTCTCGACGACCACGGGCAGGGTCGAATATTTTGAAGGGACGCCGATCCCGACCAGCGTCGTTCCACTCGGGTTGCTCATGCTCCTCTTCCATCGAGGCAATCTCTATCCGGCCAGTCTCCTCGGCATCGATTTTCACTGGCCGGTCGCGCTCTTCTTCA
The DNA here is from genome assembly GCA_035714085.1 of Blastocatellia bacterium. Taxonomy (GTDB): domain Bacteria; phylum Acidobacteriota; class Blastocatellia; order RBC074; family RBC074; genus JAJVID01. The sequence goes on from DASTMP010000472.1 coordinate 24,733, forward strand.
TCTCCGGCTGCCTGATGATCAGCAGAACGGTCAGAATTCCGAAACCATAAAATTGCGCTGCCACAGAGACAGAGAGAGACAGGGCGACGGGGGGACGGGGCGACGGGGCGAGGTAGAGACAAGAAACAATGTCTTCTCTTTGTTTCTCTTTCTCCATGTCGCCCCGTCCCCCCGTCCCCCCGTCCCCCCGTCTCTTCTTCTCTCTATCCCTCCTTCCCTCTGTCTCTCTGTCTGGTTTGACGGCTGATAGGCGCGCAAGTAGTATCGAAATATTATGAAATCCGATGTAAGCATTCCCGAATACGTAATTCGTCAATGCGAGACGCTCGAAGAATTCGAAGCGTGCGTTCAAATTCAGCGCGACGTCTGGCAATTTTCTGATCTCGACATGACGCCGCTGCGCTCATACGTAGTCGCGCGATACAGCGGCGGGTTCACTCTGGGCGCGTTCGACCCGTCGAACAAGATGTTGGGCATGGCGCACGCGCTTGCGGCCTTCGATGAAAAGCTGAGGCCTTATTACTATTCGCAAATGCTCGCGGTCGAGCCGCGACTTCAAAACACCGGCATCGGCGTAAGATTAAAGTTGGCGCAGCGCGACCATGCGTTTAAGACTGGCGTCCCGCTCATGAGATGGACGTTCGACCCGCTGCAATCGCGCAACGCCTATCTCAACATCGTCAAACTCGGCGGGGTCGTGCGGCGTTATCGCGCCAATTTATACGGGACCAATAGCAGCAGCGTTTTTCATCGCGGCCTGGACACCGACCGGTTGTTCATCGAGTGGTGGGTGCGCTCGTCCCGTGTCGCGGACGCCCTCGAAGGCGTTCGCCGCGCCGATAAACCGGAAGCGGTCGTCGAAGTTCCGCGAGACATCGGGGCGATAAAGAAGCGCGATATGGATGAAGCCCGCCGCTGGCAGTCGCATATCCGCGAAGGATTTCAGAAGTATTTGAACGAGGGATTGTATTGCGCCGGTTTTGAGGCCGACCCGAAAACCGACAGCCGCTACCTGTTTTTCAGAGACCATCAACAAGAGAAGGAAGAAAATTACAAACAATGAAAATCGAACGCGTAGAACTCCGCGAGATCCGTTTGCCGCTGGTCGCGCCGTTTGAAACCAGCTTCGGGCGCACGACCGGCCGCCGCATCATCCTCGTTAAAGTCTTCAGCGAGGGACTGGCCGGGTGGGGCGAATGCACAGTCGGCGAACATCCATTTTACAATCACGAATCTACGGAGAGCTGCTGGATGATCATCCGCGATTACGTCGCGCCGATGGTTCTGGGACGCGAGATCGAATCCCCCGAACAGGTTCCGCAATTGACCGAGAAGATTCGCGGCAACAAAATGGCGCGCGGCGCGGTCGAGTGCGCCGTCTGGGATTTGGAGGCGCGGCGACAAGGGAAACCGTTGTGGCGATTGCTAGGCGGAACGCGTGAGGAGATCAATTGCGGAGTCTCGATCGGCCTGGAAGACAGCGACGCGGCGATGCTCAAGAAGGTCGAGAAGGAGGTCGCCGCCGGCTATCAGCGCGTCAAGATCAAGATCAAACCGGGACGCGATTACGAGATGATCAAGGCCATCCGTAAGGAATTTCCCGAGAAGCTGATGTCCGTGGACGCCAACTCGGCTTACACGCTCGCCGACTCAAGTCTGCTCGGCAGGCTGGATGAGTTCGACCTGCTGATGATCGAACAGCCGCTGGCCTATGACGACATCATCGACCACGCCGAGTTGCAGCCGCAATTGAAGACCGCGATATGTCTGGATGAATCCATCATGAGCCTGGACGACGCGCGCAAAGCGTTGAAACTGGGCGCGTGCCGGATCATCAACGTCAAGCTGGGCCGCGTCTCGGGCCACGCCGAAGCGCGCAAGATTCAAGCCTACTGCCACGAGCGCAACATCCCGGTCTGGTGCGGCGGGATGCTCGAAGCTGGCATCGGCCGCGCGCACAACATCGCAATGTCCTCGCTTCCCGGCTTCACACTGCCCGGCGATGTTTCGGCGTCGAAGCGCTACTGGGATGAAGACATCATCACGCCGCCGGTCGAGGTCACGCCGCGCGGAACCATTCCGCGACCGACAGGCGTGGGGATTGGGTATGAGGTGAACGAGAAGCGAATCGATGAATTGACTGTGAGGAAAGAGATTGTCGAACTGTGAGCAAAAAAGCTTCATAATTTCCTGTCCTACAATTTCCTGTTTTTGGTTTTGCCAACAGGAAAATGTAGGACAGGAAATTATGAATCGTTACTCTTCATATGCGACAGGTTCTGATTCAAGTAAATGATCCCGCTTCCCCCGCCGCGCGCGAGCTTATCGAACAACTCGACGAACTCTTGACCGGTTTATATCCGGCGGAAAGCAATCATCTGCTCTCTGTGGAGGAGCTTCGACAACCCGACGTGACGTTCCTGACCGCCAGCGTGGACGGTGAGGTCGCCGGCTGCGGCGCGTTCGTCAATCAAGGCGGGGAGTATGCCGAGATAAAACGAATGTTCGTCTTGCCGGAGTTTCGCGGCTTGAAGCTCGGTCGCCGCATCCTGGAGGAGATTGAGAATCTCGCGCGAGCTTCCGGGCTCGAACTCGCGCGCCTCGAAACGGGCATCCGTCAATCCGAAGCCCTGCTCCTATATGAGAGGGCTGGCTATCAACATCGAGGGCCGTTCGGAGATTATTCCGAAGACCCGCTGAGTATTTTTATGGAGAAGAAATTATGAAAGCTGTTTGGAACGGCGCCGTAATCGCCGAAAGTGACAAAACCATCATCGTCGAAGGCAATCACTATTTCCCGCCTAGCGCGGTCAACGAAGAATACTTTCAACCCAGCGACACCCATACTGTCTGCGGCTGGAAGGGCACGGCGAGCTACTACAATGTCGTCGTCGACGGAGAAGTGAACAAGGACGCGGCGTGGTATTATCCGGATACGAAAGAGGCGGCGAAGAACATCGAGAATTTCGTCGCGTTCTGGAAGGGCGTGAAGGTCGAGTAGCCAACCTTTCCTCCCCGCCACTTGAAATGGCGCCAGCCTATGGAGTGCGGTAGTTCCGGATACCGCTGGCAAACTCAGGTTTTATGGCCTATGGCGTTTTTCGCCCTGGTCTTCAGAATAGAAAATACCTGACGACTGAAAACCGACAACTGACGACTGATGAAAAATAGACGGGCGCTCGGAGCCAAACGCTTGGGTTTATTTTGAACCAGTGATCAGTTGTCAGTAGCCAGTCATCAGTCGCATCGCTGTCCTCAACACACAATGGGAGTTTGCCAGCAGTATCCCGAACAACCGCGCTCCAAAGACTCCGCTGACTTAGGCGCGATCTTCAAGTAACATGCTGAGGAAGGTTTGTGAGTGTGACAAAGCGTCTTCCAGCGAATTGATGAATAACGGATATGTCCCGACGAACTTCTAAATCAATCGAACAAGAGATCGCCGACCTGCGTCGCGAGATTCTGGAGCACGATCACCTTTATTACACGCTGAGCGAGCCGGTGATCTCCGACGTCGAATACGACGCGTTGATGCGACGGTTGCGCGAACTGGAATCGGAGCGCCCCGACCTGATCACTCCCGACAGTCCCACGCAGCGCGTGTCGGGGCAGGTGGCCGAAGGCTTCGAGGAGTATTTCCACAAGCGCCCGATGCTGTCGCTCGACAACAGCTACAGCATTGACGATCTGCGCGCCTGGGCCAAGCGATGTGAAAAGCTGGCCGAAGGGCGCGCGTTCGATTACGTCGCCGAATTGAAGATCGACGGGTTGAGCATCTCGCTGATCTACGAAGAGGGAGGGCTCGCGCGGGCGGTGACGCGCGGTGACGGCTTACGCGGCGAGGTCGTGACCGGCAACGCGAAAACGATTCGATCCATCCCGCTGAGGATCAAGGAAGTAGAAGAGAAAGGGAAGAAGCGGTCGCCCTTGATTGACGGTTCGATGAAAGAGGTCGAGGTGCGAGGCGAGGTCTATCTGCCCAATGACGTGTTCGAAAGGATCAACCGCGAGCGCGCCGAATCGGAGTTATCGTTGTTCGCAAACCCGCGCAACGCCGCCTCGGGCGCGATGCGGCAACTCGACCCGAAGATTGTCGCCGACCGTCGTCTGGACATCTTCTGCTACCTGCTGCTCTTCGACGGAGCGCCGGCTTTCGCCACACACCACGAATCGCTGGAATGGATGCGTGAGCGCGGGTTCAAGGTCAACCCGCACAAACGTCATTGCAACACGATTGAAGGCGTGATCGCGTTTTGCAATGAATGGGAGACGCGTCGCGATGAGTTGAGCTACGAGATTGACGGCGTGGTGGTAAAGGTCAATCAAGTGGCCGTTCAGGAAGAATTGGGCGCGACTTCGAAATCACCTCGCTGGGCGATAGCTTATAAATTTCCGGCGCGGCAGACCTCGACGCGACTGCTCGATGTGATTTATCAGGTGGGGCGCACCGGCGCGGTGACTCCAGTCGCGGTGTTGGAACCCGTCCTGCTTGCAGGGACGACCGTTTCTCGCGCCAGCATGCACAATGCCGACGAGATGAAGCGCCTGAGCGTGATGCGCGGCGATTTCGTCTTCATTGAAAAGAGCGGCGAGATCATTCCACAGGTCGTTAAAGTTATCACCGAGCGCCGCACCGGCGAAGAGACCGAATTCGAATTCCCGACTCGATGCCCTGTTTGCGACACGACGCTCATCAAACCGGAAGACGAGGCCGTGACACGTTGTCCGAATCCGGATTGCCCGGCGAGGCTGCGCGAGGGGTTGCTCCATTTTTCCTCACGCCGCGCGATGCGGATCGAAGGATTGGGTTGGGCGTTGGTCGAGCAACTGACCTCGCCCCGAACCCGCCGCGATAAGAAAGGCGCGGTTGTGACCGATGAAAAAGGGCAGCCCTTAACACTGCCGCCGATGGTGTATGACTTCGCCGATTTGTACGGCCTCGCCGAACGCCGCGACGAATTGATCGCTCTCGACCGGATGGGAGCGAAATCCGCCGACAACCTGCTTCAGCAGATTGAAGCAAGCAAGGACGCCGGTCTGGCGCGATTGATTTATGGGTTGGGCATTCGTCATGTCGGAGAGCGCACGGCGACGATTCTGGCCAATCGTTACGGCGAGATTGAAGGGCTGTCGGCGGCAACGCAGGAAGAACTGGCAAACATCCACGAAATCGGAGAGGTCGTCGCTTCTTCGGTCTACGCGTGGTTCCAATTCTCTCGAAATCAGAAGTTGCTCGAACGTCTCGCTAAAGCGGGAGTGAAGATGAAGACGGCGAACGCCGGAACGGAACAGACGCCGCGTGTCTTCGAGGGTAAGACCTTTGTATTAACGGGGACGCTGCCGACGATGACCCGGGATGACGCCAAAGCTTACATCGAAGCCCGCGGCGGACGGGTCAGCGGCTCGGTCAGCAAGAAGACCGATTTCGTCGTCGCCGGCGAAGAAGCTGGAAGCAAACTGGCAAAAGCCGAAGAATTGAAAATCACGGTCATTGATGAAAACCAGCTTTTAAATCTAGGCGCTATCGGTCTAAAGGATAAAACCTAACATATTGCGCCCTTTGATTTTAATTGAGCCAGATTTTTTCCTGGCAGGGTTGACAAAGGCGAGCGTCTTTGGTGTAATCCGCAGCAATTAGCAGCGGTAAATACCCTAATGGCTGAGGACGCTGCTGAATCGGGGGGACCGAAAGGGCCCCCCAACTTAATTGTTTTGCAAATCGAGGGCCGAAAGGCCCTTTTCCTATTTCGCGCGGTTATCACGCAGTTTTCACGCAGCTTTCACTTTGATATGAGATAGCCTTCGCGCGCCACCGCCATCACATCTGGCTTTTTCACGGCCACCTTGATCTTGTGGAATCCGGGTCTGTTTCCCTGAGACGAAGGGTAATAAGCGAGAGTGTACTGACTTCTCAATTCATCGAGCGTCTTCTTCAGGACCTGAGCAAGAGCGGACCCCGATTCGAACTCGAAGGATCGCCCGCCGGTGGCGTCGGCGATTTCGGAGAGGAATTTGCAATCCGATCCGTAGCCGCGCCCGCCGATTGGAATTGCAATCCCCGAATTCTCGCGGTCGGTTTTGAAGCAGGCGGCGTAGATTTGCGCCCAACTTTCCTGCGCTTTCCGGGTGATCTGCTTCGAATCTTTGACCGGCCTATCCTTCGCGAGATTATGATCAAGGGAATCCTTGCCGTCACTGATGAGTACAACGACCTCGTTTCCGCTCCGGCCTCCGAATCGTTCGAAGAGAGTATGCATCGCTCCGAAGAGATTCGTGTCCTTGTCAGGCGCTGCCCTGCCACTAGGAATCGGGAAAGGACTCGGGAGCCTCGGCTGGCGATCTCGTAGCGTTGGCTGGGAACCTGATGGCGACTTCAAGTCCAGAATCTCGTTTGTGGCCAGCGCCTTACCGCCCCAATCGGATTTCCACTTCAAGTCCACATCGAAAGCGCCAATCATTATCTCATCCAGTTGATTCAAGCTTTCGACCAATTTCACCGCCTCATCTTTGACCTCGGGGAAGACCGCCCCCATGCTGACGCTCATGTCGAACAGCAGAATCAACCGCAGCGGATGAGGCGCCGGCTTGAAATGCGCGATCTCTTGAAGGACGCCGTCTTCATAAATCTCGAAGTCTTCCTTCTTCAAGTCCGGCAACCGGTTTCCGGCGACGTCTTTAATGACAACGTCAATATTGATCATTTCAGCCTCTGTCTTGGTCTTTCCTTGATCCTGTTGCGCGACGCCCAGGATGAAAAGGCCGATCATCCAGAGCGCCAAAAGATGAAATTTACTGACTTTTCTCATGGCTTTTACCTCATTTAGTCGTGTCCGATTCGACGCTGATGGTTGGTTTGTCGGGAGGCGTCAGGGGAATCGCCCCGCGAGTCTTTGAACGAGTCTGGGAAGACGGCTTGCATAATATAGAATGGCGTACAATAAATCGCCGTCGAAGCGTTGACAGCCCCGACCGCTCGCAACTAAATTGCTCTCATGCTCCACAGGACGACAGTTACTTTTTTGATAGGCTCTCTCCTCGCCGTTCTCGCCGCTTGTGGCGGGCGGCTTTACAAAGTCGCGCCTTTGCCGACGAACGCCCCGCCCGAAATATCGATGGGTAACGGTGGCGATCTGGACGTCGGCGCCGTCGCGCTGGACGGCGAGCAGTCGTATGAACGTTTCGAAGCCAACCTTCCGCTCGCCGGGGTGATCGCGGTCGATGTCAGGATGATCAACAAGTCGGAGGCGGCGATCATGACGAACTCGCTCAGGTTCGAATTGCGCAACGCGTCCGGCGCCGCGTTCAAACGACTAGCCCCGAAAAAAGCGCTTGGAGCAGTGATGAAATATTACGGCGACAAGTTTTACGCGACGGTCGCTTACCGCCGAACTCTCGAAGATTACGAATCGGTCGCGCTCAAACAAGGGGGCGCAATCGAGCCAGAGAGAGAGATTCGCGGAATCGTCTTTTTTCAAACGAAGCGCGAAACGACGAGTGTCGATGGATTGATTCTGTCCGTCGGCGGACTGACCACGCCAGTGAACGTGCAACTTCAGGTTGCGCGGTACGGGGAACGTTAACGATTTCAAAGTGTCTACGAATCATAGCTACGACAATCGTGCGCCGAACCCGCTATACCACACCGTGTGGGGCGTTCGGTTCTTCTTTCTGGGGATGCGAACGCTCGTTCGCAATCCGGATTTGCTCAGCCTTTCAATGATCCCGATGCTGCTGACGCTCGCCCTGTTAATGGGGTTGATCTTCGGCGCCGCATGGATGGTCGGTTGGCTCATCGGCGACGCCGTACGCGTCGAGGTACGGATAGTCGCTCAGGCTCTGATGTTCCTGCTGACGCTCCTGATCGCGTATTTCCTTTACCTGCCCGTGGCGCGGGTGCTGCTGGCGCCGTTCGCCGAAGCTTTGAGCCGCAAAACGCGCGTGATCAATAAGGGCCGGACGATTCATCAGAACAATCAGGGTTGGGCGCGCGCGATGTGGGAAGGGCTGAAGTTGGTGACCTTTCAAGCGGTGGTCGCGCTGGCCGCTCTCGCGTTGGGGCTGGCCTTTCCGCCAGTCGGGGCGCCCGTTGGAGTGGCGGTCGCGATTTTTCTCGGCGGCCTGGATTTCTTCGACATTCCGCTATCGACGCGCGGGCTGCGGTTGAAAAAGAAGCTGGGCGTGATCTGGCGCAACAAATCTCTGGCCCTGGGCTTCGGCGTCGCGGCCTATTTGATGCTGCTCATTCCGGTGATCAATATGCTCGCGCTGCCCGTGGGCGTGGTCGGCGCGACGCTCTTAACGGAGAGTTTGCTTGACGAATAAATCACCGTGACGCCACCTCCGGATGGCGTTCGAGGAATTCCCTCACAATCAAACTCGCGTCGCGGTGTTCGGCGTCGGCCTCATAATTCATTCGCCGCATCTCCTGATCCGAAATCTTTCCCGCCAACCTGTCGAAGACGGCGCGCAATTCGGGATGGCGGTTGAGGACTTCGCCTCGGATTACGGGGACGGCGTGATATGGCGGGAAGTAACGCCGGTCGTCTTCCAGCGGATAAAGATCGAGTTTCGCGATCAATCCGTTTGTCGCTTCCCCTGAGATCAGATCGACCTGCTTTTCAGCCAATGCGCGATAAGCGAGCGACAGGTTCATGGCCAGCGGGGTCTCGCGGAATTTCAGCCCGTAAACCTGCGCCAATCCGCGATAACCGTCTTCGCGGTCGAGGAACGCCGAGCCGAAACCCGCGCGCCAGTTGGGCGCATACTTCGCCGCTTCCGAGATTGTCTTCAATCCGAGTCTCCGCGCTTCGTCTCCGCGAGTCAGGATGACGAATGAGTTGTTGAATCCCAGCGGCGGGAGCATGACGCGCCCGGTCGCCGCGTAGCCATTGTTCACGAGCCGGTTGACTTCGGCGCTGTCCATTATCACGGGCTTCTTGAAGATCGCGGTCAACGCCGTGCCGGTGTATTCGACGTAGAGGTCGAGGTCGCCCGCCCGCATCGCCGTTTCGCAGACGAGCGTGTCGCCGAGATTGAATTTGCGCTGGACTTTGATACTTGTGGAACGTTCGATCGTTTGAGCCAGCAGTTCGCCGAGGATGACCTGCTCGGTGAAATCTTTCGAGCCGATGACGATCCGCCCGCCCGATCTTTCAGACCAGATCAATCCGCCGATGACCAGGAGCAACGCGCAGCCGGCGGCTGTCGCCACGGCCCAGGTTCGCGATTTCCCACTTTTCGCGCGATCGGGGGCGAGGCTCTTTTCCAGCCAGGTCAGCGTCAAATCGGCGGCGAGCGCAAGAGCGGCCGCCGGTATCGCGCCCGCAAGAATCATCACGCTGTCGACGCTCGCCACACCGCGAAAGATGTATTCACCCAGACCGCCCGCGCCAATCGCCGCCGCAATCGTCGCCGTGCCCACGCCGACGACCGTCGCGACGCGCACGCCGGCCAGGATCGCGGTTCGCGCCAGCGGCAACTCGACCTGATAGAGCAGTTCCCAGCCAGTCATCCCCATCGCCAGCCCGGCTTCACGCGCCGAGGGATCGACGCTCTTCAACCCGCTGGTCGTCGTCCGAATCACAGGCAGCAGCGCGTAAAGAATCAGCGCAATGACCGCCGCCTTCGCGCCGATCCCGCCGATGAGTGGCATAGGGATCAGAAATCCGAACATCGCCAGACTCGGAATCGTCTGCATGACGTTCGCGAAGCCGACCAGCGGGGCGCCGACCCGTGGATTGCGATATGAGAGCACGCCGAGCGGCACGCCCAAAGCGACGGCGATGCCCGTCGAAGCCGCGACTAGCTCCAGGTGGCGCAGGATCGCGCTCAGAAATTCACTTCCATGATTGAGCCAAAATTCGATCAGTCGCATAAGAATTTGTGGAGTGGGGAGTGGACAGTAATGCCACTATCCACTATCCACTATCCACTGCCCACTCCCTATTCCCCATTCCCCACTTCAATCCTCGGTAATGAGTCGAGGAAGATTTTCACTTCGGGATTGTTCGATCGAATGATCTCAGTGGGGGTGTCGCAGGCGGCGAGTTTGCCTCCGGCCAACACGCCTACTTTCGTTCCGAGCGAAAACGCCTCGCCCATGTCGTGCGTGACGCAGACGACGGTCTTGCGAATCTGTGATTGGATGCGTTGAAACTCGCGGCGCATCTCGGCCCGGGTCAAGGGGTCGAGCGCGCCGAACGGCTCGTCCATCAGCAATATCGGCGGGTCGACGGCCAGCGCGCGCGCAAATCCGACGCGCTGGCGCTGCCCGCCGGACAATTCACGCGGGTAACGGTCCGCGTAGGACTTCGGGTCTAGGCCGACCAGGTTGAGCAATTCGTCGACGCGCGCGCGGACGCGGTCTTCGGGCCAACCCTCCAATCGCGGCACGACAGCGACGTTGCGCCCGATGGTCATATGCGGGAACAGCCCGACCTCCTGCAATACGTAACCGATCCGGCGGCGGAGCTGGATGGGATTCCAATCGGCGGTCGCGCGGCCCTCGACCCGCACGACGCCGGATTGCGGCGGCAACAGATGATTGATCAGTTTGAGAACCGTCGTCTTGCCGGTCCCGCTGCGCCCGACGAGCGCGAGTGTCTCGCCACGCTTGATGGCAAGCGAAAAGCCATCGAGCGCCAACGGCCCGTTAGGGTGACGGAAGCTGACGTCGGCGAACTCGATGGCTATTTCATTGTTTGGCGGCGAAAAGCTATTGCCGTCCATATTTCACTATCTCACTTATGAGCTGCGCAGAGGGCGTCCGCATTGATTGCAGAAGTTCACCACGCGAGCCAGGGTTGCGCCGCAATGCGGGCAAGTCTTGGTCGCAGGTTCCGGCGCCGCCGGTGTTACATAGGTCGGCGCCGACCATGACTGCGATTGGGGCGGCTGCGCGGCGGGCGGCGGCGGCGTCTGAGACGGCGTCTCTGCCGGCGTGTAGCCCCTGTAATCGGGTGGCGGCGGCGGCATAAATTGTCCTTGCGCCTGCGCGCCCGCGCCCGGGATTCCTACCAGATCGCGATAGGCCAGCGCGTGCCCCAGGAACAGCAGCGGGTATGTCGCAAGCGCGCCGACGCCGCAAGCGATGGCGCCTGCGCCGGCTATAAAGCCGAGCGCTATGGCGAAGATCGTAAACATGATCCAGTCTTTCTTCGTCACCTCGATACTGGCTTTGATTGCGTCAATTGCCCCCTTGCCGCCTTCGACTATCATCGGGTATGTCAGAAATGCCAACCCGGAAACAATCAACCCCGGGATAAGACAGAAGACGCCTCCGATCGCGGCGGCTATTCCGATCAGCAACCCTGCTACAAGTATGCGGGTGAAATACCTGCCGCCTGAGAAAAGATCGCCGACCGCTATCTGCTCACCGCGTACTTGCTTGAAAGCCGCGTTGTACAACCCGCCAACTAACCAGGACACGGCGGCGAGTATCGCCAGCGCCATTACCGGGTAAAGCATGAATATCCCTACCGGGAATTCAAACGGTTCGCCTATCTGGGGAGTGGGCATCATCATACCGATCACGCCAACGAACGGCAGGTAGATCGCAAACACGATCAAACCTGTCACTAATAACATCAACACCCAGACGGACCATTGCTTAGTGAACAGGTTCCACGCCTCGCTGATCCATTCCCAGCGAACGCCGGGCATATTTACTTGTTGCATTCGTATTGCTCCTGTTAGATAGGGGGCATTAACCGGGGCACGTCGCCTCGAAAAACAATATCACAATTTGACGCCGGCTTCGGCCAGATACTGGCGCATCACCTTCGCGTAATGTGGGATCGCGACTTCCGGTTCTTCGATTTCAGGATGCCATTTCTTCTCCCACTCGAAGCAGTAATACCCGCGGTAGCCGCCGGCGGCCAACACTTTCACGGTCTCCTGGACCGGGATTTCGCCGCTTCCTGTCAGCACATATCTGCGGTCTTTCTCATCGCCTTTCGGCGCGCGCGAATCTTTCAAATGCGTGTGACGGATGTAGCGGCCGAGCTGCTTGAACGTCTCGGCGGGTTTTTCTCCCGCGACGCAGGTGTGATGCGCGTCCCAGAGGAAAGCCACGTTCGGATGATTGGCGCCCTGGATGATTTCGAGCAGCGGCGGCGATGTCGCGAATTCGCCATGGGATTCGACAATGATCGTCACGTCGCTCCCCTTAGCGTGGTCGCCGAGTTCGCGCAGCCCTTCGATGATCCGGTCAATCGTCGTCTTGCGCTCTTCTCCTTTGACCAGTTGGTTCGGAAAAACACGGACATAGGGCGCGCGGAGTTGATGCGCCAATTCAACGAAACGTTTCGCCTCGTCCATCTGCCTGGCCCGCTTCGCGGCGTCAGGCTCGTGCATGTTCGTCGAAGCGCCGAGGTCGGAAATCTTCAATCCGATCGCGTTCAGATCTTTCAAACTCTCTTTCAGTTTCGCGCCGGTAAATTGCGGAGATTTTGGCAGATCCATCTCGCCCGCCAAACCCCGCATTTCGATTGCGGCGAAGCCATTTTGCGTTGCTTGATCAAGAATGGTCTTCCACTCCCAGGCGGGGCAACCCAGCGTGGAGAAGGCAATAGGCGCGCTTTTGGCCTGCTTGCCTGTTCTGATTATCGCCGGCGCGGCAAGGGCGGCGGCGCCTAAATTAACGAATGCGCGTCGTGTGATCATTGGTCAGTCGTTCCTATGGAAAATAGCCATGCAGGCGCCGAATTTTTTCGTCACGTGACGAATTTATTCGTCACTACGTGGCCCGATTCAGCCGAATCATAACACGCGAAGACGGCGGCCACGGTCTTCAAATAATCTTCGCCCTCGCTTTCGCACCGCTCTCCGGTTCGCAGACAGGAGATGAAATGTCGCTGCGCCGCGCGGACGCTGTCGCCGCGATAGCCTTCAGATGGAAACGCGTAATCATGCGGCTTCTCCGCGTCGCCGTATTCGTCGAGCCAGATGCGGCAGTCGCGGTCGAGCCGGATTTTTCCGCGGTCGCCTTCGACGATCAACTCCTCGGAGATTGGCTCGCGCCGCGCGGGGCCGCTGATGCGGTTGGCGTCGATCAGACCGCGCGCGCCATTTTCAAAATCGAGATGGATCAGCGTGTAATCTTCGCCTTTGACGCCGGGGTTGACGCGCCCCGTCCGGCAGAAGACGCCCGTGAATTCGCCCAGCAGAAAACGGAACGTGTCGATGAAATGCACGACCATTTCGTAAATCAGCAACCGCTCCATCTCGCGGAAATACGGCTGCGCGGCGTAAGGTTCGGCGCCGCGCCCGTCGGAATTTCGCATCACGAAGCCGGCGTAAAACGGCCTTCCGACCGCGCCTCGATCGAGCAGTCCTTTGACCTCGCGGTACCACGGCTGCCACCGCCAGTTTTCGTGAATGAGTAATCGTACATTCGCATCGGCGCAAACTTTGACCATCGCCACACACTCTTCCCAACTCGGCGCCATAGGCTTCTGGCAGATGACGCTGGCGCCGCAGCGCGCCGCGAGTCTGACGATTTCCAAATGGGTGTCGGGGCGCGTAACGACGTCGATGAAGTCAGGCCGCTCGCGCTCCATCATTTCGGCGGCGTCACGATAGGCGCGCGCGATTTCGAACCGGTTGGAGAATTCTTCGGCGCGCCCGGGAGCCGCGTCAGCCACCGCCACTATTCGCGCGCCTTCGACGCGCCGCCAGGCTTCGGCCTGGAAACGCGCGAAGCGTCCCGCGCCGATCATCACGCCTTTCAGGGGTTCGAAGTTCACACGCTCGTCTCCTCGTCTTGTGGGCGCAGTCTTTGAGCAATGGCCGTGAGCGACATGGCGAAGCGCATACTAGCCTTGAAGCGCCTTGCGAAGCAAGCTCACAAACCTGACCTTTGAAAACCAAAATCCGCCGTGATAGGATGCGCCCGCTTCGGATCACCCGCGCATCTCATATCGCGGAGAGTTGGCAGAATTGGCTATTGCACCGGTCTTGAAAACCGGCGCCCGAAAGGGCTTGGGGGTTCGAGTCCCTCACTCTCCGCCACTAACCTCTTTCTCAATACGATGCGTGTTAGACTGCGGTCAATGCGGATTGGATTGTGGAGTCATTTTCTCTTTAAATCACTGTCAACTACTTGAGCCTGCCGTCTGAGGTGTTCTCGTTCTTCTTCGGTCACGTTCTCCTCCAACTTAAGAAATAATGGCGCCGGTGGTCGGAGCGATTGCCCGATTGGGATCGTTACCGGCTTCCAGCGATTGACACTGCTGTAACCACCTGACAACACCAGGCGCTCCCGACCATCAATATCAATCGTCTTCTCTATTGTTGGCAGGGCGCCAATCACGTCTTCATACCCAAGAAGTTCATGCAGCCGCTGACAACTATTCGGCAGGAATGGGCATAACAAGGTTTTCATCCGATCAACAACGACCAGCCCAGTGTAGATGACCGTTCCCGCACGCGAGCGATCCGTATTGATAAGCGACCATGGCTGCTCCTCATTGAGATACTGGTTGGCGCGTTGCGCCAGCGACAGTACTTCCTGAAGCGCAGCTTTCAGCTTGACGCTTTCGATTAAACCTCCGACCTTGCTGAATGCCTCCGCTGATAGTGTCAATAATTGCTGATCAGCTTCACGAAGCTCACCCGGCTCCGGCACTAAGCCGAAATTTCTCCAAGCTAGAGTCGATACACGATGAGCCAGATTGCCCCAGGTCCCCAGTAATTCGTCATTGTTGCGCCTGACGAAATCACTCCAGGACCAATTGCTGTCGCGACTCTCAGGCGCATTGGCAGCCAGGTAGTAGCGAATCTGATCCGGCTGATAGCGGTCCTCAATATCGGGAAGCCAGATCGCCCAGTTTCTGCCGGAGCTCATCTTTTCTCCTTCGAGCGTCATAAATTCACTGGCTGACACGTTATACGGCAGCGCACGATTGCCGTATCCGATCAGCATCGCCGGCCAGACGATCGTATGAAAGGGGATGTTGTCTTTGCCAAGAAAATAATACGATCGAATACGATCACTTCCGTCTGTCTTTGCCTCCCACCATTCGCGCCATTTCTCCGGCTTTCCACTCCGCCCTGCCCACTCGATTGTGGCTGAGATATAACCAATCACAGCGTCGAACCAAACATAGAAACGTTTTGTCTTGAAGGTTGGATCGTCGACTGGCACAGGAATACCCCATTCAAGATCGCGTGTAATAGCGCGTCCTCGCAGCCCTTCTTTTATCCAGTTTTGGGTAAATTGCAGGGTATTCTGTCGCCAACAAGAGCGATCAACGCTTTGCAACCAAGTGTTCAACTCCGGCTGAAGCCGCGCCAGATCCAGGAAATAATGATCAGTTTCGCGGAATGTTACCGGCGAGCCATCCATTGTTGAATGCGGCTCAAGGAGTTCCCATGGCTCATGGAGCCTCCCGCATTTATCGCACTGATCGCCACGAGCTCGAGCGTATTCACACTTGGGGCAGATCCCTTCAATATAACGATCAGGAAGAAAACGCTGAAGTGTCTCCGCCCAGGAACCGATCATGGTTTCCTTGTAGATGCAATTGCTTGCTGATAGACGGTGAAAGAATTCTTGCGTCACCTGATAGTGGTTTTCAGTCAGGGTCTGAGTGTAGAGATCAAAAGAGATCCCTAAAGTTTTAAATGTCTTGAGAAAAGATGAGTGATGACGCTGAACCAATTGCTCAGGCGTGATCCCTTCTCGTTCGGCCGAGATTGTGATCGGCGTACCGTGACAATCTGAGCCTGAAATCATCAGCGCTTCGTTACCTCTGAGTCGGTGATAACGAGCAAATATATCGGCCGGCAACAAGACACCAGCCACATGGCCCACGTGCAATGGACCATTTGCATATGGCCAAGCAACGGCGACAAAAATCTTTTTGGACATGTGATCTCCCTGTGAAAGGAATTAGACCGCAAGCAGACCTATAGCTGGGAGGCCAGAAGTAAACTTGACAGCTACCTTAACCAGCCAATACGGTTCGACTGCTCAGAAGATAAATTGATTGCTGGGTTGGAATGTTATTTTGCGGTGGGAGCCGCCATTGAGCCGCGAGATAAGAGAAAAGAGAAGAAACCTGTGAAGGCTGGCGCAGAAAATCTTAGATCGCCGGTCTGAGTGTTCGGCGCGCCGTCGCTGTTGAGATTGTCACTTATAACCTTCATCAGCTTGCTCCTAAACTAATAAGTCGTTACGCATTGTAATCCAAAGATTGTTTTTTAGCTATGCTTTAATTTTTCTGCTGATTACCAGTTCAAAACTCGTAAGGCGCGCAGCGTGTTCCACCGGCTCGGCCGGCCCTCGCCCTCGTCCGTCTCGACCGGCATCTCGCCGGGGTACCGGGTCTCGAGCGGCCACCGGCCGTCCCCGTCGCGCTTGGACGCGACCAAGTCGATAGCCTCGGCCACGCGCACGTCGGGCGCGACGCCGGCGCTGCGCATGTATTCGAGCCCCCGCAGCGCGTCGTAGTGCCACCACGTCGGGAAGGCGAAACGGGTCCAGTCGGCGCCGCCCTTGCGATCGGCCTCGATCACCTCGCCGGTCGACTGCCGGCGAAAGAGGCGGCGCTCAAGGAGGTACTCCTGCCCGCGTATTCGGGCTTCAGTCACCTCCGGGCTGCCCCCAATCGCACGTTCGTGCTCGAGCAGGGCCTCGAGCACGCAGATCGTGGTGTTGAACGACGACCGCGTCGAGCGGTGAGGGGCCTCGCAGTTCCAGCCGCCGTCGGGCAGCTGCTCGCCGAGCAGCCGGTCGACGATAGCCCGGACATCCTGGCCGAAGTAGGCGCCGGCCGCCGCAACCTGCCCGTTGATGCAGGGCTCCACCTCGCCGGCGAAGAAGGGATTGCCGTCGCACTCTGCCGGACCACAACCCTGCCAGGTCACGCGGTCACGGACGAGGCCCACCGCGCGGCGCGCCTGGTCGCTCGCGGGATCGAGCCCCATGTCCCGCAGCAACATCAGGACGTGCATGGTGGAGTTCCACCCGCGATTCCACGCCGCGCCGCCCCATCGCCCGTCGGCCTCCTGGAGGGCGAGCAGCCGCGCGCCTGCGCCCTCGGCGCCGACCCGCGCGCGCTCGGCCGCGACCTCGTCCGCGGGGGCGCCGATCAGGTCCCGCATCACCTGCCAGCGGATCGAAGGGTCAGAATCAAGCAGCCACCGTATGACCGATCTCTGTAGCTTCGGGGCTTGTCGTTTGAGTGGATTAGTCACCATCTGCTGGCGCTCCTTAATTTGGTTAAAAGACGCTGTTGGCAGCCTAAATAGAAGTTCCGGGGGAAATTTTGATTTTTGTTACAGCAGCAGCGTCAAAACGAAGCCAGGCGCCAAAATCAATGGGATTGTGGCTATTGACTTCCCTCATCATTAACTCCGCAGACATTTTGAGGGCGTGTGGGCGCAATCATTCGGACCGGAGCGCAATCATTGGATCAACTTTCGCCGCCCGCCGCGCCGGAATCCAGCAAGCCAACAACGCCACGAGGATCAGCAGCAACGCAGTTACGATAGCGGTCATTGGATCAGTCACGGTTACCCCATAAAGCTGATTTGCCATTTGCGCTTGCCACGAGGCGGGCGCAAAAGACTTGCCGGCCAGCATGCGCAGTAAGACATAACCACCTGTTACGCCCACGGCCAATCCCAGCAAAACCAATTTCATGCCTTGCCAAATCACCAACTGCAGGACGTCGGCGACTTGCGCGCCGAGCGCCATCCGAATGCCGATTTCATTCGTGCGTTGGGAGACCGACCAGGCCAGCACGCCTGCGAGTCCGATGGCCGCGAGCGCAAGCGCCAAACCGCCGAAGAAACTCAAGAGCCGGGCGGACAGGCGTTCCTGTCCCAGCGTCGCCTGCGAGCGCGCCATTTGCGTGGTGACTTCTGTGACCGGCAAATTGCTGTCCAGTTTGCGCACGACTTGGCGAACCGTGGCGGCGAGCGCGGTCGGTTCGCCCGCTGTGCGCAAGGCAAAATACATCCCGCCGATCATATCGCCTTCCTGTCGCCACGGCGTGTAGAGCAGCGGCTCGATCTCCTCGCGCTGGTTCTCGTATTTGGCGTCGGCGACGACGCCTACAATCTCGACTTCACGTTTGGTGTAGATCACCGTGACGCGCTTGCCGAGCGCGTTATCGTTGGGGAAGAACTTGCGAACGAATGTTTGATTGACGATGGCGACTTTGGGGGAGCGCTCGTCATCTCGCGTTGTGAAGCCGCGTCCATGCAGCAGCGGGATTTCCATTGTCGCAAAATAGTTCTCCCGCGCGATTTGCCGAGTGATGTTGTGCTCTGCGGCGGTTCTTTCAGCCTCGCCGGGCAGCAATATGTCAGCGAACGAATTGTCATTTGCGATGAGCGGGACGCGTCCGAAGGTCGCCGCGCGCACGCCGGGCAGATTATCCAAACGCGCAAAGAGTTGCTGATAGAACTCGAGCAGCCGTTCGTCTTCGTACCCGCCCTGCTTCGGCAGCAACCTGAAGAGCAGGAGGTTCTCCTGATTGAAACCCAGGTTGGCGCGTTGCAGATTGTAGAGCGTGCGAATGAATAAACCCGCGCCGACCAATAACAACAATGACAGCGCGACCTGCGCGACGATCAGCCCATTGCTCAAACGCGAGACGGCGCCCGTCGTGCGGCGGCTTTGTTTGAGCGCCGTCGCCAGATCCGGTCTGGTTGCCCGCCATGCGGGGGCCAGGCCGACGAGCGCGCCGGTCAGCAGCGAAACCGACAGCGTGAAGGCCAACACGCGCCAATTCAGTCTGAGGTCAACGCCTGCGGGGAGAAACCCTGTGTCTATATCGGTCAATGCCAGGAGCGCGCTGTCGCCCCATAGGGCGAAGAGTATGCCAACCGCGCCGCCCAACGCCGCGAGCAGCAAGCTTTCAGTTAACAGTTGCCGCATCAACCGCCAGCGCCCAGCGCCAACCGCGAGCCGCACGCTGATCTCTGCGCTGCGCGAGGCCGCGCGCGCCAGCAACAGGTTCGCCAGGTTGGCGCACGCAATCAGCAACACGAGCGCAACGACGATGAACAAACCATAGATCGTGGGTGAATACCGTCTGCGCATGTCCTGCATTCCAAGGCTGCCAGATTGCGCGAGCAGGCGCGGATACTCTTTTGGATCGAGTTGCGCGGGTTCATTCGCTTTGCGCGGCGGCGGCATGACATCGAGCGCAGCGGCTTGAAAAGTACCGTTCAAGCTATCTCGCGCCTGTTCGTAAGTCGCGCCTGGTTTGAGCCTGCCCATCAAATACAGCGACCATTCCGGCTCATCCGCTTTGGCCGTCGCCGCGCCTTCGCCTCGCAGCAACGGTCCGCACGCCAGCGGGATGGTGACGGCGGGGCGATACCCGACTTGCAACGCGCCGTTAAAAGCAGGCGGCGTCACGCCAACGATGGTGAAAAACTGCCGGTTGAGTTTGAGCGGCTGGCCTATGACAGCAGGATTCGCGGCGAACCGCTCCTGCCAAAACTGATAGCTGAGTACAACGACAGGCGCCGCGCCCGGCTTATCATCTTCGTCAGTGATCGCGCGTCCCATGACAGGTTGCGCTCGCAGCCCGGCGTAATACCCGCCGGATACGGCTTGCCCGTTGATGGTCTCCGCCTGATTACTTGGCGCCGCAGTCACATCCTCAACTGCGGCGAAAGCAAAGAGATCACTAAGCGGGCTGTCCGTTGCTTGCGCCTGCGCGCGCAGTTTTTCAAAGATGTCAGAGCGGAACAGCGAATCCCCCTTCGCGCCTGGCGGCGCCCGTACAAACGATACGCCGCTCGCGCCATTCGTTCTGAATGAGCGCCCGGCTTGCCATTCAAACAGCGCTAACGCATCAGGTTCGTTGACCGGCAAGGCCTTGAGCAGCACGGCGTCCATTACGCTGAAAATCGCCGTGTTCGCGCCGATGCCGAGGGCCAGCGTGATGACGGCTACAACCGTGAAACCAAGATTATTCATCAACATCCGCGCGCCGTAGCGCAGGTCTTGCCATAACTCTTCCAAGAGGCGGATCCCACGCTCATCACGACTTTCTTCCTTTACCCGCTCGACACCACCGAAACTGCTAATGGCGGCGTAACGCGCATCTTCCGGAGTCATCCCGCGAGCGATGTTCTCCTCAATTTCTCTCTCCAGATGGAAACGCACTTCCTCATCCAGTTCCTCTTCCATTTTAGACTTGAAGAAGAGCGCCCGTAATTGCAGTCTCAGCTTGTTGAGCATGGCCACATCCTTTCATTCAGGTCGTCTTCAAAATCAGTTCTACCGCCCCGGTCAATCGTCTGTGTCTTTTTCATATCCCCCTCGGCAATCGACAAGGCAGAGCGTAATTGACGATTTGTCGAGTGTCAACAAGAAAGGAGAACGTATGACCGAATCGGCGAGATCGATTCTTCCGGGCGATGCTGTCGCAATTCAGGCAATATTGGCGTGAGGTATTGTTAGGGCGCCAACGACAAAAAAATTGAAAAAGACCGGCGTTTCATATAGTTTTAGCCCGCTGTGGAGCGCAGAACCTTTATCAAGATGTAATACATCTCTCATTGTTCGATAACTTCTCGCCGAGATTCAACGTGATGACACTGTCTCCGCTCTTAAAATCTGGCTGCCTTGCTTTGGCGCCCCTCCTGCTGGCGAGTTGCAATACGGCTCCGCAACCCGCGAAACCGCGCATCGCGTTGGTGATGAAATCGCTGGCAAACGAATTCTTCAAAACGATGCAGGACGGCGCAACGGCTCACCAACAGGCGCACGCGGCGGAGTACGAACTTATCGCCAACGGCATCAAGGACGAACTGGATGTCGCGCGGCAGGTCGAAATCGTCGAGCAAATGGTCGCGCAGCGGGTTCAGGCCATCGTTATCGCGCCAGCCGATTCCAAAGCCCTGGTCGCCGTCTGCCAGCGCGCTCAAGCCGCGGGCGTTGTCGTCATTAACATTGACAACAAGCTCGACGCGGCAGTGCTCGCCGAACGAAATTTGCGCATCCCTTTCGTCGGCCCTGACAATCGCAAAGGCGCGCGCCTCGCAGGCGAAGCCCTCGCCCGGCGGCTCAAGCCCGGAGATCAGGTCGCGATCCTCGAAGGCGTCCCGACGGCTTTCAATGCGCAACAACGCAAGGCCGGCTTTGAAGACGCCATGAAAGCCGCGGGGATAAATATCGTCAGCTCGCAATCGGCTAGTTGGGAAATCGCGAAAGCGAATCAAGTCGCGGCTGCGCTGTTGGTGGAAAAGCCGGAATTGAAGGCCATCCTCTGCGCCAATGACAGCATGGCGCTCGGCGCGGTCGCGGCGATCAGAGCGGCGGGCAAAGCAGGGCAAATAAGTGTGATCGGATTCGATAACATCCAAGCCGTGCGGCAATTGCTCAATGACGGTCAGGTGCTGGCGACCGTAGACCAGCACGGCGATCAACTTGCTGTATACGGCATTGAATACGCGCTGGCAGTGTTGAATAACAAAACCTCTCCAGCCGACCGCGAAACGAAGGTGGATTTAATTACGGCGGAACAGACGAAAAATTGATATACGGCTCATAAACGATCCCATGGCGCCCCCAAGCAAAGCTACTCCAATAGGAACACCAGCGCCTGACTTTCAAATAGGCGCATCGCTCGTTCGCGCCTTGCTGGAACAGCAACACCCTGATCTGGCGCATCTGCCAATTCAAACGCTGGATGCGGGTTGGGATAATACGATGTTCCTTTTGGGCAATCAGTATTGCGTGCGGCTTCCGCGCCGCGAAGCCGCCGCCGCGTTAATTGAGAATGAGCAAACCTGGCTGCCGCGTTTAGCCCGCCAGCTTTCTTTACCTATCCCCAGTCCATGCCGGTTTGGCAATCCGGCGTTGGGCTATCCGTGGAAATGGAGCGTGCTGCCCTGGTTACCAGGAACGCCGGCGGACTTAGCCGAACCGGCCGCCACACAAGCCGTTGCGCTGGCCAAATTCCTGCGGTCTTTACATACGCCGGCGCCTTCTGACGCGCCGCTAAACGCGGCGCGAGGCGTGCCGTTATGGCGGCGCGCCGCAAGTACTGAGGAGCGCATGCGACGCCTGAGCGTGAAAACAGATTTGATTACAACACCCGTCAAGCGAACCTGGGAAACCGCTTTGCAAGCCCCGTGCGCCGGGTCGTCAAAATGGCTGCACGGCGACTTACATGCGCGTAACGCGCTGGTCGAAAACGGCGCAATCACAGGAATCATTGATTGGGGAGACATCACATCAGGTGACGTGGCGACTGATCTGGCCGCGATCTGGATGTTGTTTTCTGAACAAACCGCCCGTCAGGAAGCCTTATCCGAGTATGCGGACATTTCAGAGGCGACGCTGCGACGCGCTAAAGGGTGGGCTGTTCTCTTTGGCGTTGCGCTGTTGGACACAGGGTTGATCGATCATCCCAGACACGCGCGGATGGGCGAACAAATCTTACGCCGCGTCGCGGCGGATAGCTGAAACGCTGAAGAGTATGGCAAACATCGTCATCGTCGGCAGTCTTAATCTCGATTTCATCGTGCAGGTCGCGCGGGCGCCGCAACGCGGCGAAACGCTTCCGGGCAGCGAGTTCGTGACCTTGCCCGGTGGCAAAGGCGCGAATCAGGCTTGCGCAGTCGGTCGCCTGGCGCAACCCGACGCTGCCGTGATGATTGGTTGCGTCGGGCAGGATGTGTACGGGCGGCAGTTGTTGGAAAGCCTGCGCGCTTGCGGTGTCGACAACCGTTACGTGCGCGGCGCGCCGGAAGCGGCGACCGGCGTTGCGCTGATCCTGGTCGAGGCGAGCGGGCAGAATCAAATTGTGGTGGTTCCCGGCGCGAATGATTGCCTACGTCCGGCCGAAGTTACCGAAGCCCTGAACGCGCTCGGCGGCTCGCATTTATTGCTGCAACTCGAAACGCCGCTTGAGACCGTTACGGCTGCGGCCGCGCATGCGCGTAGCCTGGGGATGACCGTAATTCTCGACCCTGCGCCCGTTCGCGAGGCGCCAGCCGATTTACTGCGCAACGTCAACATCCTGACCCCGAACGAAAGCGAAGCCCTCGCGCTGGTTGGCGCCGCCGGCGCCCACATTGCATTGGCCGATGCGTCTGATGTCGCTAGGGAGTTGCTCGCGCTTGGCCCGCAGCGGGTGATTCTGAAACTCGGCGCGCAAGGCGCGTTTCTTGCGGACGGCGAACGCGCGCGGCATTTCCCGGCGCGCCCGGTTGAAGCCAAAGACGCAACGGCGGCGGGCGATTGTTTCAATGGCGCGTTGGCGACAGGGCTGGCCGAAGGCATGACGTTGGATGCGGCGATTGCGTTTGCCAACGTTGCGGCTTCGATTGCGGTCACGAAGATCGGCGCGCAGGCTTCGTTGCCAACACGCGCTGAAGTCGAGGAACAGTACAGGGAGCGGTAGCGACCTGGTTGAATCGTGAGGCTCGCCTATCCGAAGCGCCAGGTCGCTACCGCTCCCTGTACTGTTATTTGTGAGGTTTCCATGAAAAAGACATTGATTCCCCTTCTGGTCTTGGGCGCATCGCTGCTTGTCACATCGTTGACCATCGCCCAAAACAAAACGCGTCGCATTTCCCTGGCTGCGCTGAAAGACAAGATCAAAGGCGGCTGGGCGGGACAAATGATCGGCGTTTCGTTCGGCGCGCCGACGGAATTCAAATCCAATGGCAAGATCATCGAAGGCGAATTGAAATGGACTCCGGAGCGCATTCACAATGCGATAGACCAGGACGACTTGTACGTCGAAATGACATTCACCAAAGTGCTGGACGAGGTGGGGCTGAACGCCACATGCGAGCAGTTTGGCGAGGCTTTCAAGGATTCCAAATACAATCTCTGGCATGCCAATGCGGGCGCGCGGCGCAATCTCAATCGCGGCGTCAAAGCGCCGTGGAGCGGGCATCCGAAATACAACTTCCACGCCAATGACATTGATTTTCAGATCGAAGCGGATTTCATCGGGATGATGACGCCGGGCTTGCCGCAGGAAGCCAACAAATACGCCGACCGAGTCGGGCGCGTGATGAATTACGGCGACGGTTTGTACGGCGGGATGTTTGTCAGCGGGATGTACGCCGCGGCCTTTTTTGAAACCGATCCCCGCAGGGTAGTTGAAGCCGGGTTGAAAAGCATCCCTGCGCAAAGCGGCTATGCCAAACTCGTGAGCGATTTGCTGGCGTGGCATAAACAGTATCCTGACGATTGGAAAAAAGCGTGGCGGATGCTGAAAGACAAATGGGACAGAGACGATCCGTGTCCCGAAGGCGCTATGAAAGATTTCAATATCGACGCGCGGTTGAACGGCGGTCACATCGCGCTGGGCTTACTTTGGGGCAAGGGCGATTTTGACAAAACGCTGGATATTTCCACGCGCGCCGGACAGGATTCGGATTGCAATCCCTCGAGCGCCGCCGGCGTGCTGGGCGTGATGATCGGCTACGATAATATTCCCGACCGCTGGAAATCCGGCGTCGCCGCGATTGCTGACGAGAAGTTTCAGTTCACCGATTACTCGTTCAATACCATCGTGGATTCCACGCTCAAGCGCGCCGGCAAAGTCGTCGAGAGCGTCGGCGGCAAAGTCACTGAGAGCGAAATCATCGTGCCGGCGCAGCGGCCAAAAGCGCCGAAGCTGGAACAATGGAACCCCGGTAAACCAGACCATTTCGCGCAATTCAATGATCCGGCGTGGCAATGGAACGGTAATTGGCGCGATGAGACGCAGCCCAAAGATTACATGGACAGAAATAAGACTGGCGTAACAGGCAAAGTCGCCACTGGCGCAGGCGCCGAGGCCGTGCTGACCTTCGAAGGCGTTGCAGTTTGTTTGCTCGGTCCGATGTCGCAGGAAGGTGGGCGCGCAGACGTATTTTTGGACGGCAAGAAGCTCGACCAAATTGACGCCTATGTCGTCGAACGCACTTATGATTACGACCTCTGGCGCGCGTATGATCTGAAGCCCGGTAAACACACTCTGCGTATCGTGACGCGCGATGACGCCGATGCGCGTTCCAAAGGCAAGAATGTCATTCTGCGCCGCGCCATCATTTACCGCTGAGGAGCCTCAATGAAGCCAATGTTGCTTAGCCTCTTATTGTCGATATTTGGCGCAACGCCGCTTGCTACAACTGCTAACTACAATCAGTCGGCGCCCGCCAAGGTTATTCTCGACACGGATATTGGCGATGATATTGACGACGCCTGGGCGCTGGCGTTCATTCTCGCGCATCAGAATTTTGACTTGCTAGGCGTGACGATCACACATGGCAATACGACCGCGCGCGCGCCGATTGCGGCCAAAATGCTGCACATCGCCGGGCGCGACGCCATTCCCGTAGCCGTCGGGCGCAAGACTTCGGACGGCTATGCGCATCAATATACGTGGGCTGAAGATTTCACCGCCAAACGCCCGATCAAACAAACCGCCCCCGATTTCATCGTCGAGCAGGTCAAGCGACATCCGGGTCAAGTGATCTTACTGGCCGTTGGCCCTTTACAAAATGTCGCCGACGCGTTGCGCAAGGAACCCGAGCTGGGCAAGTACGTCAAACGAGTCGTTCTGATGAGCGGCTGCGTGTATGGCACGGCCTACAGCAAAGACAAACCTGTGCGCGAATGGAACGTCTATCAATCAACCGCGGACGCGCAGCTTGTTTACGGCGCAGGCTTGCCACTCACCATCGTACCGCTCGATTCCACAACGTATTTGCGCCTGACCGATGAAGAGCGCAAGCAGGTGCGCGATTACAAATCTCCGCTGACCTACGCGCTTGAATGCTTGTACCGGCTCTGGATTGAAAATCCGAACTCGCGCATGACATTGCACGATCAACTGGCGGTCGCGGAAGCGGCCAGCCCCGCCACGTTCTTTGGCAAGCTGGAAGTCTTGCCGCTCATCGTTGACGCCGAAGGGTACACGCGCATTGATCATGAACACGGGAAACCCGTCACGGTCTGCCTCGAGCCGAAACGCGATGAATTCATGAAGTATTACATCGGCGAATTGATTCAACAGCGTCTGGGGATGTGATTCGTTACGTAGGGTGGACTCGCCGCATGAGTAAGACAAACCACCATAAAACTCCGGCCTGGCGTGGCCTGCTGTTGCAATATGCGGGCTTGCTCATCGCGCTGCTGCTGTTGATTATCGCATTCAGCCTCAAGACGGATCATTTTCTCTCGCTCACAACTTTGCGCACGATCTCCAATCAGATTCCTGATGCGGTGATGCTGGCTGTCGGGATGACGTTGGTGATGATCGTCGGCGGCATTGATCTTTCCGTCGGCTCGGTGATGGCCTTGAGCGGAGCCACGCTCGGCGTCTGTCTGGCCGAGTGGCATTGGCCGTTGGCGCCTTCGCTCGCGCTCTGTTTATTTACAGGGGCTCTGTGCGGTATGGTGAATGGGCTGATCACCGTGCGATGGAAGCTGCCTTCGTTCATCGTGACGCTTGGAATGCTGGAAGTCGCGCGTGGGGCGGCGTATCTGATGACGAATTCGCAAACGATGTATATCGGCGCTGCGGTCGAACGCCTTGGCGCAGTTTCGCTTTTCGGCCTTTCAGCGCCCGGCGCCTGCGCGATTGTCGCCGTGATGGTCGCTCAATTCGCGCTCACTCGAATGGTCTGGGGGCGTTACGCCCTGGCGATAGGCGCGAATGAAGAGGCCGCGCGTTACGCCGGCGTCAATCCGCGTCCGATCAAGGTCGCCGTATTCGGCCTGAGCGGATTGCTCGCGGCGTGCGCCGCTGTTTTGCAATGCGCGCGTTTGTCTTCCGCCGACCCGAACGCAGGCGCCGGAGCCGAATTGCAAGCTATCGCCGCGTGCGTCATCGGCGGCGCAAGTTTGTCGGGCGGGCGCGGTTCCGCCGTGAACACATTTTTCGGCGTGTTGCTCATCGCCGTGCTGGGCGCAGGACTCGCGCAAATCGGCGCGCAGGAACCGACGCGGCGGTTCGTCACGGGCTGCGTCATTCTTGCGGCTGTCATCCTAGATGTGTATCGCGCGCGACTTGCAAGAACGGCCGATGAACGGTTAGCGCGCCGCTCTACATCAGTTTGAGTTCGACCGACAAAACGAAAACCGCCGGAGATTCCCAGGCCGACAAGTTGTTCATAGCTTTTGTTGAACCCGTTGTTTCACGGCGCCAGCTTGTCTACCACGGCGGATCGAATACAGCCAGTGCTCCGTCCGTATCAACAGGCGCTCGCCAACCAGCGCCGGCGACGCCTGCGCCATGTCATCCAGTTCATTCACATGCAATAACTGGAACTGCTCGCCCGTCGCGATCACGAACGTCTGGCCTTCCTCGCTCAGACAGAACAGCTTGCCGTTATAAGCCCAGGGCGAGGTCGTGAAAGCCGTCGCCGCCGGGTCAATGCGCGTCCGGTAAGTCAGCTTTCCGGTCTTGGCTTCAAAGCGACTCAAGATGCCCGTCTCGGTCAGCGCGTAAACCGCCCCCTCGTAGGCTACAGGGGACGGCAGATAAGTCCCGCCGCGCGCCTGCGACCAAACGACATACTCGTTCGAGGTCTCATCTTTTTTAAGCGAAATGTCGCCCGCCGCGCCGGGACGAAGCGCGAACAATGGCTGTCCTCGTCCACCGTCAATATAGAGCAGACCTTCGTAAGCGAAGGGCGTGGGAACCGGCCTCGCCGTCATTCCAGACATGCGCCACAATTCTTTCCCCGCAAGGTCGTAACTCACGACCTCTCCCGGTCCTACCGCCACGATCTCAGTGCGCATCGTGTGCCGCCAAACAAAAGGAGTCGCCCAGCCTGACCGCTGCGCCGGTTGCAACTTGCCGCCGACGTCCCGATTCGTACGCCAGACCTGCATACCCGTTTGCTTGTCGAACGCCGAGATGTACTGCTGCTTCTCATTATCATTCACGATCACCAGCAGGTTTCCCGCCAGCGCCGGCGAACTCCCCGTCCCGAAGTCCAGGTAGATCGGATTCGCTTCGAGCGGCGTCTTCCATACCTGGTTTCCCTGCGCGTCGAACGCCCATACACCCAGATTCGCCACATACACGTAAACGAACTTCCCGTCAGTCACTGGAGTCTCCGAGACGAAGCTGTTCTTACGATGACGCCCGCCCGGCGGTCGCCCCGCATAAAACTCTTTCCGATACTCCACCTTGCCGCTCTTCAGGTTCAGGCAATAGAGAAAATAGTGGAGCGTCACCTCTTTCGGCAGTTCGATGTCCCGCTCCGTCAAGCGCTCCAGAATCTGCTCCATCGGGAGTCCCTGCTTTTGCAACTCCGCGACATACTCGTTGCTGTATTCCGTTCCGATCTGTGGCTGCTTCGATTTGCCCTCCGTCGTTACAGTGGTCACATACACCTTGCCTCCCGTCACAATAGGTGACGACCACCCGCGCCCTGGGATTTCTTGCGACCACTCCACGTTCTCGGTCTTCGACCAGCGTTCGGCCAGCCGCGTATGGGCGCCCACGGGGTTCGAGTTTGGCCCGCGGAACTGTGGCCAGGCGATGTCTTGACCGTGAACCGCAGGCGGTCCCAGGAACAGCGCCCACACCAGACCGACCTGGCGCAAAAGAATGTATGGGTTGATAATTTTGCGAATACTTTCCAGTTCAGAACAAAGGAGATTCATTTTTTTCGCCACAATACCGCAATTTAATCACCCGCCCGCACCCATCCTTGCGCGTTGTGAGCCGGATAAGCTCCGATCTTTTCATCCGCATATTCGCGCTTCTTGAAACGTGAGACCGCGTCATCCGGCAGCGGGTTAAGCTTCGACTTCGGATTGATCTTATACAGCTTTGCCGCGTTCAGGCCGAAGATGTTCACCTTATCCTGCTTCGTCAACTTCTTGTAGCCGAACTTCTCGCACAGCTCGTCGCTGATCTGGAAGCGTTTCATCAGATCGATCGCCCACTGCGGCGAGCCCCACCATAGACAGTCAGTGCCCCAGATGACGTGGTCGGAACCGTAGAGCATGATGTTCTTGCCGATCAGGTGCTGACACATCAGCGGATTATCGACTGCGAGGAGGCCGAATGATGAGCCGATCTCACAGTAAACGTTATTGATCTTCGGGTTGCGCTTCTTGATGTCCATTAACACGTTATGCCAGAGGAAATCGCCGGTCGTCGGGTCAAACTCATTGTTCTTGACGTAATCCGGCTCGTTCGTTCCATGCTTGAGCGCCGAGTGATAGATCACAAAAGTGAGGTCAGGATTCTGTAAGGCGGCCTTTTCGACATCCTTGGGATTGGCCAGATGCCCGAGCGTGCGCGATTGGTAGGAGAAGCCTTTGTGCACGCTGAAGAGTTTGACGCCGAGCTGGCGCGCCTTCTCGTAAAACTTCGCCGACATCTCGTCGTCAATCTGGAAGCCGCCGCCGCTCAAGCCCGGATCGGTATGGCAGTACCACTTCCACGAATCGATCTTGTAAAGCCTTGCTTCGCGTTCCATCTGCTCGTAAAGCGCGGGCCAGTCGGGCTGGTTTTTGACTTTATCCCAGTAATGATTCGGGGCGACATTGCCCTGACACAGCGCGCGCAATCCGCCGGCCATCTGGTTGATGTCCTGTTTGCGTTTCGACATCAGCCAGCTCGGCAACCCGGCGCGACTGCGGGCCGGGCCTTCCAGAATTTTGCCCTGGCCGTCTCGCTGCTTCTCTTTGGAAGGCACGCCGCTGATCACGGCTATGCTCGTTTCGCTGTCAAAGAAGATCTCCTGGACGAAATTGTGGAAGCTGTACGCCTCGGCGTCCGCTTTGAGATTGAAGCCCATGTTCTTGAGGAATTCATACTGGCGAAACCCTCCTCCGCCATCGCGTCTTTCGTTCCCAAGGTCATAGGTGTTGGTGAAGTGCGTCTGCACGTCAATGATGAAGTATTCCCCCTTCGGAAACTTTTCCGCCGTCGCCGCAGGCTCGAACGCTTCGACAGAATCAACCTCCCAGTGGCCGCCGAAGACCTTGTTCATCGCCAACAACGCCGTCGCAAACCCCATTGTCGTACGCATAAAGTCGCGCCGCTTCATGCCGAGCTTTTTCGCGTTCGCCTCTCCCATCTCGCGAATGAGGAGTTCGACCTGCTTCTGCTCCTTGCTTTGCGGGCGAGGGAGAATCTCTTCGTTGGATACGACCTGAGTCGGGATGGGTGATTCCACCCCTTTCAATTCATCGCGCTTATATTTTGGAATCCACATAACCGCCTCCTCATCTGAATAGTTACAGAGGCGGACAGGAAGATGATGAACGGCGGCGCCGCCGCTCCTGTCCGTCGGAATTCATTTAAGCCCATTCTAGCAGGACTGTCTCTTTGCTCGAATCCTGACTGACTATCCACTCATCACACCGCCCCAAGCGCAGACGGCCGGTCCGGCGAGGGTCAGTCCGAAAAGAATCACGAGTTGTTTCAAGGTTTCCTGAAATCCCGTAAAATTACAGCGAGCATGGCGGCGCCTGTATTATAGAGTGTGTTTTAAAAGCTTCGATATGAGCCTGCGAAGCAGGCGACAGCATAAAGCCTGGGGCGTAAGCCCCAGGAGCGCGGTAGTAAAGGACCCAAAGCCCACGAAGTGGGCGACAGCCTTCCTGACTATCGCCCACTTCGTGGGCTTGATGGCTCTCCAAATCTGACCCGGGGTTCCGCCTTCGGCTCCACCCCGGGCTTTATGCTTGCGCCCGCTCCGCGGGCTATAGAAAAGAGCTTTTAAAACACGCTCATAGAAACGCGACACACTTATGATTCGCCGCAAGACCGATCCCACCAGGGGTATTGAAGAGCGCCGTCGCCGGCCGGCGGCTTCCATGGCGAACTTGAGTTCCCTGCCGGCGCCAGCGGTTAGGACCAATTACGCCTTTATCGACAGGTGGACACTCATTTCGCCTGATATACCACAACCGTTGTACATGAGAAAGGAAAAGCGCATTCCTCCCCGCCCAAAACGAAGCGTTCCCGGGTGGAGTATCCCGCGCGAAGAAAGATGAAACGAAGACTCAACGCTATTTGTTTTTTTCTACTGTTGGGCATAGCTGCCACGCCGGTCCTTGCTCAGCAAACGCGCGGCATCACGCCCGAAGATTACTTCGCGTTTGAATTCCTCAGCGATCCGCATATTTCACCCGACGGCAAGCTGGTCGCGTATGTTGTGACCAGGGTGGATCGCGCGCAGAATCGGCGCAATTCCGCGATCTGGATGGTTGCGGCGGATGGCTCGCGCGCGCCGTGGCAATTCACAACCAGTCCGCAATCGGCGACATCGCCGCGCTGGAGTCCTGACGGCCGCTCGCTCGCCTTTCTCTCCTCGCGCCCCGCCGCTGGAGCAAGCGCGCAGGAACAGCCGCGCCAGCAGGTGTACACGCTGTCGCTCGAGGGCGGCGAAGCTCAGCGCCTGACAAATCTCAAGAGTGGCGTCAGCGTCTTTCAATGGTCTCCCGACGGCTCGCGCTTAGTAGTCGTGAGCCGTATTGGGCCGAGCGACAGCCGGCCGGAAAGCAAAGACCACAGCGATGTGCGGCATTACAAAGACACGCGGTATAAGTTCAACGACACCGGCTGGTTTGATGATCGGCGCGCGCACCTTTGGGTGGTAGATATTAAAAGCGGGGCGGCGAAACAGATTACCGAAGGCGCCGATTGGAACGATTCCGACCCGCGTTGGTCGCCCGACGGAACCAGGATCGCTTTCGTCTCCAACCGCACGGGCAAAGAGTTCGAAGACAATCGCAACAACGATGTTTGGGTCGTCTCCGCCGAAGGCGGCGCGCTCACGAAGATTTCTGATCACGATGAATCCGACAACAGCCCGCGCTGGTCGCCCGATGGCAAGACGATCGCCTTCACTGGCGAAGTCCACAACCGCGATCATCCGAAGATCTGGCTGGCGTCGGCGACCGGCGGCGCGGCGTCCGTACTCGCGGCCAACGGGCTTGATCTGATTCCTACAGGGTTGACATGGTCGGAGGATGGGCGCGCGCTGTTCTTCGAAGCCGGCGTGAAAGGCGAATACCACTTGTTCCGCATTGATCTCGCGTCGAAGGCGATTGCGCAAGTCACGACGGGCGCGCGCGCCGTTCGCGCGGTGGATTTCAACGGCCGCGCGATGGTTTACACGGTGAATGATTTTAAGCGTCTCGATGATTTATACATTGCCGACCTCAACGGCAAAAATGAACGTCAACTGACGCGCTTGAATCAAGCGTTGTGGAAACAATTGCGGCTGGCCGACGTTGAGCGCTTTACCTACAAAAGCGCCGACGACTGGGATGTGGACGGCTTCATCGTCAAACCGGTCGGATGGCAGGAAGGCAAGAAATATCCGCTGATCTTGAACGTACACGGCGGCCCGGCGGGGATGTACGGCGTGGACTGGTTTCACGAATTCCAGGTGTACGCGGCCAAAGGCTACGGCGTGCTGTACACAAACCCGCGCGGCTCGACGGGCTATGGGCAAAAGTTCGAACGCGGCATCTTCGGAGAATGGGGCGGCAAGGATTATCAGGACGTGATGAACGGCGTAGACGCGGCGCTGAAACGCTACGCGTGGATTGACGCCGCTAAGTTGGGCGTAACGGGCGGTAGCTACGGCGGCTTCATGACCAATTGGATTGTCGGGCATACGGACCGTTTCAAGGCCGCCGTCACGCTGCGCAGCGTCGTCAGCTTCATCTCTGACGAGGGCACGCGCGACGGCGCGTATGGCCACGAGGATGACTTCGGCGGCGACCTGTTCGAGAAGTTCGATTTGTACTGGGATCGCTCGCCGTTGAAATACGCGAAGAACGTCAAAACGCCGACGTTGATTTTGCACTCCGACAACGATTTCCGCGTGCCGCTGGAACAAGGCGAGCAATGGTTCCGCGCGCTGAAGCGTTACGGCGTGACCACCGAGATTGTGATGTTCCCGCGCGAGAATCACAACCTGACTCGTACGGGCGAGCCCAGGCATTTGGTCGAAAGCCTGAACTGGCAGCTTTACTGGTTCGCGCGCTTCATTGACGGCAACGCCGAAGCTGTTCCACCCGATATGAAATAAAGGCTGGTATTCGAAGTTAGCGGGCGCGCCATTTCCGCCACGTCGCCGGATCAGCCAACAGTTTGATGAAGATTCCGCCTACGACGGAGCGGGCCTGGAAGCCACGCTGTTTGCCGTCCAGTGTCCAGTACCAATCACTCAGAGGTACGCGCGTCGGCGATTCGTTGGCGAATTTGAAAGCCGGGTCAAGGAGCGCGGCGAAATCATTCGCGTTGTCAGCCAGCGTCGCCGTCCACAAAATCCAATCCAGCTTAGTGTATGTCGAGCGGTTGTCCAGCGGCAGCCCGAAGGCGTTCTGCTTCGTTTTGTAGTAGGCGATTTCTTTGCGCGCGATCTCAGGCTCGAATAATTTCAAGTCGAGCAATTTGTCCCACACCAGATTGTATTTTTGACTCCAGGCGCCAGGCTTGTCGAAAGCCAGCCGATAATGGTCGCCGTCGTCCGCCATCCGCGCCCATTGCTCAGCCATTTCTTTTGCCAGCGCGTGATAATTGTTCGCGTCGGCTTTTTGCCCCAGCGCCTCCGCCAGGCGCGCATAGGCGTCCAGCGCGACAATCGCCTTAATGGAAAGGTTGGTGTTGTGCGCAAGGTGTCCGGCGAAATCATCTGTGCAAAGCTGGTTGTCGGGGTCGAGCCCTTTGTTTTTCAGATACTCCGCCCATTTTTGCAGCAATGGCCAATAAGGCTTACTGAATTCGGCGTTTCCCTCTGTTTCAGCGAGCGCGGCCAGCAGGATCAGAATATTGCCGCTTTCTTCAACGGGCATCTGGCTGTCTTCGGTTTCTTCGCCGCCGCCGTAGACCTGCCCGTTCGCCAGCGGATAGGTCCCGAGATCATGCGGCGCGAAAGGGAAGCGCCAGCGTGGCGATTTCGCGTAATCCATAATCGGCCGCAACATCCCCTTGAGCAGCGTCGGACTAAACAGCAGAAAAAACGGCGCGCTCGGATACGTCACGTCTACTGTAGCGATGCATCCGTTCGAGAAGTTCTCTTTGGAAAAGTAAAGTGGCGTCCCGTCGAAATCGGCGACGAGTTTATGCGCCGCGAGTGTCTGTCGATACGCGGCGATCGCCAGCGCCGCGTATTTCTCGCCGCCCGCTTTGACTAAATCGGCGCTGAGTTCCGCATCGAATTTCTCACATCGTTCTTTGAGCGCGGTGAAATCGCGCTCGCCCATTTTGAGCAATTCTTCCGCGCCTGTTTTGTTGTCGCGCCGCCAGTAGGGGCGCAATCTGCGATTGAAATATTCGATGGAATATACGTCGTCATAGGCGACCATCGCATACCGCGACACATTTACCGCGCCGACGCCTTCCAAATCCATCGTGAACGCAATCAACGGGGTCTGGCGCGAGGTTGAGAATTGCGGATTTTCCAGGTCGTGCGATTCGGGCAGGTTGAGCGAATTGGCGTACAGCCTGCGTTGCGCGGTCGTTGCGCCGATCGTCGTCACGCGGCTGCCTTGCGATGGCGCGGCGAAATAGAAATAGCCCCACTCAATGCGCAAATCATCCCCCGATTTTTGCAGGACTTTTTGCTCAAGACTGCCGAGGCGCGCAACTTCCATATCGCCGATTTTATGCCGCGACCACATCGCGCGGTCTTCAACACGATTGACGACCAGATGCGATGTCGCGTCCAGATACAACCGCACATTGTGTTCGCGACCGTCCGTCGCGCGCGCATCCCAGATGACATACGTCAGCGGACGCGAGAGCACATTCAAATCCTGCGGCAGCGCAGGCGTCAGAAATGTCAGGTCAAGATGGATGCCGTTCGATTCAAAGCTGTACATCGTTCGCGTCGGCGTCAGCTTGAAACCCGTCTGCTTCATCGGTTGAATCGGCGGATCAGCCCCGCGTGGATTCGCGCCCATAAACCGCAGCGTCACGTCATCAATACGAATCAAGCCCGTCAACGGTTGTTCGCTGCCCGTCCAATGCTTCGTTGGCTCTGACGTCAGCGTGTCGGTCATTGACCAAACGCTGAAATATGGATCGTGTGTAATCAGCGGCGTGGCGGGCGGACGCAGCGGCGCAGGTGTTTGCGCGACAACCAGGCCGGCCAGCGGCAAAACGGTAAGGGCAAAAATACAGATGCGTTTACATATAGTCATAGTCATTTTCATTGTTTCTTGGAGAAGAGTGATCACTCCGCTACAATGCGGCGCGTCCGCCAAGTCTACCCCGCTTTTGGCTGAACATCCAAAACTGATCGTGACTGGTCCGCCGGACTACACCCGCGTTGTTTAGTGATGTGGAGATCAGTCCAATCTGGTATCCTCAACGCGTCAAATAAAGACACAGGAAAATTTTAAGTATTAACAGGAGATCAGAAGCCGCATGCGCAAAGAGTCGCGGACGTTGTTTGTCATGCCTGAAGACGGAATCGCTCCGGTTGCGAACGCCGTTGAGAGGGCGCAAAGTTCGCTCGACATCAAGATGTTTCTGTTCACCGAACCCAGGCTGGTCAACGCCGTAATCGCGGCCCACCTGCGGGGGGTGAAAACACGAGTCATGCTCAACCCGGCCCGTCGTTCGGGCAAATCTGAAAACGCCGAGACGCAGAAAATGCTGACGGACGCGGGCGTGGAAGTTAAAACCACACATCCGGGCTATCAAGTCACACACGAGAAATCGCTGGTCGTTGACCGTCGGCTGGCGCTGATCAAATCGCTGAACTGGGCGAC
Organism: Blastocatellia bacterium; assembly: GCA_035714085.1. GTDB lineage: Bacteria > Acidobacteriota > Blastocatellia > RBC074 > RBC074 > JAJVID01. The sequence continues at coordinate 60,413 of DASTMP010000472.1, forward strand.
CAAGAACTTCACGAAGACGCGCGACTACGCGCTGCTGACCGCCGACCCTGAGGAAGTTAATGAGGTCAGCGATTGCTTCGACGCTGACTGGGAGCGCGCCGATTTCGACGGCGGAATGAATGCGCGCTTGATATGGTGCCCGGGGAACGGCCGGGCGAGGATCGCCCGCTTCATAGACGAAGCTGAGCGTTATCTCTTCCTGCAGAATGAACGATACCAGGACTTGACGATCATCGAGCATTTGGTGCGAGCGAAGCAGCGCGGCGTGCGCGTCCACTTACTATCACTTCCGCCTCACATGTTGAAGGAGAAGAAGGTCTTCGAAGGAGTCAACGGCTTGCGTTTGATGCGCGACGTCGGCGTCAAAATTCATAAGCTGAAGGGACTTCGGCTTCACGGCAAAATGCTATTAGCTGATGGCGAGCGGGCGATTATCGGCTCGATCAATCTGGCGCCAGGAAGCTTCGACGAACGCCGCGAACTGGCCATCGAGGTCTCTGATGATCACATCGTCAAGCGCCTTGAACAAACCTTCCTCCACGATTGGGATCATTCTCAACGGATAGACCTGTCCGATCATGGAATTGTCGAAGAGATGGAAAGCCATGGCCGTCAAGACTACGGCTCTCTCGCGCTTGAACCGGAGGTCAAAACGACAGAACCGGACGACCGCAAACCGAATCATAAAAAGGGACGTTGAATGGCAAAGCCGGTCTTACTCACCGTGGATGACGATGCGGAGGTTTTGCGCGCGGTCGAACGCGATTTGCGGCGCGAATACGGCGATCGTTTCCGCGTGCTGCGCGCAAATTCAGGCGAGTCGGCGCTGGACGCGCTGCGGCGATTGAAGCTGCGAAATGATCCGGTGGCGTTGATGCTGGTGGATCAGCGCATGCCGCGGATGTCCGGCGTCGAATTCATCGAACAGGCCAACACGATTTACCCGGAAGCCAAACGCGCGCTGCTCACGGCCTATGCGGATACGGAAGCCGCCATCGGCGCGATCAACAAAGCCCGCGTGGATTATTACCTGATGAAGCCATGGGACCCGCCCGAGGAGAACTTTTATCCGGTGCTGAACGATCTGCTGGATGATTGGCTGGCGTCGTTCCGTCCGCCCTTCGAGGGAATTCGCGTGATGGGGCATCGCTGGTCGCCGCAGGCGCTCGAAATCAAAAGTTTTCTGTCGGGCAATCACGTGCCTTACCAATGGCTGGACGTCGAGACAGACGACGAAGCGAGCCGGACGCTGGAAGGCGCGCACGGCATGAAGTTGCCGCTGGTGGTGTTTCCGGATGGCGAGCGATTGGAAGCGCCGGACGTGTCGCAAATGGCCCGGAAGATAGGGCTGCGGACCAGAGCGGATCAGCAGTTTTACGATTTGATTATCGTCGGCGGAGGCCCGGCGGGCTTGGCAGCGGCGGTTTATGGCGCTTCCGAAGGGTTGAAGACGGTAATGGTGGAGCGACAGGCGCCCGGCGGCCAGGCTGGAACCAGTTCGCGTATTGAAAACTACCTCGGATTCCCTTCTGGCTTGAGCGGCGCTGATCTGGCGCGGCGCGCGGTGACGCAGGCGCGGCGCTTCGGGGTAGAGACATTGGCGGCGGAGGCGGTCGGGTTGCGGTGTCAGGATTCATATCGTTTCGTGCAACTCGCCGACGGGAGCGAACTGAGCAGCCACGTGATCTTGATCGCTTCCGGCGTCGCCTGGCGCAAGCTTGATGTGCCCGGCGCCGACCGGCTGGCCGGAGCTGGCGTCTATTACGGCGCGGCTATGACCGAAGCGATTTCTTGCCGCGATGAAGATGTCTTCGTAGTGGGCGGCGCGAATTCCGCCGGGCAGGCGGCGATGCACTTATCCAAATATGCGCGCCAGGTCACGATGCTGGTGCGGGCGCCCGACCTGGCGGCGACGATGTCGCGATACCTGATTGACCAGATCGCCGCGACGCCGAACATCACGGTGCGCTACCACACCAGCGTCGTCGAGGCGCACGGCGAGACGCGTCTGGAAGCGATCACCATCGCGGATGCGGAAACTCGCGAGACCTTGCCGACCAAATCCCTGTTCATCTTCATCGGAGCGCAGCCGCACACCGACTGGCTGGCCGGAAAGCTGGAACGCGATGAACACGGCTTCATTATTTCAGGACTGGATTTGCTGCGCGACGGGCGCAAGCGCCATCGCTCTTGGGGATGGACTATCGGGCGCGACCCGTTTTTGCTGGAGACGAGCGTGCCCGGCGTCTTCGTGGCGGGTGATGTGCGGCGCGGTTCGATCAAACGAGTGGCGTCGAGCGTCGGTGAGGGCGCAATCGCCGTGCAATTCATTCATCAATACTTGAGCAAACTCTGATGACATAACTTGCGCTAGTTGACGCGGAAATAACCCGCAACATCATCAGACGGTGTTCAGAGCATGTCATTACTCAAATTTTTGCGCGAAATGGACGTTCACATTTTCAGCCTGCGGAGCAGGCGTCAGAGTAAAGCCTGGGGTGAAGCGCGGCAGCGCCGCAACCCCAGGAGTATGGCGTAACCACACATCAAGCCCGCGAAGCCCAGATTTTGTGCAAATGCTCCTGGGTTTTTACGGGCCACCTGCGGTCGCAAGAGCGTCCCAGCTTTGTTGAAGCAACCTAATACTACAACGAGACATTGATCTTTGATAAACTCCCGGTTGTAAATTCAACCTGGAGA
>DASTMP010000473.1:0-36671 GCA_035714085.1 Blastocatellia bacterium
TGGCCATACTCCGCATTGCGAAGAACTGCAATGTACGCCGCTGCCCATCGATTTCGGCGACCGCTTCGTACCAATCGATCTGGGCTTCCTCCCCGTAGTTGTAGCTTTGCACGATCATCACCTCACGGCCATCCAGGCCCATAGTCAGTTTTTGCTGTTGCACATATTTTCTGACTGTTCTCTCGCTGACCTTGATGCCCGGCATCTCTTTCCCGATTCTGACGAAAATTCGATGCGCGGTGTGATGTTGTTTGCGAGGCTCCTTTTTATCTTTTTCCAAAATCTGCTTGATGAACTCTTTGACCTCATCCATTTGCGGTTGAGGTCGCTGAGGCGTTTTCCGGTCCGGAGGGATGGCATTGGCAATGGCTTGTCTGACCATTCGTCGATGCACCCCGTATTGCCTGGCAATGGCCCGGATCGACTTCTTTTCAAGCTCATAGGCTCGTCGTATGCTCTCGAACAGCTCCACCTTGGATCTCCTTTTCATTGATTACCTCCTGTACTTTTTCCGTTCAGAAGGTAATCTGTTTTGATTCAAGGTGGGGCCAAATCAGCGTGCCGAGAGGGGCCGGTCCATGGTTCACCCGAGCTTTTGGTGCAGGTCGGATTTTTTGCTATTCATCATGGATGAGTAGCAAGCTACTTTTTGCCGATCCTAACCTTTTACATTTGGAACGTGTCTCCTCCGAACCTGATCTGATTACGATTATCGTGAAGACAAAGTCGAAGCAGGCTCTTTCAAAAGCAAAAACACCCGACCGATAAGACCGAGTCCTTTCGATGACGAGTCTTGATGTGAGCCACGCGCTTCCTGCGGATGTCTACCGGCATCACGCCCGCTTACCGAAAGGATACGATCAATAACTGCGATGCGCCGATCAGAAAGCTACCGCACCTTTTGCACCAAAAGCTCGGGAGAGCCCGGTCCATCGTGCCAAAATCATCAGATCACCTTTATTGCCATTCCCTGTGCGATTGAGTTAAGCCGCCCGTCATTTGTCCACAATTCCGCGCAGCCGTGATGCCGCGCGGCGGCCAGATGGATGGCATCCGGCGTTTTGAGGCTTTGGTGCGCGGCGCGCAACCGCGCAGCTTCATCAAACACGACTGACGGTAGGTCGAGCAATCGTTGAGCGCCCAGAAAAGCCTCGTAAAGTTTGAGCAGCGCCGTGTCATTCGTCCTAAACGGCATCACCAGACATTCCAACCGCACGAGAGGCGTATAGCAGAAATCAACCGCGCCCGCATCCCGCATCAGAGTTTCGATGGAGGCTGAGTAGAGCGGGTGGCGCTCGACGACATAAATCACTATGCAGGTGTCGAGATAAATGCTCATTCCCACGAATCCCTGTTTTCCTGAATCCGCGCTTCGATCTCTTCAGGCGCATAGCTGCGCCGATTGGCGAATTCAGGGCTTTGCAGAAGTTTCAGCAATTCAGCGACGTTGCCTTGATCTTCCGCCGGCGCGGTTGTGTCTTCAAGCAACGTCAACAAAGCGCGAGTCGGCTTCGTCACGCGTAATGGCTCCAGCAATCGCACGTTTCCGTATATATCAATTTCCGCTTCAACGGTTTGCAACATACTCATTTCCTCCTGCTCAAATTTTAGCCTCAAATCCGAGATGTTGCATGTTCTTTCTGATCTCCGCTTCCAGACGCGCGCCGCCACAGCCCTCACGATCTGCCAGGCCTGCGTGGCCGTCATGGCCGTTGCGGTCGGTTCGCTTCTTTCGGGACACGAAGACCAGATCATCGTCGCCGATCGAAAACGCCCCTTGGTAAATCCGCGTGGCATCCCTGATAATCCCGCACGGCCAGAGCTTCGGCTTTCACTAGCTGCGCCAAAAATGTGCAGCTCTTTCTAACTCTAGTGAAGTGAATTTATATGGAACCTTCGAAACCTCCAAGGGTTTTCATCTCCTATTCTTGGGAGAGCGAAGACCATAAAAGTTGGGTCCGGTATTTGGGAGAGAGACTTTACAAGGCCGGAATTGAGGCCCGCCTCGACCAATGGTTTGTGCAGCCGGGCGAAAGCTTCACCGCGTTTATGGAGCAGGAAGTGGAAGCAGCCGATTTCGTCCTGGTCGTCTGTACCCCGTTATACGCGCGCAAATCGAACAATCGCCAAGGCGGGGTTGGGTATGAACAACAAATCGTCTCTGGCCAGTTGATGTCCGGGACTGCACGCTCCAAATTCATCCCCATCCTTCGAAAGGGTGGTTATGAACCAGGGCCAGACTTCGCGATTCCCACACACTTTCTAGGCATTGCGTGGATTGAGTTCAGGGACGATGAGGCTTTCGATAGAAGTCTCGAAGACTTGATTCGAGTCGTTTTGTCTAAGCCAAGGTTTGCGCCGCCGCCTCTCGGCGCTCGGCCATCTTTAGAGGCCATCACTTCCACAAAACTGAATCGAATTAGGTTTACCGAAGCTGACGAAAGTATAGAGGAAGACGACAGTGTAAATACCGAGCTCAAAGAGGCGGATATCGATCTCAAGCAGGATGATGCTACTGCCTATTACAACCGCGGGAATGTCTATTCCTACAAGGGTGAGTATGACCGAGCGATCGCTGATTATACCAGGGACATCGAGATCGAGCCGGATTACGCTTACGCCTATAGTAACCGTGGTCTTGCCTACGCTAAAAAGGGAGACTATGACCGCGCGATCGCCGATTCCACCAAGGTCATTGAGCTTAAGCCGGATGCCGCTTGCGCCTATCGCCTCCGTGGGGAAGTCTATTTCCATAAGAGAGACTATGACCGAGCGATCGCCGATTACACCAAGGCCATCGAGATCGATCCGGATGACGCTGACGCCTATAAGAACTGTGGGCAGGCATATTTCGCTAAGGGCGACTACGACCAAGCGATCGCTGATTACAGTAGGGCCATCGAGATCGAGCCGGATGACATTGGTGCATATATCTCCCGTGGGATTGCCTATATCGAAAAGGGTGATAATGACCGAGCGATCGCCGATTACAACAGGGCCATCGAGTTCAAGCCGGATGATGCTACCGGCTATCTCAACCGCGGAGCTGCCTACGCCCAAAAGGGTGATAATGACCGAGGGATCGCCGATTACAACAGGGCCATCGATCTCAATCCGGATCACGCTATCGCCTATTGCAACCGCGGGGTCGCCTATTCCGATAAGGGTGACCATGACCGAGCGATCGCCGATTACAACAGGGTCATTGAGCTTAAGCCGGATGACGGTGTGGCCTATTACAACCGCGGGCTTGCCTATTCGGCTAAAGGAGACAAGGACCGAGCGGTCGCCGATTATCGAATGAGCCTCGAGCTCTTCACCGACCCCGGTAGCCGTGAAGACGCTTTGCGAGAATTGCGAGGACTCGGGGCAGAATGAAATCCATCAATTTCGAGCAGCCCCGAATAGCCACACATAAGAAACATTTTGTCGAGAATTATGCGCCTCGAAAACGAATTACATCCCTCGCCTCATGGGAAAGGCGTCCCAAACGCTGATTACATTCTCAGCGATTTTGACAAGACATCGATACTCATTCCTACTCATCTCTATCAGCCTTGTCTAAATCCTCTCTGGTGAGATGCGGGTAGAGTTTCAATAGTCTTTCTTTGGAAATCATGGTCTTCCGAACGACAAACTCTGGATCTGCCCCTTCGCGGGATCGTTTTAGCTCTTCCAATTCAGCATTAGATAACTTACCAGCGGCTTTTAGCTCTTTCCCTCGTGTCCGCAGCCAGTCTGCGAACGTCATTTCACGCCGTTCTTCTTCTGGTATACTCGTGTCGTGGATGTTTGCTTTCAGAAGCTCTTGAGGTACCGATTCAGGAATTTTATTCCGGTGCTTCTTCCATAGCTGGAACACTATCGAGTTTTCATCCTCGGGCGGAGCATCACCTCTCGCGGATTTAAGCCGAATCCTTTCCTCCCTGCTTAGCGCATCCCATTCCTCTGACAGCCTTCTCAGATCCTTTTTCAACACTTCTCCATCAACGAAGCTCTGATCTGGTCTTAATAAGGACGGCACCAGCCTTTTATGCTTGTTATCATTCGAGGAAAATATTTCACAGTACGGCAAAGAGTAGCAATACTCCAAATCTTTTCTATCATTCTTGTCAGGTTTGAATAGTCGAGGGTTAGTCAAACCAAGCGCCCACAGGAAATTCGCTCTGAGACAAAAGAACGCATATGGAGCAAAATCCTCGAACATCTGACATCCTTCTTTGAACCATCTCAGCGTGGTAGCGTCTTGAATTTCTATTGGGATTCTGTGTTCTCGGGCTAATAAAGGAAACAATCTGGCCTGTAGCTTTCTTTCTCTTAGCAATGAATCAGTCGTCTCAGCTAACTCTTCGTCGCTTTCTGGAGGGCGAAATCTTAAACCGACTTTGGCTATATTATCTGTGTATAGCGCGGGATTAATCGGTCTTTCCATCCGTCTCCTCCAGCGTGCGGCCCAGTCCTTCTCTCCGTTTGTAAACTGTCTGCGTTCCCACCTGTATATAGTCTGATCTTCGAGGGTTGTTTCTATCTTTGTGCCGAGTGAGCCGCTCTCCGATCGCACAGCCGCTGCGCCAGCGGGGAGAAACTTTCCTTCCATTGGGACTTCATTGCCCATCAAAGACTGTAACAGTATTTCTCGATAATTGATCATTATCCCGCGTCTGCCGCTGATCCTATAGCTATGTCTCCCTATACTATCCACAATGTCTGGTTCTTCGGCTTCCTTTGACAAGTCTGCGAGGATCTCCTTCGTTACGATAGGCGGCACTATGAGAAAGAAATACCTGTCCAGCGAGTCAACCTCCGAATTTTTCAGTCCATACACAACCGACTTATCCAGGATGATCATTAACTCCGCCATATTATTTCCTCTATGATTATCGGCGATTATCTATTTTCCATGGGTCTAATTCCGATTTGATGGTTGAGTTTATGGGTCAAGTAGTGCTTTATCAACCGATCATTATGGCGCTTTCCTCAACTTTACAACAGGCTTTTTCTGGCAAGAATCGACGTCCACCATCGCCGGATCTGGCGATGGCGGCCCGTCGCCTGAAGCGGTGATGAGGGCCACTACAAAATGCGCTTTTTGTCGAGAATTTGCTGAATCGAGTCACTACCTCTCCCTTTGATGTTCTATGTGTATAGATGTTCTATGTATAGGCATCAAAAAATAGTGAATTGACCAGGCCACTTCAGGCTAAAAAGTCCGATCCGCAATATAGGGCAAAGTATCGGCACTATCGGCACTGTTAGCTGTATGTTGTGTGTTTATAGAATGTTACGCGGATTTTTATCGGCACTGGTATCGGCACTCCAAGTGCCGATAGTGCCGATAGCTTCAGTGCCGATAGTGCCGATACAGTGCCGATAGATTTTGAGGTATCGGCACTGACTAAACTATTGCCAAATAAGCCAGATTTGCGATTCAGTGCCGATAGTGCCGATACTTTTATCAAGTTTTTCATGGCAAAAAAACGCACTCAAAGTGGCATGGTTTCACGGCTTTTTCGGCTTTTTGATGATGGTCATTAAGCGAGCGCCATTTGTCCGCCCGCATTCAACGTCGATCCCAATCGCTCGCAGGTTTGGCGCGACACGTTGAATGGCCTCTTTCAATTTGTTTGGAGCTTTCGGCCATCCTACTTTTTCCTTCGGGTCTTCGTTCCTTTTCGTCAGGATTGAATTCAACTCCTTCAGCAGTTCACTTGGCCTGCCCTTCCACTCCGGCGCCGTCAAGCTCTCCATGAATTCGCGGATTTCAATCGCCGGCGACGTGTCGAGCGCCAATTCATGCGCCGCCGCTCGATTGCCTTCGTACGCCTTCATAAATGCGCCTTTGCTGAGTTCCAATCCGGACTCGGCAGCCACAGCCCACAGCGCGAAATCCGCCATCCCAGGCTTTCGATCCAGTTTGACGGTCGCGCGATTCTTCAAAGCGTGACTGACGCTGGACAATAGGGCGCCCAGTATTCGCGGCCTCGCGCTCGCGAAGTCCGCCCATAGCTTCTCTTCGTCGCGTCGCTCGTCGTCTGAAATCTGCCGCAAATAGACCGAAACATTCCGGTCGAGGAAATCAGGGTAATGAATATCAGAGATGCCATTCACAAGGATCGGACGGCGCGCCGCAAAAATCGTTTCTTCATCGTTGGTGTGCAATGTGCGGGTTCCGAATCCGGCGCCGGTCGCCAATCTGCAAAGGCGGTCGCTGATCTCCAGCGAAACGCCGGAAAGATTGTCATAGGCAAGAAGACGGCAGTTATTCGCTGCAATCATCAAATCCCGTTCATCCTTTGGGATGCCGCGCAGGTCTCCGGCATTCGGATCGACAAGGCGTTGCAGCATTCGGCTAACAGTAGATTTGCCGCTCCTCTGTTCGCCGCCAACGGACAGGATCGGGTACGGACCGCGCGCGTGGAAGCACATCGCAAGCCAGCCTGTGACTAACGCCCACGAATCGTCATCTTGCGATTTTTCGCAATTGATGAATTGCCGCAGCTCGGCCAGGGCGCCGCCCTGGACAGGTTCCGGTAGCGCCAGCATCCCGCCGCGCCGCGTGAAGAGTACCGGAGCTTTTGTGGCGTCGATGATGCGCCAGGCGTCCGGCGTAATCTCGACAACGCGCCAAGCCTCGTCGCAAAGATCGACGTAAATCTTTCCGTCAAATTCGGCGACACGGAGATCTACGCGCCGCTCGCCGCACTTGAACATCGCCATTGCTTGAATCGTCTCATAGGCTTTGCTGAATTCTTCGCCGTGAAGAGGCGCGCCGGCTTCCTCGAAATAGGCGCCTCGAACCCACAGCCGGAACTGCTTGGAGTCAATCGGCCTGGTCTCAATATGGGAATTGATTTTGATTGACGCATATTGACGGCCGTCTGGATCGTGGAAGAGCGTCGCCTTGCTCAATACAAGGTCAATCGGATCGACCTTGCGCCGCCGTCCCGCTGGCGCTTTCTTCTTCTTCCCGTCGGCTTGTTTGCCTTGCGCAGTTTGGGAGCTTGCGCCCGCATTCGCCGATTGTTTTGAGTTCTGTGTTCCTGCGCTGTTAGTCACTTTTGTTTTTTGTTGTGGGGTCTGCAAGGGGTTAATAATTCGCGGCCTTCTAACGCCGGCTTCATATGCGCTCTTGAATGTCGCTCTGATTTCTGTTTTCGTGAGTCCGATTCGTTCGGCTTCCGGAATCAGCACGGATTCAATGACGGCGCGGTCAACGCCCAATCGAGCCAGGTTATACACGGCTTTGTTGTAGGCGTTATTTCGGCCATTCGCCGGCGCCACCCTGACGCGCTCGATCTCGCCGTCGATTGCGGCCTCATAGTAGGCATCCGGCGCGCCGGTCGGATCGACCGATAGATCGACCGATGATTCTTCGCTGAGCGCGTTTGAGGATTCTTCAGGCAGATCGAGCCCCCCCCAGTCCAGCCGGGCGCCGATATAGTTGCGAAAAACAAATGGCGCGCCTTTATGGGCAATCGCCGGCAGGTAGTACATACGCGAGGCGTCCTTGCAGCCGGCGTCGATCTTGCGGTCGAAAAGATCGTTTGCCCATTCCCACAGGCGCGGAAAGTCTGTTGCGCCGATCGGGTCTGCCAGCGCGATGACAATCCGAAAACAGTCTTCGGCTTTCGGATGATCGGGCGTGATGCGCTGATGACTGTGCGTCGTGTAGATGCAGGCCTGCGCGCCCAGTTCGCGTAGCTTCGCGTCGGCCTGGCCAATCGTGATCCCGCCGTCAATGTCCAACACCAATAGAGAGACCGCCTTGACGTTCTCTTTCTTGCGACGCGCAGGATTGAATGTCGCAGGAGACCAGAGCGGCCCGTCTTTGTTCGCGCGGATTGCCGGCTTTGATAGGCGCTTGATGATTTGCGGCCAGGTCTCGGAGACCTCGCGCGGAGTCGTGCCAATTTTTCCGGTGAATGTGGAATAAATGAAACTACTGGATTTTTGGTGAGAGTTCGATTTAGTATTCATTTGTAGCCTTTCAAAAGCCTTTTGCGCCGGTGTCCAAATCGTGCAAGAGGCTTTTTTATTGCCCGAAATTTGCGCCACATTTGACCGTGGCTCGATTTTTACGCGCCGGTCCTTGCCCTCATTCAGTTAGTTGAAATCCTGCGCGATTGAGAGTCTGCTTGAGACGCGCGCGGAACTGATCGCGCGGCATTTGAACGGCGTCATTCAAAACGCTGAGCTTGAGTTTGGCGCTGTGAGTTGTCTCCTGTGTTCCATCCCGCGCCAGCATAGCGCGAACCAGAACATGGTCAGGAGCCTTCGGCGCGTCAGGCTTGATGTATGCCTTGAACGATGTGTTGGGGTGATAAAAGCTAATGTCGCGTAAAGCCTCGCGTAATGCCGCGAGACCGTTCGCCAAGTCGTCGTGGGTCTTTTCTTGTACGGCGTCCTGAGCTAAGACCCCGGCAGACCTACGGGCATTTTTCGCTTGAGTGACGGTCAGGTCTCCGCGCCTGGTTGTTGATCTTTTCCCGACGTCACCGGCGTCGAGTTCGGGCAGTTCGTCCGGAAAATCGTTGCTCGGATCGACCTTGACATCTTGGGCTTTCCTCAGCTCGCCGGCGTCAGGCCTCGTACCGGATGTTGTGTTTGCTGCCGCTGACCGATTCCGGATAAAAATCAGGGTTACGGCTGCAAGCGCCAGTTCGCCAAAGTTCGCCATGCGAACCCAGAAATCCCACTTCGTGAGAAACTCGGTCGAAGATTGCTTCGGCTTTTCCGGTCGTTCGAGTTCGATAGGCGATGTTGAGAGGGAAGCCGAGGCGGAAGCCGGTTGGCTTCGCGGCTGAATTCGCGCGCCGGCCTGGGCTGCTTTCCGAAGTTGATACGCGGTGTCGTTCCGCAGCTTCTCAGCCTTCGTCGTCTCGGCGGCGACGCGCTCGGCGGATTTTGCAATCTCCACATTGGCGGCAATTGCCTCTTCCACCTTCGCGTTGTACTTCTCGGCTGACTCCTTGTATTCGGCCTCGGCTGATTTCAGCGTGGATACGTGACCATATACCCACAAGAGAAAACAGAAATGGGCTATCACGAAAATCAACGTCACGCTATCGAGCGCCGACACTCCGCGCGCTAACTGGCGATCGTGATTATCGGAGTAGTGAAGAGCGCCGATGCCGAGCCAGGCCAGCAACGCGCCGACACTCAGAATAACCGCGCCCAGATAAGTTTGCAGATTGCCGCCTGATCCGAAGACGACGGCGGTTAACAGGGCGTTCAAGATTGAGAAGCCAACCAGGGCAGGGAACCAAAAACGCCATTTGCCATGCTTGAAGGTCTCTCCATGGGGCTCATCGAGCCATGCGTTGACGCGATGCCCAAAGCCGCGTTTTGAGGTCGTAGATGTGAGTTTCATTTGCGCGCCTTTCTTTGGTATAGGCGCCATTGGTGTGATCGGGATCGGCTGATTTAAAATCGTCGAAGCCACCACACGTTAGCGCGTGTGACTGGTCAGAGACGGCTAGGCGTTAGCGCGCCTGGTCGCCTCGAAATGCGCAGGCGGCCAGTGAGACTTTGACCGGAAACACTGGCCACCCGCTATGAGACACCCTTGAGACAAAAACGGGTGTGTACTGCCTGAGTCAGACACACCCGTTTTCTCATTTCGACGGCTGCAATCCGTATTAAATGGGCATAAACAGACCCAGACAGCACGTCGCGCACAATACTTTAATGTAATAGTTTCGTAATACCTTATATTCAGGGAGGCTTGCCACTCATTCCCGGTTGGCGCCGCAATCTCGGCCACATAACATCGTCATATGAAATTCGATTCCGACGTGATCAAGTCCGCTACCGTGACCCCTCACTGGCAAGACCTCGTGAAGAAATATCAGGTTCCCGATGGCTGGCGCAGCGTCTGGCAAATCGCCAACAGCTTCGTCCCCTACATCGCAACGTGGTATTTGATGTATCGCAGTCTTTCCATTTCATACTGGCTGACGTTGTTGCTGGCGCCGCTGGCCGCAGGGTTCATGACGCGAATCTTTATCATCTTCCACGATTGCGGGCATGGGTCGTTCTTCAAATCTTCTAAAGCCAATCATATCGTCGGCACGGTTTGCGGCATTCTCACTCATACGCCCTATTTTCAATGGACGCGCGAGCACGCGATCCATCACGCCTCTTCCGGCGATCTGAGCAGGCGCGGGGTCGGAGACGTGGACACCCTGACGGTCAAAGAATACCTGGCGCTGTCGAAATGGGGTCGGCTGAAATACCGACTTTATCGAAACCCGCTGGTCATGCTGGGCGTCGGGCCGCATTTTATCTTTCTGTTCTGGCAACGTTTTACCGGTAAACATTCTGGGCGGCGTGAGCGCAATAACGTCTATGCGACCAATCTCGGCTTGCTGGCTATGTACGGTTCGCTGTGGTGGCTGATTGGATTGAAAGCGCTGCTGATGATCTCGGCCCCGATTACGATTATAGCCGGCGCGGCGGGCGTGTGGCTCTTCTATGTACAGCATCAGTATGAGGAGACCTACTGGCGCGATCGCGGCGAGTGGGATTACGCGACGTCGGCGCTGCTGGGCAGTTCTTATTACAAGCTGCCCCGCGTGTTGCAATGGTTCAGCGGCAACATCGGATTCCATCACATCCACCATCTCAGCCCGAAAATTCCGAACTACAAGTTGCAGCGGTGTCACGAAGAGAACCCACTCTTCCAGGAATCCACGGTCTTGGGAGTCCGGGCGAGTTTGAAAACGGCTTCGATGAAACTGTGGGACGAAGAACGCCAGCGGATGGTCGGCTTCAGCCATCTCAAATAGTTCAGCCATCTCAAATAGTGGGTCAGACCAGCGGAAAATTTTCCGTTGCCCAATCCCATTCGGCGCCACAACCCGTATAGCAGGCTAGTTAAGCCGTAATAACTGAACGGGAGGGCTATTCCAAAGCGCTTGTCTTCGGCGGTGTTGGGGCGCTTGTTTTCGGCGCCCTTGGTTATTTTGGCGCTGACTTGCTAGCCGATCAAATTTCCCCGAATTGAAGCAATTCTGGCTTGAAAGCCGAAAAAATTTTTGGCGCGAAAATTGCCGCGAACATTACTATGATCATATTTCCCCGAATAAAAGCAATTTGGGCCCACATAGTCAACCGCTTCCGCAGGGTCGCGACGATGTACAGTTGGCATAAGCGGGCGGTTACTGAAACTGAGAGTCGAAAATACCGTGGAGAAGCCATGAGTGATTCCGATTCAAGATTTTCTGTGAAACCACCCTGGATTCAGTATCCGGGAAATCCGCCTTACTGGGGAGGATGGCGACAGGGCTATAGCGAAGGATGGTTGCTCAATACCTGGTTCCCATTTTGGGATAAACTGACCCCGGAAGAACAAAAGGCGTATCTGGAACAGTACCCGCCTCCGGATGAGGATTGGCAGCGATTCTCATTACGAAACCTGAAAAGCGCTGTAAACTTGGCGGATACCAAAGAATCCTGATTCCATGCTTCTCGTCGTCCAGCTAATGGATCTCTCAGATTTAAGCCGATTGATCAGCGCGACGATGCGACGGCCCGGAACACTCGAAACGGACGGAACAGAAAAAATCCTTTGCCTTTTTTCTTCCCGTTTGTATTGTTATCTTCGTCTGTTTCGCCATATTTCTTCTTCTTGACCTTTCCATCCGCCGCGTCGTCTTTCTTCTTCGCCTTGACCTTTCTATCCGCTACGTCGTCTTTCTTTTTCGCCCTGACCCTACCATTCGCGGCATCGTCTTTCTTCTTCGCTCTAGTTTTTCTGTCGTCGTCGTCGTCTTTCTTCTTCTCTATCGACTTGACGCTCTTGGACGCCGAAGAGGAAATGGAGGCGGCTTTTACTGCTTTTATTTTTCGGCTCTCACGAGATCCATGAGACCCTCTTGAAAGAGCGATATCGCTTTCGTAATCGCGGATCAAGAGGTCGCCGACCAGATATGCCGCTCTGAAGCCGTCCAATCCGTTAAGTCCGCCGTTGACTATTCTCCGCGCCGCGGCCAGATCGCCCGCCGCCAGCAACATCCTGATCGAAGGCTCATTCTGCTTCAGATACGCCGCCAGTATTTGGGCGGCCGGCTGTGGGGTGTTGGCAAGTTCTGGATTGCCGATCAGGTCGTATCCAAGCAAAGCTCCATAAAGCTTGTAGTTCTTTCTGCCCGTCAATTGAATGAACCCGCGACCTTTGAACTTCGCGCCGTCTGGCGGCCCCATATTTCCCAGGTCCTGTCTCCAGTCATATTTGTTGAAGGGCGGGCCATGCGATTCTGTGTTTAACGGCGACGGGACCTCGCTGATCGGATCGAATGTGGCGCACTCTGCGCGCATCGTCGCAAGCGCCATCAAGATCATCGCCTTGTCTACGAGCCCTCTCTCGATAAGCGCGCGGCGCACGAGCGGCAAATATTTTTCGATATTGGCGCGCGGAGCTGCGGGAAACATCCTGATGACCAGATCCGGCGTCAACTGCGACATCACTGGCGACTCACTTAAGTCGTCGTCCAGATCCATAGGCTCATACACTTCAGAAAACGCCACGTTCAGGCGCGTATCGAATTCCGGCGCGAGTATACCATCAATTAGAATGGCGCTGTCCGCGCCCATTATTCGCTCCATTGTCCGGCCCATTGTCTGAGAGGATGATTCGGCGTGAGGATTGACAGTCAATATGCAGCAGGCGATTTGATAAAGGACAAAGATTGATAAAAAACTTCTGGTTGTTTCCTGTCTCTTCCAATTCATCGCCACCTGGATGGCAACAGCCGTGCCGACAGGATAGGCGATTTTTATTGCCCGATCGATTTCAATTTCAATCCGAAGAGTTCAAATTTCCATTCGACATTTGAGATTTGACATTTGTCATTGGCCGCAAACCAATCGATAAAAGCCCGATGAACATTGGGCAATTTATCCGCATTCGGATTGGTTTGTGGTCTTTGTCGGCTCGATTGTTGGCTGGTGGGATCGGCGATACTCTTCCAGCAGACGCTGCATTATGTCTGAAAAAGTCCAGTTCGGGTCGAGCGACGGATCGGATTTCATCTTCTCGTCGAATTCCCGATAGGCCCGCGCCCGCGCCCACGCGAAGAAATGCGCCAGTTCGTAATCAATCTCAGCCATTGATATCTCTATTTGGTGAAGCATTAAATGCGTGATGAAAAGACGGCGCGATTTTCAAGCCTTAGGCGCTGGGAGTCAAGATGAGAATCCGGATCGCGCGCCATCCGCATTAAGATAGTGTGTTGAGAAAGGAATCAGCAATGTTAAGCCTTGATAAAATCGGAATATTATACGACGCCAGCCTTAATGTTGGATTGGAATTTTAATAATGAATCGGCTTCCATTTCGGCGCGTTCCGATGTATAACTACAAGTGTCCCAAATTCCTCACGTTCCCCAGATAGCTGTCAATTAAGTCAAAAAACCCCTTGTGAAGCGTCACATATAGGCGTACGGGGAAGCCCCAATATAATAGTGGCTCTTTGGGAACACTCAAATATCACACCTTTACTTAATCGTTGACCCATCCGATTGGACGCGCGAATTATATCAGTAACATTTGCCATTGAATTGAGGCAGTAGAATGGTGATGGCAAGTGGATAATGAAAAGTTGAGATCCTCCTGCATAGAGATATAAACATCGATCGGGCCGGAAAATTACTGTCGGTGGTGTTTGGAGTGTGAGAGCCTATCGTCGATAGTAAATACGATAGCTGTCCCCCGAATACTAACAGAAAACTATTAGGTAAAAGGAGAGCCTGAATGCTAGCTCCAAATACGCTCTTGCAAGGCCGCTATTTGGTCATGCGCCTGCTGGGACAAGGAGGAATGGGAGCGGTTTATCAAGCGACGGACAGAAAATTTGGCAACGCTGTAGCTCTAAAGGAGACTTTTTACAACGATCTGCAACTTCGGAAAGCCTTTTCGCATGAAGCCAGACTGCTCAATCGTTTGCGCCACGCCGCGTTGCCGGTCGTGACCGATTATTTCGCGATCGGCGAAAGACAATTTCTGGTGATGCAGTACATCCCTGGCAAGGACCTCGAGCAACTGCTCGCCGACAGGAAGGCGCAGAGCCAGGGAGTTTTTCTGTCCTCGCAAGTTCTGCGCTGGGCCGATCAATTGCTCGACGCGCTTGAATATCTGCACTCGCAAAAACCACCGATCATCCACCGCGATATCAAGCCGCAAAACCTGAAGCTGACGCCGCGTGGCGAAGTGATCCTGCTCGATTTCGGGTTGGCGAAAGGGATTGTCACGCATCAATCACAGGTCAGTCAGAGCATTCGCGGTTACACGCCGAATTACGCTTCGCTCGAACAGATTCGCGGTACGGGCACCGACGCGCGCAGCGATATTTACAGCATCGGCGCGACAATGTACCACCTGTTGACCGGCGAAATGCCGCAGGACGCCTTGACCCGCATCGCGGCGATTTTGATGAGCCAGCCCGACCCTTTGAAGTCGATTTCAGCGATGAATCCCGAAGTTCCCGAGCTGATCGCGCAGGTGATTGAAAAGGCTATGGCGGCGCACCCGGACCAGCGTTACAGTTCGGCGGCCGCGATGCGACAGGCCTTGAGAAGCGTAGCGTCGAGCGCCCCGCCTCCAAGTCTGCACCGCGCCCAGACGCTGACCGATGAGCCATTGATGGTAAACGCCGCCGCCGTCGACCCGCGCCCGAGAAATGGAAACCGGGGCTTGCCGCCGCCCCCGGTGATGAGGCCCGAATCGGCGCAGTCGGGAGCGGCGCAGGCAGCGGCGAAACCGGCGGAATCGCAGATTACCGATCACGTCATCGTCCTGCTTGACAAAGTCGGTCAGAATACGGCGGGGAAAAGCGCTCAGGGGCGAAATTCTCGGCGAAATGACGCCGCGCCAAAAGCCGCTCCTGGGCCGGCCGTTCAGGAAAGGACTCCTCCGGTAAAAGAGGTTCCGTCGAAGGACACTCAGGAAAAGAATCTTCGAGTAAACGGCGCCAGGGGAAATGGGTTTCAGGAAAATGTGAAGCAGGTTCCACGAAGAAAAGACGTTCGAGGGAAGTCTTTTTTCCTGAGAAAAGTTCAGCAGCAACAGGAAAAGAAATCGCGAGCCTCGCGATCGTGGAAACAAAATTGGCGTAAAGCGCTCCAATCCGGCTATGCCGTTGCCCTCCTGGTAACGCTGACCGTCGGCGTCGCCGCATATCAGACGTATAAGATGTGGCCCGAGCTGTTTACAAAACCGTCAGCGCTGTTCACGAGTATGAGCGGGCAGGTCATAACCTCATCACGCTTTGAGGCGCTTCGCTATTATCTCGAGATAACCCCTTCGAATGAGATGGCTGGCCAAAAGGCCATTCGCGCGACCGGATTTGGGCCGGTGGAGGCGGGCGCGAAATTCAGATTTCATTTCAAACCGACGGAGGATGGCTATTTTTACGTCATCGCGTTAGGCGAGAACGGCGCCCCGCAAACTTTCCTTACGTCTCGACCGATACCCTCGTCGGGAGTGGACACGAATTCAAGCGCGGCCGGGAGGGATTTCCATTTCCCCGACGGCGAGCAGTGGTTCATGACCCGGAAAGATGTGGAAAGCACTCCATTCACCGTCATCTTTTCTAAAACCCAGTTGAAGGTTCCCGCTTTCTTTTCCTCGGAAGCCGGACGCGATTTGAGCGCCGAAGAGAGAAAAGAGTTGATGGATTTGAAGAAACGATATGCCGCCAACACTCCGGATCTGGTCGCTATGAAGGATGGAAATCAGCCTTTCGTCTCCGTGCAATCGCCGGAGCGCGCCTCCAACGAACCGATAATTTTTGATGTCTCGATCAAACGGCAGTAAAGTTTAGGCGCATGATTCATGCGCCTAAACTCCCCTCGAATGATTCAAAGCTTCTCGACAACCGCCTCGGTTAATCAATCAGGCTTGGCGCCATACAGGCCCGAATTCTCACACTAAACTCAGGTTGTAGGCGTTTGGGGAAAGGTTTTGCGGCGTATTCTCCGCCCGATCGCCTCGATCACGAACGCGGGCAGGGAATACCTGCCCCTACGCTATTGTCGAACATCTAAACGTTCTCGATCTGCGCACTCTGAAACATTCTTAGTGATCTCGGCGTCTTTGCGGCTGGCTGATTCAGTCACTCTTCTTCGCGTTCTTGTCGGGGTTCGCGCTGCGCGTCGTCCCAGACTTGCCCGGCTTGCCCGATTTGTCCGATTTGCCCGATTTGCCCTTTTTGCCCATTTTGAAGGACGTCTTCGCTCCCTTACCGCCGGTTTTACGCGCGCGTTTCGGTCTGATCGGTTCGGTAATCTCTTCGATCACTTCCGCGATGGCGTCGGAGGACCTCCGAGCGACGCGGCTTGCGCCGACTGCGGCGCCGAGAGCGAATTCGGCCATCTCTAGCGCCGCTTCGGGGCTCAGCAATTTGTACCAGCGGTGATAGGCGCTCGTGGGCTTGCTGTTCTTCGCGTAGTCTACGAGCATCCGCGCCACGGCGTCCGTGACCCAGTTAAAATAAGGCTCGGTCACCGACCAGATATCGGCGTCGGGAGCCGGGTTGGTGAAATCTACGGCGTAGGGAACGCCATCTTTGATCGCAAACTCAACGGTGTTCAGATCGTACCCCAGCGCCTCGTTGATCAGGATGGTGTCGCGAATCATGCGGTCTTTCAGATCGCGCGAGATCGTCTCCAGCGCCTCCTGCGGCAGGTAGCGGCGATTCTTCGGATCGTAAGGCATCACCAGCGCCTCGCGTCTGGCGACGCAGTAGCAGCGCGTGTATTCGGTGAAATCAATGAACTCCTGCAGCATCATGGCCAGCTCGCCAGTGCGGTCATAACACTCCCATAACTCTTCTTTCGAGTTCACCTTGTAAACATTCTTCCACCCACCTCCGTCGTGCGGCTTCAGTACGGCCGGCAACCCCACATGTTCGATGACGCCGTCCCAGTCGAGCGGAAATTCAAGGTTGCGCAGGCTGGCGTCGGTGACGCCCTGTTTATAGGATTTCTGCGGCAGGAGAACCGTCTTCGGGACGGTGACGCCGAGCTTCGTGGCGAGCGAGTAGCCGAAAAACTTTTCGTCCGATGACCACCAGAACGGATTGTTGACCACGACCGCTCCGTTGAGGACGGCGTTTTTGAGGTATGATCGGAAGAACGGAATGTCGTGAGAGATACGGTCGAAGATCAGGCGATAGGGAGTCGGTTCGCCCATTTTTACCCCGCCGATCTTGACGTATTCGGCGGTGACTCCAGCGTTCATGCCGTTGATCTTTTCAATCAACGCCGGGGGAAACGTGTTTTCCATTCCAACCAGAATTCCGATTTTCATTTCTCATCTCCTTCTCTATCTATATTAAAGGCGCCGATTTTACGCAGGCCTGCCAGTTGGTTTTCGTTCAGAAACCGGACTATTATCTTGTCGAAGACTGGCGATGGACGCCTGTAGTGCGTTATCATCAAGCGAAATCAAACCACGAAGTGTAAATTCCGAGTGGGAAGGTGTCAAATCGAATGGCTCTTACGAATTTTATGATTGCTCCGAAAAGGCTGGCTACAACTGTTCTTTTGCTATCTCTCTTCCTCTCTTCGTCGGTGATCCGGCCAATTGGCGCCGGCGCGCAGAAGAAGCCGAAGCCGGAAGACATCATCGAACGTTCGATACTCATATACACCTATGGCGGCGGCCGCGCGGCGCTTTACGGCATACAGCGCAACGGGACGCTGCGAGCGCTGATCAAATTCTTCACCTCCGACGGAACACGCGAAGGCAAGTCGGTGACGAAATTCATTCGCAAGGGAAAGCTCGCCGAAGATTTGTTGATGATCGACCTCGAATTGCCTGGCACGAAGTATACCATCGGTTTCGACGGTCATGAGACCTGGGCGATACAGGACGGCGAAATTCAGAAGCCGACAGAGGAGGCGACAGAAGCTTTTCGTTCCGCGCATGAACACAGTTATGAAGCGCTGCTGCGCTACAAGGAGAACGACTCGAAGCTCGAATTCGTAGGGACGAATAAATTGGGGACGCTGGAGATGGACATCATTGACATGATCTCCCCGAGCGGAGCGCGAACCCGTTATGAAATCAGTCGCAAGACCGGGCGCATCATCTACGCCAACTACGAAGACTCGAAATCTACCCCGGTTAAATACCGACTCTATTTCAAAGATTTCAAACCGGTCCAGAACACATTGATTCCACACGAAATACAGGTCTTTCAGGACGGCAAGCTGATCGAGGAGCGAAAGCTGATCGAATCGGTTTTCAACATTCAGCTCGATGAAAAGGCCTTCAAGGCCGAAAACGCAAGTAAGCCGACGGACACCGCGATTAGACCCTAGCGGATCGAGGATCGAAGGTCGAGGATCGAGGATCGAGGATCGCATCATCATACGTAAGGCGGTCCTCGATCCTCGATCCTCGATTTTTTGACAGCCTTCTCAGCTTGGGTGTAGCATTGAGTTTCTTTTATGGGCTTACATAGCCTTAGCCTTTTCGCGCTCACCACATGTTAGTAACCGAAATCTATGGCGATTCGCGCAAAGCTGGTTATCATCTTTTTTTTGATCATCATCGCGCCTATGTTCCTGCTCTGGGCCCGGTGGCAGAGGACGGCGCTCGGCGGGATCAAATCGGTTATGAGACAGGGGCTCGCTGATCGCGCGCGCGAAATCTCCGATCAGGTTACACGCTCTTTGCAAGAGCATGGGATTCGGATTACGTCGCTCACCAAATTACCGGGGCTGGCGACTTACGCCCGCGCGGCGGCGCAAAGCGGTAAAGCGCCGCTCGACGATAAGTTGAAAATCGATCTGACGGCGTTTCTGATGACTCACTATAACGAATACTCCGCTCTGATCATTATCAATCGCCGGGGCGCGCCGCTATTCAAGCTCGAGCCGGGGAATGTGGACGGCGTGCCCAGGGGGTTGTACACGGATGAGGATTTCACGAGCGAGGACGTTGTCAGCGCGCCCGAAGCCTTCGCCCCCGCCACAGACCAGATCTTCGTCTCGGAAGTTCAACAGGACACGAGTGGCCCGCACGTCAAACTGGTCGCCCCGCTGCGCGACGCGGCGAATAATGTGACGTCCGCGCTGGTCATCAAGCTGCGCGCCGACGAGTTGCTGACGGCGGCGGCGGGGCCTCGCGTCCCCGAAACATCGGACCGGTTCTCGCCCGCGTCGGTTATTCTCAGTCCGGGAGGCGTCGTGCTTTACGCCGCTGACTCGGCGAAACAGAGCCGGATGTACGACGAGGCCTTCCCCGATCTAACCGATGTCTTCGCTGCTCTGCGCGAAGGGCAAGGTAAAGGCTTTGACCGCGACCAGTGGGTCTTTTCGAGTTATTTACGCGAGAATGCGCCGAAGCTCTCGATCTTGATGATCGGAGATTACAGCAAAGGCGCCAGACAGCTCGAGTTCGACAGCTATGTGCTCTTGCTGCTGACGATGTTGCTGGTCATTGTCGCGATGCTCGCGCTCTACTACCTGATCAGCGAGATCACCGATTCGATCCGCCGCGTGACGAAAGGCGCCAAGGCGATAGCCATGGGCAATCTCACCTATCAGATCAAGATCAAGGCCAAGGACGAGACTCGCGTGCTGGCCGAGGCGTTCAATCGGATGGCGGACCGTTTGCGCGATATGATCCGCAAGGAAGGCGAGCAGAAGCAGTTCGAATCGTTCGCGCGGCTCTCTTCGGTATTGACGCATGACCTCAAGAACCAGATACTCTCGCTTTCGCTGCTGGTCAACAACATGGAGCGCAAGTTCGACCGCGAGGGTTTCAAGGAGGACGCCATGCGCACGCTCTCCGATTCGGTTAACAACCTGCAGAACCTGGTCGCGAAACTATCCGATCCTCGCACGCCGACCAAACGCTTCCGCGAAAGGTCGAACCTCTCTCATCTGGTCGAACGCGTTGTCCAGCGCACAGCGGCGCAGGCTTCCGGCAAGTACAACGTCTCATCCGATCTGACGCCCGATCTCTTCGCCTTAGTGGATGGCAAGGCTGTCGAGCGCGTAATTGAAAACCTGGTGATCAACGCCCTCGAAGCGATGCCTGAGGGCGGCAGCTTGCGCGTCCTGACCTGGCGGGAAAACGGCTCGGCGTTCGTCGCGGTCGCCGACACCGGCAAGGGAATGACCGAAGAGTTCATGCGCGAGCGCTTGTTCCATCCGTTCGCCACGACCAAGAAGAAAGGCATCGGGCTCGGGCTCTATTCGTGCCGCGACATCATCGAGCAACACGGCGGGCGAATCGACGTGGCGAGCAGAATCAATGTGGGGACCGAATTTAAAGTCATCCTGCCTTTGAAGGCTGAAGAGCTGAGCACCGGCGATTTGAAAGCGGCTGCGGTCGGCTCAGGACCTATTTGATCTATGCCTGAAGAATCGAAACAAACCGTGCTCGTGGTAGATGATCACGATGCTGTGCGAAAACAGCTTTTCTGGGCGCTGGAAGAAAAATATCGTGTTCTCCAGGCGAATTCGCGCCATCAAGCCCTCCAGCTTCTCGAGGCCGAACCGATTGACGTGGTGCTTTGCGATCTGCGCATGCCGCCCGTTGAATCGGACATCAGCGAGGGGCTGGCCATTCTTGAAGCGTCGCGCAATCTCAACCCGTTGCTGCCGGTCATCGTCATCACCGGCGACGAAGACCGGGAGACCGCGCTCAAAGTCGTACAACGAGGCGCTTACGATCTTTTCCATAAACCATTCAACATCGACGAAGTCGAGATCATCGTCCGTCGCGCGGCCAACCATTACTCGCTGGAACTGGACAACCTCAACCTGCGCAAAGAACTCGGCAAAGCCGGCTGGCAGGGGGGGATAGTTGGATCGAGTCCGGCGCTTCGCCGAGTCACCGACCAGGCGCGCTCCGTCGCCGTAACCACCGCGACCGTCCTGATCACCGGCGAATCGGGCACGGGCAAAGAGATGCTGGCCCAGTTTATTCACAACATCAGCCCTCGCGCTCGCGCCCCCTTTGTCGCCTGCAACATTGCGGCGCTGCCCGAAAGCCTGGTCGAATCGGAGCTTTTCGGACATGAAAAGGGCGCGTTCACAGGCGCCAACACGCGCCGTCAAGGTCGTTTTGAATTGGCCGACGGCGGGACTCTTTTTCTGGATGAGATTGGCGAATTGTCGCCGGCCATGCAGGTGAAATTGCTGCGCGTGTTGCAGGAAAGACAATTTGAACGCCTGGGCGGGAAGCAGCCGATCGCGGTGGACATTCGCGTCATCGCAGCGACCAATCGCGATCTGGAACAGATGGTCGAAGCCAATCAATTCCGCCAAGACCTCTACTACCGCTTGAACGTCGTCAACCTGGAACTGCCTCCGCTCCGCGAACGCCCCGACGATATTCCAATACTGGCCACCCATTTTGCGGCGAAAGCCGCCGCGAAACACAACAGGGCGACGCCGACCTTCACTCCCGCCTCCGTCAACAGCCTGCTGGCTTACCGCTGGCCGGGTAACATCCGTGAACTAGAAAACGTGATTGAGCGCGCCGTGGTGATCACCGATTCTCCCGTGTTGGATGAAAGCCTCCTGCCGGAGAAAGTAGTCAGCCAGGCCAACAGCGTACAAAACATGCCCGCGCCGCCGGCCGTCCCGCAGTTGGAACTCCAAAACGGCCTACTGCCTCCCGACCTTTCGTTCGAGACTGCCATCCAGAATTTCAAACGCCAACTGGTGCGACAGGCCCTGCGCGAATGCAACGGCTTGAGAACGGAGGCCGCGCATCGGCTCAAGATCAGCCGTCAATATTTACACCGTTTGATAAATGAATTGAATGTCGAGGGATAAGAGGAATGGGCAATGTAGGGCACGAACCTGCGACTCGTTGATTATTTCCCTTCGTTTCTATCTCGGCAGGCGTATTTCAATAGAGCCTCTCCGACAGAGCCGGGCACCACTTCCATCCAATCAAGATTCTTTTCTTTTTTCTCAGTGCCGTCCTTGTAAAGCCAGATTCTGATTCTGGACGCTCGTCGCTTGCAATCGTATTCATCGACGGCTTCCTTAACGGGCGCCGTATCGCCAATCTGCTGTCTAATAGCTAGTTTGGGATACTTGGCGCTTTCTGCGTCTGTAAACCTATAGCAATCTCTCGCTTGGACGATGGTTATTTCTCCCGTCTTCTTATCTGTTATAGAGCCAATGTCTTGCCATAAAGGCTCATCCTGAGCTTTTGATAATAAGCAGGTCGCGAACACTGCCAAAGCCATCAATAGAATCTGAGTCAATCTTTTCATATCCAAACTCCTTGCAGGTCGAAGCTCGCGGTCTATTTGTGGCGTCCGTAGTGGTTGCCTGTGGGCGTATTTCAGTAGTGTAAGCCTTTGTGTTTAGTCCCAATGGTTCCAATCTGCGACTCTGTGTGAAAGGCAAACGCGCGAATCATAATCGACTCGCATGGAGAGTCAATAGCTGTTCAAAAAAACAAGATCCGGGGCGACTAACCCCGGCGCTTGCTTTTACAGCGCGACGGTCTGCCACCTCTCCGACTCAGCGCCAATCGAACTTATCAGCGCTAACAAGTGCAGGCATGCGCTTCGGATTGTCGACTGTACGGTAAGATTGGACGGACAGCGAAAAGCAAGATGATTGTGGGGCTAAAAGTAAAAAGCCGCACGACGCGGCTTGGCTTATTGTAATAATGGGCCGTGTAGGGCTCGAACCTACGACCCGTTGATTAAGAGTCAACTGCTCTACCAACTGAGCTAACGGCCCTCGGTTTGAAGATTAGCGATCGGAATGGATCGATCAGCGGGGCGTATTCTTGACGATGCGAGAATCGTTGTCAAGACAGCGCCCAAACCAAGTTTGTCCTGCGGTAAAAGCGACAGGCGGGGGATCGGCGCCGCCCTGCTGGCTGGAACAAAAGGAAATCCTGGCGGATTAATCAGTCTTTGAACATCTCCGCGCGGAGTTCTTGCTCGCGAATCATCGCGTTTCGCAGGAGCGTCTCCTTTTGAAGAATCGTTCTTTCCGCCCTCGCCAACTCTTCGCGCAGTGTGTGAAGTTCGGCCTGAAGCGCTGCGATGTAACCGAGCGCCTGACGCAGTCTTTGTTCGTGCGCCATCTCGAAGAGAGGTGGCGTGTTGTGAGGCTTTTCGATGCGCTTCTCGAAAGGTTCTGGTTGATTTACAAGTTGAATCGCTGCGCTCATTTTTTACTTTCTCCTGGTTACCTATGTTTTATCCTTGTTTATTGTTTATTGTTTTTTGTTTATTGGGTCACGTTGAGTTCGCCTGACGTGGGGGCTGTTGAAATTGGCGAATTGGCTTAGCTCAACGCTGTTTCACTCCCCATGGGTCGGCCATACCTCCAATGAGATTAACGGCGCAACCTTAGAGTGAGTCGACCCGATCCAGGTTGCCCGCGCAATGGTCCGGGTGTTTGCGCGAGCGGTTCAAGATGGGGCGGTTTTTCAAACGCGGCGCATAATAGCACAGTCATTTCTTGCCGCGAAGACATTTTTATGCGCTACGATAAATTTGTGCCAGCCGTTGATGTGTTAAAATCACAGGCCCGATTGCTGATCATTTTTACGGAGGTATCGAGGGTAGGAATGGCTGCGCAGTTATTGGATGGCGCCGCAGTGGCGGAGGAGATCAAACAGAACGTGGCGGCGCGTGTGAAAGCATTGGAGCCGCGCGGAATCAAGCCCGGCCTTGCGGCGGTGATTGTCGGAGACGACCCGGCGTCGAAAGTCTATGTCGGCAGCAAGGTCAAGACCTGCCAGGCCCTGGGGTTGCATTCGGAGAAGTATGAACTGCCGGATCGGACAGGCGCCGAAGAGTTGTTGGCGTTGGTCGAACATCTGAATCGGCGTAATGACATTGACGGCATACTCGTGCAATTGCCGTTGCCGAAACAGATCGAGACGCGCCGCATACTCGAAGCGGTCGACCCGGCGAAAGACGTGGACGGGTTTCACGCGGTCAATATCGGCCGTCTGGTCAGAGGCGAAGAATCGCTCGTCCCCTGCACGCCGGCCGGGATCATGGAGATGCTCGATCACTATCGAATCCCGATCGAAGGCTCGCGCGCCGTCGTGGTCGGGCGCAGCGACATCGTCGGCAAGCCGATGTCGATGTTGCTGCTTCACAGGAACGCGACGGTGACGATCTGCCATTCGCGCACGCGGAACCTCCCCGAAGTCACCCGCCAGGCCGACATCCTGATCGCGGCGATCGGGAGAGCGGCGATGATCACCGGCGATTTCATTCGCGAAGGCGCTGTCGTCGTCGATGTGGGGATGAACAACGCCACGACGGCCGATGAGGTCAACCGCATCTTCGACGACGCCGAAATACCTAAACGAATGGAGACCCTGGCCAGGCGCGGCTACACGCTGGTCGGCGATGTCGAGCCGCGCACCGTCGCCGGACGCGCGTCGTGGCTAACTCCGGTCCCAGGCGGAGTAGGGCCTTTGACGATTGCGATGCTGATGAAAAATACGTTGCGCGCCGCCGAGATGCGGCGCGGCTGATTCGTGTACGGCGCCGCGCGGCGCTGTGACAATCTTTACTCACAGTCATCTTCGAATGTTCAAAATCGGACTGACGGGCGGAATCGCCACCGGCAAATCTTATGTGTTGAGTGTGTTGAGTGAATTGGGCTGTGAAGTGATTGACGCGGACACCATGGCTCACCGGGCAATCGAGCAGGGCCGTCCGGCCTATTTTGACATCATCGATCATTTCGGCCGCGACATACTCAACGGAGACGGCTCTATCAATCGCGCCGCCCTCGGCGCGATTGTCTTCACCAACAAAACCGCCCGCGAGCGGCTCAACGAGATTGTTCACCCCCGGGTTTACGAAGCCCAGGCGGAATGGTTTGAGGAAGTCGCCGGGCGCGATCCCGACGCCATCGCCGTCGTCGACGCCGCGCTGATGATTGAAACGGGATCATACCGCCGCTTTGACAAAATCATCGTCGTCTTTTGCGATCCCGAATTGCAGATTCGACGATTGACTGAGCGCAACGGCTTTACTCGCGAACAGGCGCAGGCCAGAATCTCGGCCCAAGCGCCTTCCGAAGAGAAGTTAAAATACGCCGACTACTCAATCGACACTTCGAACGGATTTGAAGACACTCGACGACAGATCGAGAGGATATACGAAGAATTGCGCGCGCTTCAGACCGCTCCATAACGGGACTTATAGGACTTATAAATCTCATTATGAAGCTCCCTCGGATTTTCCGCAGGAACCTTCATATCGCGATGCGGCGCTCTAAAATAATGAAAATAGACAGGATTTACAGGATTTCTCAGGGTGCTGTGAATTGAGAACAATCCTGAAAAAATCCTGTAAATCCTGTCTATTTCCTGAGGAGGTTAAGAACCAATTGCGCAAAGCCACAACGGAAGGAACGTCGAATTACAAGGGGCGTTTTGCCGGCGTCGCCGCCGAAGGCCATTTTCGACAGTCGTGGGGATTATGGATGTCGTCAATCGGCCTCGGCTCGTATCTCGGCGGCGTTGACGAATGGACCGACGCGGCCTATCGAGGCGCCATCAAATACGCCGTTGAATTGGGTTGTAACGTATTCGATACGGCGGCGAATTATCGCTGCCAGCGCAGCGAGCGAAATTTCGGCGATGCGTTCGCGGATCTGTTCGCGCAGGGCCTGGCGTCGCGCGACGAGATCGTGATCTCGACCAAGGGCGGTTACATTCCGTTTGACGGCAAGCCGCCCCGCAGCCGCCAGGAGATGATCACTTATATCGAAGAGACATTCATCAAACCAGGAGTCTGCAAGTGGGAGGATTTCGTTCAATCGAGCCATTGCATGACGCCCGATTACATCGCGCATCAACTGGATCAGAGCCTCCGCAACCTGAAGCTCGAATGCATAGATATCTACTATATTCATAACCCGGAATCGCAGCTCGCCGAAGTTTCGCGCGATGAGTTTTACAAGAGGTTGCGCGCCGCGTTCGAGTTTCTGGAAACCGCCGTGGCGGATGGGAAGATTTCGACATACGGGACGGCGACGTGGAACGGCTATCGGGCGCCAGTGGACAGTCCGGAGTATCTGTCATTGGAACGAGTGGAGGAGACCGCGCGTGAAGTGGCGGGAGACCACCATAACTTCAGAGCCGTCCAATTGCCGTTCAACCTGGCGATGGCCGAAGCCTTCACGGACGACAATCAACCGCTCAACGGCTATGATCACACATTTCTGGAGACGGCGGAGAGATGCCCCGTTACGGTCATGGCCAGCGCATCGATCCTGCAATCACGGCTCTCCACGGGATTGTCGCCGATTATCGCCGCCTCTCTGACTGGTTTGGGTACTGACGCGCAACGCGCGATTCAATTCACGCGCTCGACTCCGGGAATCGACGTCGCGCTCGTCGGGATGAGCGACATCGCGCACGTCAGAGAGAATTTGGAAATGGTGAAAATCCCTCCTGCCCCTGAGGAAGACTATCTGAAGCTGTTCGACAAAACACCGTATCGCAGGTGAGAACTTATGTAGCGCAGCGAGTCCTCGCGGCTCCCCAAACGCTTCGCGATTTTAATTCAAAGTATTCATATCTCGCGGCGCAGCGTTTCCCAGAAACTGCCGCGATAGACCTGCCGATCTAATCCTTCGTAACGCGCCTGCAAATCTTTTTCGCTGAGGATGTGGCCTTGCATCCAGACTTCGGACGCGAGCCATGCATCGACCTTCAATTCGCCTTTGAGATCGGCGCGGTTGAGGAGGACTTCGAGTCTCAATTTCCCCGCGTCGACGTCGATCAGAATCAGATCGCTTGTGGTGAGCGGATTTTTGATTCCGCGCCAGGAGAGGATGCGTCCGCGCACCGCGTAATCGGGCTCGGACAACTTTCTGCGAGGATATCGCTCGGCGAGCGGGGCTAAGAGGGGGTCTTTGGTCTTTGCGATTACCCGCGCGCGATAAGCCAGGCCGGAAACGGACGCCGTGATCTGCCGGTCGCGCAAGCGGCTCAGGTCGACTTCGGTGATGTTTTGCAACTCGAAAACGACCTCGACGCCGGAATTGACCAGAACCCCCCTCGCCACGGCCTCGCCGTCCTCCTCGTATTCGGCGATCTCCCATGGGTAGAGGCTGAAGACGTGGCGAGCGCGAAAGGCCGGACGGCAATCGGCGTAAAAGAGGCCGTCCTTAGATTCGTAGAGCATCGTCCATACTTCCAGTCCAGATCCGACGCTCCAGCAAAAACCGTGGAGCACGCCTTGTTCACGCCGGGCTTTGCTCGCCGTCCCCCGCTGTTGCGCCTCTTCGGCCAGCGCCTGGTAGGAAGTCTCATCGGTGATGTTGAATCCTATTGCGTGAAAAGGTTCGCCCATATTCCGGCTAATCTTCAGGGAGGAGGGTTCGATCTCAAGGTTTCTTCTTGTAGGGTGCTTTCGGCGCCGCTATCTCGTTGGGAGCGACATGTTGGCGGACGCCGCGGATATTGCGCGCGGGGCCGCGCTTGGGAGGCTGATTGCTCCTTACCATCTCAGCGAAAAGGTCCATATCGTAATCACATTCGCGCGACATCTCTTCGCGGATCGCTTGCAACTCTTCAAGAAACCTGGGGCGTTTATACATAACTCATTGGATAGTGGGCAGTGGGCAGTAGATAGCGGGCAACGACTGCCCACTGCTCACTGCCCACCGCCCACTATCACAGCTCACTCACCAGAAATTCAGGCGT
Organism: Blastocatellia bacterium; assembly: GCA_035714085.1. GTDB lineage: Bacteria > Acidobacteriota > Blastocatellia > RBC074 > RBC074 > JAJVID01. The sequence continues at coordinate 27,679 of DASTMP010000473.1, forward strand.
CACGATTTCGGGGACGAAGAATCCGGCCGCGGTATTGAACAATTTTATCCGCGCCTGGCGATGCACGTTCGCCAGGTGGCCGAAATTCCATGTCACCAGGTAATCAATCTTGTGAAACGAGGCGAGCGCGACGTGCAGCGCGTCACCCAGATATTTCCTCTGAAAGATGCCGCGCCCGATGTAACCATCGGCCAGTATCGCGGCCTCCTCCGTGATCTCCAACTGTGGCAGAGCGCTGATCAATTGCAAATAGCTGCGCCGGTACGGTTCGCGCGCGCGCTCGAGTTCGCGCGCGACCAGCGGCGAAACATATGCCCGGTAATTCTTCAATTCGTGCTCCCACCACCGGATAGTCAGGTCGCGGCGGAACGACTCGCCTTTGTCGAGATATGCGCCGATGACCGATGTTTCTAAGTAGATGCCTGTAACCATACTGCTGGCGCCTTGGCGCCAAGGCGTCAACCGCCATTCATTCCTTCTCCGCAACCGTAATCGCTTTGCTCTGCGGCGTCAATTTGAACTGGAAGCGCCGCAGATCGATCGCCACTCGGAAGTGCTCCAAATAGTCTCCGCCCAGGATTCCATGCTGCTCAAATCCCGAAGTCTCATTGACCGCATCGAGGCTCAAGATCACGGCGCGCGAGTTGCTCTTTCTCAAACCATTGACTGTCAGCGCCGAAAGTCCGAGCGTTTCGACGCCTTCTTCGATGCCGGCCGCGCCGATGACGCGAATGGTCTCGCCTTTGATCTTCAGCCCCTCCAGATCGTTGCGCTCGACCGCGGCCTTCGAGATAACGGTCGTGGTCGCGCCGGTGTCAATGATGAAATTGAGCGGGCGCTTCAACTTCGGCAATTGCGCCTCGGCGCTGGCCAGTCCGCCGCTGGTGCTGCGAATCGGGACCTCGAATCCGTTGACGAGATCGCCGACAATGGACGGCGTGTCAGCGGGCTTCGCGGCGTCGGGTTTGACCGGCTCTTCGCGGATCGGAGTGCGGTCGAGCGTCATCTGCTTGGCATGGTAATCAAGTGTTACGCCGTAGTTCGCCAGAACGGACAGCCCGATGTAACCGTCGGCCTTTTCGATTTCGGGAGTATCAGGCGCGCTGTGAATGGTGCGGATGTAAACGGGGACCGCCTCGATCTTCGCTTCGCCGATAGTGATCGAATCGAGCAGCCCGTAGACGATCGGGAACGAGCCGTTGCCGCCGACCGCCCGCGCATTGCCTCCGCGCGCGATGGGCCTGATGCCCAAACGCGCGGCGATCGTATCAGAAATCACCGACAGGCTGGCCCCGGTGTCGACGACGAATCGCAAGGTGGTCCCGCCGTTGATCGTAAGTGTGATGAACGGGCGATGGTTGACCAATTCGAACGGGACGCTGGTGATTTCTTTGCCGCTTGTGCGATGAATCTTCGTATTCCCCAGGTAGCGGTAGAAATCGATCAGCCCGCGAATGCGCGCCCGGCGTTCGACATCGCTCTTCGGAGTGACGTCGAGGAATCGCTGGTATGCGTCGGCGGCTTCGTTGTAATACTCCAGCCGCGAGCAGGCTCGCGCCAGCGATAGATAATAGTCGGGCTCCATCGGGTCAATCGAGATCGCTTTCTTTAACCCGTCGTAAGAGTTGCGCGTTCGATGCTCGTAATATTCGATCTCGGAAAGCCCTGCGATCGCCAACGCCTCTTTGTTGTTGAACTTGACGGCGGTGTAGAGGGCTTCGACCGAGTTGCGGAATTCACCCGAACGCAGCAGCGCGGTTCCGAGCAGCGCGAATCCGCGCGAATTGATCGGGTCGGCGGCGATCACCTGCGCCGCGTTTTCGTAAGCTTCCTGCAACTTGATCTGTTTGACCAGCGCGAAACTCAGACCCAACCGCGCGTCCTTGTCGGTTTGATCTTTTTCGAGCAGACGCCGATAGATTTTTTCGGCCTCGATGTAGTTGGCCTTGCGTATTTCATTGGCGGCGCGTTTGAGCGTTTTGCCGCGCGTCTCGGCCAGCGCGGAGGCCGACAGGAGAGCGGCGGCCAGTAGGATCGTCAGAATCCGAAGAGCGTTTTTCATGTGAACACCTCGAGAGCATTCGTCATTTCAAAATGACGCCGGTTTTGTTCGACCAAAGCAGGAGATCAAGTTCGTCGAGGTTGATTTTAATACCCTCGGCGAATTTTCTCATCCGGTCTTCGACGTCCAGATACTTTTTTTTCGCGCCTGGAGGATCGGGGGAATCGATCACTCCGATCTCATACAGGGTTCGCAAAATGTGTTTATCAAGGATCGCGTAGCCTCGATAGCCTATGTTTCTCAGGTAATGGCTGGCCTCTTTGTAGCCGACGCCTTTGACGCCCGGGTTCTTCGCGAAGAAGTCGCGGCGCGCTTCCATATCGCCGCCGAACGAATCGAGCCGCTCCCTGAGCCGCAGTCCGCAATCGCGCTTCAGGAAATCCCGCGTGTGAACGACGTATCCGGCGCGCGCGTTCGGGTAACGATGAGCTCCGAGGAGCAGCCGGGTCAATCGTTTCTGGCCGGCCTTGATGAGATGGGGACGGACTCTTTCAATAGAATTCAACCCCATCCGCGCGCTCGCCCCCGCGGTGAAGATGCAAAAGACAAGCTCTTCGAATAAACGATCGTCGTCGCCTTCGAGCAAGAGCGTCTCGAATTCGGCGAGGCGGGCGCGAATCGCTTCCCGTTTTTCGAAGTGGGCTTTATGTAACTCTTCAATCAACATATAAGCTCTCATACTTCCAGTTCGACCAAATCCTCCGCGGCGTAAGTTTCTGGAAAGACAGAGCGAGCCTCTTCCAGCAGCGGGCGCACGTCAGAAAAACGCGAGCTGAAGTGCGTGATAAGCAAGCGGCGCGCATTGGCTTCGAGGGCTATCTCGGCGGCCTGGATCGCGGTCGAATGGCCGAAATGATTCGACTCTTCGATCAGTTCTTCGGTAAATGTCGCTTCGTGAATCACCCAGTCGGCGTTCTCTGAAAGTTTCACGGCGCCGGCGCAGGGGCGCGTGTCCAGACAGTAACTGACAGCCTTGCCGGGACGCGGCGGCCCAAGAACTTCCGACGGGTGGATCACGCGCCCGTCTTCGAGCGTGATCGATTGGCCCGATTGCAGCCGCGAATATAACGGCCCTGCGGGAATGCCCAGCGATTTCGCGCGCTCGAGGTTGAACCGGCCCGGCCTGGTCTTCTCTTCGAGCCTGTATCCGAGCGCGAAGATGCGATGGTCGAGAGGGCGCGTCGTGATTGTGAATCGGGACGATTCGTAAACCAGTTCCTGCTCTCTGCCCGCGAAATATTGCGCGTCGAATTCGCGCAGGTTGAGCGGATAATTAACGTGGCAGATTTTCAACTTGGCGAGCAGCGTCAGATATTCGTCAATGCCCGTGGGGCCGACCAGCGTCAGCTCTTTTTCGCGCTGGTCGAGCGACATCGTCGAAAGCAAGCCGGGCAGGCCGTTGAAATGATCGCCGTGCAGGTGCGAGATGAAGACGCCGGCGAGTTTTTGCGGTGAAATGCCGGCGCGCGCGATCTGGGTCTGCGTCCCCTCGCCGCAATCGAACAGCCACCATTCGCCTTCGCCAACGACGGCCAGCGCGCTTACGTTGCGACGCATCGTAGGTTTGCCTGAACTGGTTCCGAGCGGAATGATCTTCATATTACCAGCCCAGCACCCGTTTACCCGGATCATTCCATCGATTCAAGATGACCTTGTTGTGAGTGTAGAAGTGGAACCCTTCTTGTCCCTGAATGTGCAGATCGCCGAAGAACGATTGGTTCCATCCCGTAAACGGAAACAGGGCCATCGGCGCCGGCACTCCGACGTTGACGCCGACCATGCCGCAATTGACATAGCGCGCGAACGCTCGGGCCGCGCCGCCGTCGCGGGTGAAGATGACCGCGCCGTTGCCGTAGGGCGACTCGTTGGCGCGCGCGATCGCCTGACTCAAATCATCGACGCGCATCACCGCGAGGACTGGCCCGAAGATTTCGTCGCGCGCTATCCGCATCTGGGGCGCTACTTCGTCGAAGATCGTCGGGCCGACAAAGAACCCCTCGGTCCATTCGGTCAACTCCACCCCACGCCCGTCCGTGGCCAGTTTCGCGCCTTCATTCAATCCCAAATCGATATAACTTCCGATCCGATCGCGCGCCACTGCGTCAATCACCGGTCCCATATCCACGGCGCTTTCCGCGGAGAGGCCGTCCGTAGGCCCGACCCGCATCTTCTTCGCCGCCGCGTCCAGGCTTTCGATCAACGGATCGCCGGCCTTGCCCACCGCGACCGCGACGCTTCCGGCCATGCACCGCTGTCCACTGCAACCGAAAGCCGCGCCCATGATCTGGCTCGTCGCCGCGTCGAGATCGGCGTCGGGCATCACCAGCATGTAATTTTTCGCCCCGCCGGCGGCCTGCGCGCGCTTGCCGTGAGCCGTTGCGGTTTCGTATATGTATTTCGCAACCTTCGTCGAGCCGACGAAGCTGATCGCGCCGACGTCGGGATGTTTTAGCAACGCGTCCACGGCTTCGACGCCGCCGTGGACCACGTTGAAGACGCCTTCGGGCAGCCCAGCTTCTGTCAGTAACTCGGCCAGTCGCATCGGCGTCATCGGGACTTTCGGCGAAGGTTTGAGGATAAACGCGTTGCCGCAAACGATGGCGATGGGAAACATCCAGAGCGGAACCATCGCGGGGAAGTTGAACGGCGTGATTCCAGCGCAGACTCCGAGCGGATGTCGTTCGACGCGCCCGTCAATGCCTCGCGCGACGTTGTCGAGCGTCTGCCCCATCAGCAGCGTCGGCGCGTGACAGGCAAGTTCGACCATCTCGATCCCGCGTCGCACGTCGCCCTTCGCCTCATCAGGCGTCTTGCCGTGCTCGCGCGTGACCATCCGGGCAAGCTCGTCGAAATGGGCTTCGAGCAGATGCGCGAAGCGGAACATTACACGGGCGCGTTCGACCACCGGTGTGTCGGCCCAGGCTGGAAAAGCTTTCTTAGCGGCCTGAACCGCCTGATCTACAGCCCGCGCGTCGCTCTCCGGCGCCTGCGCAATCACTTCCCCGCGCGAAGGATTGTAAACTGGCGTGTGACTGGACGCCCCGACAGGAATCAATTTCCCGCCTATGTAGTTATCGCAGATCGTATTCATAATCTATCTCCATACTGACATGACGGTATCACTTCCTGACCATAAACCTCCACCGTCTGCTCTTCGTCGCCGCACATCAGATAAATATTGAACTGCGTCACGCCGGCCTCTTCAAGCTCCTTCAACCGGCGTATCTGTTCTCCGGCAGGCCCGACGATGCAGAATCGGTCAACCACTTCATCGGTGACGAATTCGGCGTTGCTGCTGCCGACCTCGGCGTGGTGTAGATAGTTGTAGCCTTTGCGGTCTTTGACATACGCGGTCAACTCCGGCGGCAACTCCTCGGGTTTGTAGCGCGAAACCAGATCAACCACGTGGTTCGCCACCAAAGCCGGAAACCAACGCACGCGGTCGCGCGCTTCGTTAAGGTCGTCCGAAACCCACACTGGCGCGGCGCTCATCACTCTGATCTTCGAGAAATCGCGCCCGGCCTCTTCCGCGCCCTCGCGCACGAACTGCAAACACCATTTGATCAAATGCGGATCGGCGAATTGCAGGATCACGCCGTCGCCGATCTTTCCGGCGCAGCGCAGCGCCTTCGGCCCGTAACCGGCCACCCAGACCGGCGGCGCGCCGGCGGTGGCCCACGCCATTTGGATTGGTTGCTCTTCGTAAATGATCTGCTTACCCGAGCAGAGGTCGCGCACCGTCTGCACGCACGCTTCCAGATCGGCCAGCGTCGTCGGGCGCTTGCCCACCACTCGGCGAGAGCTGTCTCCGCGCCCGATGCCCAAATCCATTCGCCCGCCCGAGATGCGGTTGAGCGTGGCGAGCAGGCTGGCGGTCACCGTCCAATCGCGCACGGCCGGGTTAGTCACGCACGTGCCCAGCCGCATCTCTTCGGTATTCGCGGCCATCAACGTCAGCAGCGGATAAGGGTCCTGCCACAGGACGTGCGAATCGAAAATCCAGCCGTAGGCGAAGCCGTTATGTTCGGCCTGCCTCGTCAAATGGATGATGCGGTCGGGCGGCATGTCGGGTTTGAAGGTGATTGCGAATTCCAGCATCTTTAACTCCTCTGCGATCAGCCCCAGAGATCACCGCAGAACACAGAGGCAAAAGACAATGGCATGTCTCTGTGTTCTCTGTGTTCTCTTTGGCTGTTTATTCATTCACCAGCGCGTCGTAAGTTTCAGGCCGCCGGTCGCGGAAGAACTGCCATGTGTTGCGAACCTCGCGGATCACGTCGAGATTCAAATCCGCCACGACCAATGCGTCATCATCGCGCGGCGCCTGGGCGATGATCTGGCCGCGAGGGTCGCAGAAATAACTCTGGCCGTAAAATTCGCCGATGTTCCAGGGCGCTTCGTAGCCGACGCGGTTGATCGCGGCGATGAAATAGCCGTTGGCCACGGCGTGCGCGGGCTGTTCGAGTTTCCAGAGATATTCGGACAAACCGGCGACCGTCGCCGAAGGGTTGAAGACGATTTCGGCGCCGTTCAATCCCAACGCCCGCGCGCCTTCGGGGAAGTGCCGGTCGTAGCAGATGTAGACGCCGATGCGGGCGTAGGCCGTGTCGAACGCCGGATAGCCGAGATTGCCCGGCTTGAAATAGAACTTCTCCCAGAATCCAGGCGCGACGTGCGGGATGTGATTCTTGCGGTATTTGCCCAGGTATTTGCCGTCCGCGTCAATCACCGCCGCCGTATTGTAATAAACGCCGGTGATCTCTTCCTCGTAGATCGGAACGATCAAAACCATCCCGTGTTTGCGCGCCACATCCCGCATCAAATTCACGGTCGGCCCGTCGGGGATCTTTTCGACCGCTTCGTACCAGCGCGTCTGCTGCTCGGCGCAGAAATAAGGCGTGGTGAAGACTTCCTGCATGCACAAAATTTTCACGCCATGTTCGGCGGCCTCTTCGATCAGCTTCAGATGTTTATCGACGTTGATCCGCTTGATCGCTTCGATCGGCGCGTCCGTCGGCGCGGCGTTCTTCGCTTGAATCAAACCGCATTTGATGATGCCTGACATAATTTACGCTCCTCTCTGCATTGCTTCCGCTTCGACTTTAACCTCTTTCTGCGGCGGGAATGTCTTCATCAAGCCGTAATGAATCACGGCCGACGCGCCGAAGCCGACGAACCAGCCGTAATCATAGAGCGGCTTGAGTTGTGGAATGATCAGGCCGATCCACGCCAGTCCGCACCCGATCAGCGTCGCCGAGACCGCGCGCCAGTTCCACCCCTGCGCGTACGTGTAAACGCCCTTCGCGCGGTAAAGATCGCCGAGCGCCAGTTTCCTGTCCCGAACCAGCCAGTAATCGGCGATCAGGACGCCCGCGATCGAGCCGAGGCCGCCGGAATACCCGTTCAGCCACGTGAAGATGTAAGCCGACGGATCGGCCAGCAGCTTCCACGGCTGCATCACGATGCCGATGACGCCGGTGATCAATCCACCCGCGCGGAACGATATCAGCCGCGGAAACGCGTTGGCGAAATCGTTGGCGGGCGAGACGACGTTGGCCGCAATGTTGACCGCCAGAGTCGCCACTACCGCCGTGAACATAGAGATCGCCACGACCGGCACGCTGTCGAACTGGCCGACCACTTTCAACGGATCCCATAACTCGTTCGGTTTCATCTGCGGATAGATGACTACGGCGGCCGACGTAATCATTATGCCCATCGCGGCGAAAACGGTCATCGTCGCCGGCAGCGCGGCGACCTGCCCGATCGATTGTTCGCGCTGGCTGCGCCCGAAGCGCGTGAAATCAGGCATATTCAAAGAAAGCGTCGCCCAGAATCCGATCATCGCTGTCAGCGACGGAATGAAGACGGGCCAGAATTCAGCCAGAGTTTGAAACTTGCCTTCGTCGCGCAGCAGATTGCCCAATCCGTGCGCGCGGGAGATCGCCCAGCCGAGCAATATCGCCGTCATCACCAGCACGTAAGGCGCGGCCCAGTTTTCGACCGCGCGCAGCAAATCCATCCCCCGATAGATGATGTAAATGTTCAGCCCCCAGAAGAGCAGAAACGACAACCATTCGGTCGGCGTGTGCCCGCCTGCCGGGCCGCCCAACAGCGTTTGCCATCCAGGAATAATCGCTTTGAACAACGTATGCAGCGCCTCGCCGCCGATCCAGGCCTGAATGCCGAACCAGCCGCAGGCCACCAGCGCGCGCATCAGCGCCGGCAGATTCGATCCGATCACGCCGTAACCGGCCCTCGCGAAGACCGGGAATGGAATTCCGTATTTTGTCCCGGGGTGCGAATTGAGCAGTATCGGAACGAGCACGATAGTGTTGCCGAGCAGGATCGTGAAGAGCGCCTGCCGCCAGTTCATCCCTGACGCGATCAATCCCGAGGCGAGCATATAAGTCGGAATGCAATGCGCCATGCTGATCCAGAGCGCGGCGTAGTTGTAGGTCGTCCAGTTACGTTTCGCCACGGGAACCGGCGCGAGGTCTTCGTTGTATAGCGGGCTCGATTCGATCGTCGAGTGATCTCGCAGTTCGACGCGGCCGTCTGTGTGGAGTATGGTTTCGAAAGAGTCTGCTGTTTGCTCGGACATGTTCGTTACCCTTAGCCTGTGTGAGTCGCGCTACAAAATCCCTCTTGCGCGTTTTTGAAATGCGGCTGTCGTATGCGGAAGATGTTTTCTCACGATGAGCCGCAATTCGCCCATTAGATCCGGCTCCGACTTCGCGACGCGCGCCGCAACCGTCAACGCGAACGTCCGCACGGCGACCGGTTGGCGCGCGTCGTCTATCAAATCGACGCAATCGCTGTAGACTTTGCCCGCCAGCCGCCGCGGGATCTCGACGTACTGCAGCAACCGCACGATGTTGCGTCTGACCGCGTCGTGCGCGTCGTCTTGTTTGAGGCAATCAAGTAACTT